>JAYVRW010000026.1:0-8698 GCA_043775925.1 Blastocatellia bacterium
GCGTAATTGGCGACGGCTGTCTTCATGTCAAGCGCCGCTGGAGCGAACAATCCAGTATAATCAATCGCCTTTTCGAGCAGAATATTAGTAGATTCCATAACAGTCATCCGCCAGCCAGAACCTGACAAGAAAAAATACTATGTCTGTCCTGACCCTAAAATCGCGGGGGTAATTTCTACCTAAATCCTGTGCTAATACTGCGCTTTTTTTGTTGAAAGAGCAATGTTGAGTAATCAATAATGTCTTGCGGTTAAAGAGTGTTAGCGCTTTATTCAACTGGTTTGATGTCAGTGACAAAATAATCTGTTTCACCAAAACAAGTGGTCGGAACGCCTTTATGTTGCTCGTAACTCAACGCGACACGTTTCCCCATATTGCGATTGATTTTATCGGCGATAGCATCATCGCGGACGCTGAAATTGAAAATTTCAGGTGCTGTACCAGGCATTGAAACCATCGCCATTTCGCCTTCCCAGGTCTTGCAAACCCAGCCTTTTTTTGAGAGCTTCTGAACAAATCCTGAACGCTCTCCACTGGAATAATTCACGTGTAACGACCCATAAACATACGCTGCAAAGCCAGCCGCAATCAGCACTGGAATGGCCAGTACCACCAGAATAATCTTTATTTTTGACATAAGAACCTATTTTCCCCAAAAAGTAAGTTAGACGTTTCGCCTGACTTCTTTCAATTTTCGACAGGCAGCTTGCCTATCGCACCTTATTACAACCGTAAATATGCATCAACTGACAGTCTTCCACCGCCAGTTTGAATTAAAGTAATCGCCATGCAGAGCAGGGCAAAAGGAAACTCAATACCGCGATCCTGCATGAAGAAATTTCCCCAATGAATGCCAAACATGGCGGAGATCATCACCATTGAAATCGCCGAAGCTCCAAGGCGCGTGAACAATCCAATCAAGACCATGACGCCGCCGATCAGTTCGGCAAAAGCGGCGGCTCCCATCCAAATTGGACCAGGCCACATCCAATGAAAGGGGGGATCGGTATACATAAACGCTCGCAATCCGCGACCGCCGAAGCCACCGAATACTTTTTGGATTCCGTGAGCAAGAAAAATCAGACCCAGCGCCGCCCGGAGCGGGAGGGGGGTCCAGTTCTTAAAATTAGTAGAAGTAATGCTTCGGAGCATAAGCAAGTTCCTCTTTTATGAATGATGTACTGAAAAGGCAAAGAGTCTGCGTCAAAACTTGAAGCCGACACTTTCTGCTGTTCAAATGCATTGCCCCATTCTATAGCATTCGTGAAAAATGTTTGCAATGTTGCATTCTTCAGTTTGTCAGATTAGCTTTAGTGTCATCATTGGATAAATTATCTTAGAATTTCACAACTTGCACCATTAACCCTGAGGAGGAAAACACTCGTGATAAACCGTCGTACCTTTATTCAAACCACAGCCTTAGCCGCTGTCGGAGGCTCTTTGCTCTCCGAACAGGCTTTTGCCAAACAGAAAATTAAATCCCCTGGCATCCAGCTTTACACCGTTCGCAACGAGATGGGAAAAGATTTTGAAGGAACGCTCAAAGCCGTCGCTGCTATCGGGTACAAAGAATTTGAATTTTTCGGGACTTACGGTAACAAAGACCCGAAAGCCGTGAAGACCATGTTGACTGCGATGGGCGTGACAGCGCCTTCCGGGCATTTTTCATTGGCTTCGCTGAAAACAGATGTCAACAAAGTGATTGATACCGCCAAAGGCATCGGACACAGCATCGTGATTTGTCCGTTCTTAATGCCGAACGAGCGCAAGACTTTGGACGATTATAAAAAGCTGTGCGAAGTGCTGAATAAATCCGGCGAAGCCTGTAAAAAAGCGGGCTTGGCGTTTGGCTATCACAATCATGATTTTGAATTTAAAGAATTGGAAGGCAAATTGCCCTACGATTTGATTCTCACTGAATGCGATAAAAATAATGTCAAAATGGAAATGGACTTAGGCTGGATTTCGTACGCCGGCAAAGACCCGCTGACCTATTTTGCGAAGTACCCTGGACGCTTCATTACCGTTCACGTCAAAGACATGGACGCCAGCCAGAAACAAATCACGATGGAATTGGGACGCGGCAAAGTAGATTTCAAACGCATTCTCGCCAAGAGTAAACAGGCCGGAGTGCAACACTATTTTGTCGAGCAGGACAATACGTCACTGACGGCGCTGGAAAGCATCAAGATCAGCATGGATTATTTGAAGAAACTGGAATTTTGATACTTGAAGAAGTGATTCACAAGCGTTAAGAGTTCAAGCTTCAGCTTGTTTCTGAACATAAAACACAAGCTAAAGCTTGAACTCTTAACGCCTGAATAACGATTCTCAAAATCCCTTCAGTATGATAGCCTATCATACTGAAGGGATTTAATTTTATGAGTACAGCCAAAGTTGCAATTACCCTCGATCAGGTGACGCTTGCCAAACTTGATCAATTTGTCAAAAGAAAAATATTCCCAAGCCGAAGCCGTGCGATTCAAGAGGCAGTTTCAGAAAAGCTCATCCGTTTGGAAAATAATCGGCTTGCCATAGAATGTGCGAAACTTGATCCAGAATATGAAAAATCACTGGCTGAAGTAGGTATGGCGCAGGAGTTAAATCAATGGCCAGAATATTAAGAGGCGATATTGTTTGGGCAGACTTGAATTCTACCAGAGGCAATGAACAGGCGGGTTTGCGCCCAGTATTGATTTTAAGCGCTGACGTATTTAATTTAAAATCTGGAACTGTGATCGCAGTTGCCGTTACAAGTCAGTCACCCAAAGCAGGCTTTCCGTTAAATTTTGAACTTTTGTCAAAAGGACTTCCTAAAAAATCCTGGGTTAAGATAAGTCAGATTCGAACTTTGTCAGTTGACCGTCTCGGAAAAAAATTAGGTAAGGCTGCCACGCACGAAATTGATCAAATAATCGAAGGTCTCAACGAAATACTTGGCGCTTGAACTTGTTGACAACTATTCATTGTGAACCTCTCCCTTGTATTGTTCGTATTGAAATCAGGAGTGTGAGCCGAATTATGTATTGTCCAAATTGCGCCGCCGAAGAAAGTCAGCCCAAACAATTTTGCCGTAACTGCGGAACGGATTTACGCGGGGTTCGTTCTGCTCTCGAAAAGCCTGATACGTTGACGGCTTCCGCAGCATCAGCCCGCAATGAAATAGGGCGAGCCGTAGCGTTCAAAATTAAAGAATTGGAATCTGGCTACGACCTGAAAAAAGTAGCTGAGGACGTGTTGCCACAAATTACTAAATTTCTGGAATCGCCAGAAGAACGACGCCTGCGCGGAATTCGTAATGGGATCATTACTGCTGCGGTTGGATTAGGCGTGTTTTTACTTTTTATGATCGTTGGTAAGGAAGATTTGATCTTTCCGGCGCTGGCGGGGATCGTCCCATTTTTGATTGGTTTGGGAATGATTATTAATGGAATATTTTTTACGATCCCGCGCACGAATTTTCTGCCTGAGCCGAGCCGTGTGCCAGATCAGCTTCCAATCAAGACAAAAGAATTAATGCCAGGGACCGTTTCTTCAGTCGTCGAGCACACGACGCACCGGCTACCTGAAAAAATGAAGCAATGAAAAATGCAGAAGCCCACACGAAGTAAGGGCGTCAGCACGGCATACTAACGTGGACAGTAAAAAGAAGGAGCTCAAAAAAGCATATCAGCAATCTCATCGCCCGATGGGAGTCTATCAAATTCGCAATCTCGTTAACGAAAAAGTGCTGATCGGCTCATCGTTGAATCTGCCTGGAATCTTCAATCGCTACAAGCTCCAGTTACAGGCGGGATCGCATCACGTGCAATGTTTACAGTCCGAGTGGAACGAATTTGGCAGCGAAAAATTTGCCTTCGAGATTTTGGATGAGCTGACTCCAGGAACAGGAACTGATCGTGATTACCGTGAAGAATTAATTTTTCTAGAAGATTTGTGGCTGGATAAATTAGAGCCTTATGGAGAACGTGGGTACAACGAACGCAAGAAATCACGAGAAGAAAAGCTGAGAAAAATTGCGCAGAATCGTGTCGAAGAAAAATGGCAGCGGGTGTGAATTTGCGACAAGGCAGAAGCCTCATATTGACAATCTTGCAGCCAATCAGTAAGGTTAATTTTCAATTGTTATGAATCAAACTTCGATCCAAACTGAACTCCACAATCACTGCCAATTGATGTCGTGTTGTTGTTGCCTGTGTTCGATGGAACCGGTTTGATCCGCGCCAATAAAATTCTCAACCTGAGAATAACAGCAAATGGATTTAACGCCTCGGTTCTAAGCAAAGAGCTGAGGCGTTTTTAGTTTCTTATCATTTAATTTTAGGATCATTAATGACTGCCACTATTACTGAACTCACGTCCTCACCTTCACTCGTTTCCGACGAAATGGAACATTACGAACAGCACATCAAAAAATTTCGTCTTGGCCTGATTGGTGAAACCAAGATGCAAAAATTGCGATTGCAATATGGCACGTACGCACAACGGCAGGACGGCGTGCAGATGCAGCGCATCAAAATTCCCGGTGGATATTTGACGGCGGATCAATTGACGCGCTTAGCCGATGTCGCCGACAAATACGCGAGCAGCTTTATTCATTTCACGACCCGCGAAGACGCGCAGCTTTATTATCTCGAACTCGAAAATGCTCCGGCGTTGTTGCGTTCATTGAATGAAGTTGGAATCACAACCCGCGAAGCCTGCGGCAATACTGTCCGCAATATCACCGCCTGTTACCGCGCCGGAATTTCACACGACGAAGCCTTCAATGTGTATCCCTACGCCGATGCTTTATTCAGCTTTTTGCTCCGTAACAAACACAATCAGAATATGGGACGCAAAATGAAATTTGCGTTTGAAGGTTGCACCGATGACCATTCGGCGTTGTCGTTTCACGATCTGGGCTTTCACGCCCGAACGCGCATCGAAAATGGTGTTGAGCAACGCGGCTTCCGTGTTCACGTGGGCGGAGGAATGGGCAGCGCGCCGATTCTGGCGCACGTTTATTCTGAATTTTTGCCTGTCGAGGAAATGTTCAATTTTACAACGGCGGTAATCAGAATTTTTGACCGCTACGGCGAACGCAAGCAGCGCATGAAAGCGCGGATGAAATTTCTGGTCAATTCGATGGGCTGGGAAAAATTTAAAGACGCTGTAGACGCCGAACGCAAAATCATTGGCGAATTACCGCCGCTCTCAGATTTTTTGAAAGCAGCGCGCGTTCCCGTTTCATTGAATACCACGCAAAATTTGAACATCTTAAGCCCAATTACGGATGATCCGAATTTTCAGCAATGGGCGAAAGATTCCGTCAGCGCGCATCGCCTCGAAGGATTTCGCGGTGTGCATGTCCGTACCAAATTAGGCGACGTGACCGCAGACAGAGCGCGTGACTTAGCCGACATTGCACGACAATTTTCATCTAGTGAACTCCGCGTTTCGATTGAGCAAAACATGTTTTTGCCCTGGGTGCGCGTCGAAGATTTGCCTGCGCTCTATCAAGCCTTACAAAAAGTTTCGCTTGGCGATGCCGGAGCCGAAACGATTGCCGACGTGACCGCCTGCCCCGGAGCCGATACCTGCCGTTTGGGCATCGCTTCAGCGCGAGGCTTAGGCAGCGCCATTTCCGAAGCATTTTTTGACGGATCGCTCGCTGCGTATCGTGAAGAAAATCGTGACCTACGCATTAAAATTTCCGGTTGCCCGAACGGTTGCGCACAACACGCCGTATCAAATATTGGCTTCCACGCCGCAGCCGTTTCGCACGACGGGCGCAACGTTCCTTCGCACATTTTATTTATCGGAGGTCAATCAAATCACGGACATCCGAAGGCGGGAAAAATTGTTGGCAAATTCCCGGCTCGTGCTTCGGTTCAAGTCGTAGAATCACTGCTCAGCCTGCACAAAGCTGAAAAAAATCCCGACGAAGATTTCAATTCATTCATTGCTCGCATCGGCGATCAGCGCGTCAAAGAAGTGCTGGAGCCGCTCCGCGCGATTCCTTCGTTTGACGAAAATCCAAATTTTTACGATGACTACGATCACGAAAACGAACGCTTCACCGTACGCACCGGAGTGCGCGGCGAATGCGCCGGAACGACCATTGCCGAAGTTGTCCCCGTTATCGAAGACGCGCAAAAACGATTGACGCAAGCCGCCGCATATATTCATCACAAAAATTACGAACAGGCTTTGCTTGAGTCGTATGAAGCGGCAGCAGCGGCAGCGCGTGTGCCGTTATATTCGCAGCTCGTTGATCCGTTCACCTCGCTGGAAGCGTTGTGGGAATTTGAAAATATTTATGTGCTATCAGGTTTGACAAAAGGTGAATGGTCAAATTTATCTGCGGAATTTGAAGAGATCAAGATCGGTGAAGCAAATGAAGAATCCTCGAATGCGGCACTGGAGAAAGCGCGAGGATTTGTGAATTTTTGTGAGCACTTTTCTGTATGAAAAATAATGCAGAAGCCCGCACACAGTAAGGGCGTTCTAGCTCCACAAGTTATTTGCGAGATAAAAGACTCACTACAAGACGTCAATCTACAGTTGACACGAACGCCCTTACTACGTGCGGGCTTCTGCAAATTTGATTTATGCCAATTTACGAATCAATGAAAGCCATCATCACCGGCGGAGCCAGCGGTATCGGACTCGCTACCGCAAAATTATTGCACGCACGCGGAGCCTCCGTTGCAGTGATTGACCGAACAGCGGATGACGAATTTTTCAGCAATGAGCGCGTATTTTTTATCGCTGCAAATTTAGCCAATCCTGACGAAGCCGAAGCCGCTGTGGAATCTGCTGCAAACAAAATGCAGGGTGTGAATGCGCTGGTGAATAACGCTGGGATTCAACGCTACGGCAAAGCGGACGAGACTTCGATTGCATTGTGGAATGAAGTGTTGGCGATCAATTTGACTGCCGCGTTCACGATGTCAAAAGCCTGCATCCCACATTTTCGACAATCTGGCGGAGGCGCAATCGTCAATGTCAGTTCCGTCCAAGCTCACGGCGCACAACAGGGTGCAGTCGCCTACGTCACCAGCAAACACGCATTATTAGGGCTTTCCCGCGCCTTAGCCGTAGATCACGCCGCCGAAGGAATTCGCACCAACTGCGTCTGTCCTGGCAGTGTGGACACTCCGATGTGGCGCTGGTCAGTTTCCCTTGATCCAAACCCAACCTCCGTGATTGAAGCCTGCGAATCCCTGCACCCCATCGGACGCATCGCGCAGCCCCACGAAATCGCCGAAGTCATCGCCTTCCTGCTCAGCGATCAGGCTTCGTTTATCAACGGCGAATCTGTTAATGTAGATGGTGGATTGTGGGCGTTGATAGGCGGCGCTCCGAAGAAAAAAGAATAGGCAGCAATGGTGTACAATAAATTCACCTTCAAGCAAGTCCTGAAAGATTTCAATCTTACTTTATCTGAGACGCGGGGACTGTTTGCGGATATTCCCGAAGTTCAGCCGACTAAATATTTACAGGATGTGTTGCCGGATTACGAAGCATTGGCGACGGCTGTCAATACTGAAAAAGCCAAGTCTGAATTTCTGATCGCCCCGATTTTACTGGATGTTCGACGCCAACTGAACAATCGTATCAGCTTATTTTCCGGCGTCGAATTTGATGTTGATTAAGGAGCGTGGCTTGAATGGATTCTGCGATTTCCTAATTTCGCAATCACCGATTCAGCAGTTTGTCAGCGTCCCGATTGTCGCGATTGCCGAAGCGAAAAATGACAATCCACAAAACGGTTTTGGGCAATGTGTAGCTGCGATGGTCGCCGCACAAATCTTCAACGAACGCGAAGGCGCGGTGCAGGACGTGATTTACGGCGTAGCAACAACAGGAATTGCATGGCGCTTTCTTAAGCTTGAAGGTTCTCACCTGACGTTGGATCAGGGCGATTACTACATTGCTGAACTGGAAAAGATTCTAGGGATTCTGATGTTTATCGCTGGTCACGAGGTTTAGTTATGCGATACTTAAAACAAGTTGACTGTGAGGTACAAATTTATGAATGCAACTATCACCATCAATCTTCCTGATAAAATTAATTTTGCGCTGAGAGAGGCAACACAAGAAGAAGGTTTGTCTGAAGCCGAATTAATAGGCAAAGCGGTAGAAGATTATTTGTACATTCGCCAATTCAGAAAAGTTCGAGAGCGAATAATTAATAAGTCTTCTTCAAATTATACCGACGAAGAAATTTTTGAAGCCATCTCGTGAAAATAATTCTCGACACCAACGTCTTAATCGCAGCATTTGTGGCGCGTGGTTATTGTCACGAACTATTTGAAAACTGCGCTCGACAACATACGCTGATTACATCGGATTTTATCCTCAACGAGTTTCAGGAAAAACTTGCCAAAAAATTCAAACTTGGGTCAGAAGAAATTCACCAGGTATCTGAACTCCTGCTGAGTAGAATGAAGGTTGTCATTCCTGTAAAACTTGAGCAGCAAATTTGCCGCGACGCTGACGATGATAATGTTATCGCCACTGCAATTGCTGGAGATTGCGATTGCATCATCACTGGCGACAAAGATTTGCTGGTACTAAAACAATATCAAAGCGTCAGTATTTTTAGTCCAAATGATTTCCGAACGCTTGAAGAAGCAGGGAAGATTTAAATTATGCGTTTTACAAAATATTCCAAATGGTCGCCCGAAGATTGGGACGATCTGAGCTTGCA
>JAYVRW010000027.1:0-2614 GCA_043775925.1 Blastocatellia bacterium
CAACAAGAAATGCGTGAAGGATTGGGCACGATTCGACTCACCTTGGTGGCGGCAGTAACTCTTGGCGTCGCCGACAATCAGCAACTCTCTTGCCGCAACAATCATCTGCCCGAACTCGGCGTCTATCTGGTGAACGCACTGGTTCCAACCACGAACGAAATCAAGCTCGGCGGGCAGGAACGTGATCCTCTCCAACGTGAGCTGCGCCTGGATTATCGAGTAACAACGGCGAGGTCTTCACTTCCCACTCGTTGGCGGGGTTTGCTGATGTTCTGTTTATGTTTCGCCGCGTTGTGCGTTGGTTGGCGGGCCTGGCAGATTCAATGATCCGAAAGTAGCAGCACTGACCAGAGAATTTCTAGCGCAACAGTTGAAATCCACCAGGTCAAAATAGGAGCTTATGGCCAGAATTCTCGGCGGCATCGCCACCTCACATTCGCCTACGATTGGGTTCGCGGTGGATAACGGCAAACAGTACGATCCCGCGTGGGCGCCAATTTTTGAGGCGTACCAACCTGTGCAGCAATGGCTGGCAGCGAAAAAACCTGATGTGTTGTTTTTGATTTACAACGACCACGTCACGTCGTTTTTCTTCGACCATTATTCGCATTTCGCGCTTGGCGTGGGTGAGTCGTACCTCCCTGCGGATGAAGGCGGCGGGGCGCGTGACTTGCCGCCCATTAACGGGCATCCCGCCCTGGCTCGACATATTGCGGAAGCGCTGACAGCGGATGAATTTGATCTGTCTTTTTTTCAGGATCCTCCGCTGGATCATGGCTGCTTTTCTCCGTTATCACTAGCATGGCCACACGAACCGGAATAGCCGGGCAGCATTGTTCCATTGCAGGTTGGCGTATTGCAATTTCCGATGCCTTCGGCACGGCGTTGTTACAAGCTCGGTCAATCTTTGCGGCATGCGATTGAGAGCTATTCCGAAGACCTTGGCGTCGTCATTGTAGCGACGGGCGGACTTTCGCATCAGGTACACAGTGAACGGGCGGGCTTTAATAATACAGAATGGGACGCAGAGTTTCTTGAATTAATCGAGCAAAAACCAAACAGGCTGATGGAGTTGACGCACGCGGATTATGCACGTCTCGGCGGGCTGGAAAGCGCGGAAGTGATTATGTGGCTCATCATGCGCGGCGCACTTTCTGAAAAGGTGAAAAAGATTCATCAATCCTATTACCTGCCAACTATGACGGGACTGGCGACAGCAATTTATGAAAACCAGTCGGTAGAAATTGCGACAGATACGCTTGCCTTGTATCGTGACCACATGCGACAGCAGACCGCAGGGATCGAAAAGCTTGACGGGACTTACCCCTTCACGCTTGAACGAAGCGTGAAAGCCTATCGCCTCAACAAATTTCTTCATCGCCTGATTGAGCCGGCGTTTCGTGCGCGTTTTCTGACAGAGCCGGAAACTTTATTCAGTGAACACCAATTGACCACCGAGGAAATTGAACTGGTCAGAAATCGTGATTGGCGGAAGCTGATCCATTATGGTGTAATCTTTTTTCTGCTGGAAAAATTGGGTGCGGTTGTCGGCACGTCGAATCTCCACATTTACGCTGCGATGCGTGGCGAATCACTGGTGGAATTTCTTCAGACCCGTAATGCGCCGAATGCCTTGTATTCGGTAGCCGCCAGACAAAAAACTGCCAATTCTGAGGATGAATGAAGCTCATGCGGCAACGATCAATTCGCTGCGCGCTCATACGTGGCGGCACTTCAAAAGGCGCTTATTTTTTGGCCGAAGATCTGCCTGCTTCAGTCGCCGAGCGCGACGTATTATTGTTGTCCATCATGGGTTCGCCCGATCCGACGCAGATTGACGGCTTGGGGGATGGGCATCCGTTGCGCAGCAAAGTCGCTATTGTCAGTCCATCGCCGGAGCCGGGCGTAGACGTGGATTTCCTCTTCGCACAAGTTGCGGTCGAAGAGCCGTTGGTAGACACTTCGCCCAATTGCGGAAATATTTTGTCAGGTGTTGGCCCCTTCGCTATCGAACGTGGCCTGGTCGCAGCCAAAGACGGCACCACTACAGTTCGCGTTAGAACCCTGAATACGGGCGCGATTGCTGACCTCGAAGTTTGTACGCCCGATGGTTTTGTTGCCTATGATGGTAACGCTCAGATCGCGGGAGTGCCAGGTTCTTCGGCTCCGATTTGTATTAGCTTTCGTGATGTCGCAGGTTCGGTCTGCGGGACGCTGCTGCCGACTGGACTTACCAGCGATATGGCAGATGGAGTGCGCGTGACTTGCCTTGATAACGGCATGCCGGTCGTTGTCATCCCTGCGGGTTCAGTCGGCATTACAGGTTATGAATCGGTCGCAGAACTGAACGCAGATACAGCCTTAAAAGTGCGAATCGAATCCATTCGTCGCGTGGCAGGGCAATTGATGGGGATGGGCGAGGTTGCTAATCGCGTAGTGCCGAAGGTGAGCTTGATTGCGCCGGCAACGCAGGGGGGATGTCTGACTACGCGCAATTTTATTCCGCATACCTGTCACACCGCCATCGGTGTGTTTGCTGCGTTATCAGTAGCGACAGCGTGTATTTTGCCGGGGTCAGTTGCTGAAGGCATCGCAGAGATTGGTTCTGGTGATG
>JAYVRW010000028.1:0-8634 GCA_043775925.1 Blastocatellia bacterium
GGCGATGATGACTTCGAGGCCGCGTGCTTCGGCGCTCGCCGCAAATTCAGCTAATAACAACGGTGTGCGATGCGCAGAGACGATTTTGCATTCGTGCGGCACATCGAATTTGGTCAGCGTTTCTGACGCGAGTTTCATCGTGTCCCAATCGGACTTGCTGCCCATGATAATTGCTACGAGCGGGTTTTCCATATAAAAAACAAATCAAAAGGCAAATATCAAATATCAAAAGGCAAAGGGGCGGAGCTTTCTTTTTTCAGAGAGAGGAAAGAAAAAATTGGTTCCACCCTTTTTACTTTTGATATTTGCTTTTTGCCATTTGATTTTATGCCGAGTATCCAGCTTTGCCATCAAAGTTGTACAAATTTTCTGTCTTGATGAAATCAAGTCCTGCTTCGGAAACACGGTTCAGCAAATTGGTGATTTGACGATGATGAATGCCATCGTTGCCCATAAAACGGCAACGCCAATGATCGGAGCAGAATGTTTCCGGCGAACCATCCGGCCACACTTTCGTGCCGCGATTGTTCAGCGAAGCGAGTTTGATTTCATCGCCGTTTGTTTTTTCCAGGATCGCTGCTAAATCGTTGGTTGAACCCGCAGTCCAGTCGAGGTAAACGTCTACGCCCACTAAATCTTTTTTCTCAATTGCAGGCGTACTGATTTGACCGAGCTTCGATAAATCCGCCGCTTTGTATTCGGCTGGTTTCAGCGTTTCCGGTTTTTGTCCGAGGCGTGCTACGACGGCCTGCGCAAATTCCTTTGTACCAACTTTTTGTTTGCTCACGCCTTCGGCATAAATGTCGTAGGTGTGAATGCCATCTTCGAGGGTTTTCATCCACGCGTTGTGTGCGAGCGCGGCTACGTCAGGTTGTCCGATGTGGACGAGCATCAAAATTGCGCCGAGGAATAAGCCCGAAGGATTCGCTAAATTTTGATTGGCACGACGCGGAGCAGAACCGTGAATGGCTTCAAACATTGCTACGTTTTCGCCGATGTTGGCGGAACCCGCGAGTCCGACCGAACCGGCGATTTGCGCGGCTACGTCAGAGAGAATGTCGCCGTACAAATTCGGCATCACGATCACGTCGAACGCTCCGGGCGTGTCGGCGAGCTTGGCTGCGCCAATGTCTACGATCCAATGCTCGGCGATGATGTCAGGATATTCGGGTGCGATTTCATCAAACACGCGATGAAACAAGCCGTCGGTCTGCTTCATGATGTTGTCTTTCATGAAACAGGTAACTTTTTTGCGGTTGTAATTACGCGCATATTCAAACGCGTAACGCACAATTTTCTCAGAGCCGGGACGCGAAATCAGCTTTAAGCAGGCTTCGACTTGTTGCGTTTGGCGATACTCAATTCCAGCGTAAGTGTCTTCTTCATTTTCGCGGACGATGACCACATCCATGCCGGGATGCTTCGTGTCTACGAACGGATGATACGCCACGCACGGGCGAATGTTGGCGAACTGTCCGAACGTTTTACGAACTGTGACGTTGAGCGATTTATAACCGCCACCTTGCGGCGTAGTAATCGGCGCTTTCAAAAATACTTTCGTGCCGCGCAGTGATTCGTAAGCTTCAGGCGCGATGCCTGCGGCGTTGCCGGAAAGATAAACCTTCTCGCCGATTTCAATGGTTTCGAGGTCAATGCGTGCGCCAGCTTCCTGAATGATGTGGAGCGTTGCCGCCATAATTTCGGGGCCGATGCCGTCGCCGTGCGCGACAGTAATGGGTACGTTTGCCATGAGCTTTAAGATACCTTTCGTTGTAAAAATTGAGCCGCGAATTAACGCGAATTATCACGAATTGTCAGATGATTTTTTCTTCGTGTGAATTCGTGTCAATTCGCAGCTTCGTAATGATTATTCTCAGAATTGCAAAAGCCAGATTTCACCACAAAGTCGTAATTTGCACAAATGAATGAGTGGAGGCGAGACAGGATTTACACGATTTATAAGCAGGATTAACAGGAAATCATGGCAGCAAAGATCCCAGCTGGTGAATCCTGAAAAATCCTGTCTGAAAATCTTTAAGAGAATGTGATTTTTTTACACGAAAAACTCACGTCCACTCTTCCGGCGAAATTTGTAGTAGTTGGAAATCAAAGGAAAATCTTCGTTGTCGGAAATGACGGTGACGTTGTTTTGTTTGGCGCTGACGGCGATTAAGACATCGCGGATGATGCTTTGCTTTTTGGGGTGACTGAGCTTCGGACGATGGCGTGATTGATGGTCGCGGCTCTCATCGCTCAGGATATGATTCAGGATTTGTCCAGCGGTGTACCACGCATTTTCGTCCGGGACAATCAACCGATTTTGTGATTTGTAGTATTCCAATAATTGACGATAGAATTTTAAATCAGCTCTGCCATTTGCCGTAACGGTCAATTCTTGCAAGACAACTGAAGAAAGATAGCCAGGAAGCTTCCCTCTGATTTTATCTTTGTAACCTGAATAAACAGAGGTATCAAATAAGACAGTGGCAAGCTTCAAGCTCGTCTCTCCTTTTTAATAGAATTCGTGGAAGCGGTGAGCGCGACAAGATTGTGCAATTCAATCGGAGAGAGCTTCTTCAACTCAAAATCAAGTTCTTTTTCAGAAAGAGTAGTAAGTCGTTTCTTCAATTCTTCTACATCTTTCCAGTTCCCGTTGTGGGAACCATTGGTTTTTCCGTTTAGTTTAGCCATAAAATACCTCAACCGTTATTTTATAGAAGCGCTAGTCAGAAAGCTACACTACAATTATTGAAATTTATTTGATGGGTAATTTTTCCCCCAGTACAGTTGCCGGAGGGAACAGGTAGAGATTAATCAACGCCTTCATCCCGGCTGGAATTTCGCGGAATTTTTGATAGGAAGTTTCGCTGCCGTAATTCTGATTGTCGGCGATGAAGCCGTACGCCTCAATGCCTAATTTATTCGCCAGAAAAAGCGCTCGTGGGAGGTGCGTCTTCTGCGTGATTAAAATGGCTTTGTTGACGCCGAAGATTTCATGCGCTCGCAGGCAGGTTTCGTAGGTCGAGCGTCCAGCATAATCAACCACAATATGTTTGGGATCAACTGCGTGGGAAGCCAGATATTCCGCCATCGCTTTGGGTTCATTATATTGGAGCGTCCGGTTGTCGCCGGAGACGAGAATTCGGTCAACTTTTCCGGCTTTGTAAAGTGTAATCGCGCCTTTGACACGATCTTCGAGGATGACTGACAAATAATCCTGATATACTGCGGCTCCGAAGACGATAGCAACTCTGGGTTCATTCCAAGAGTTAGTATCTACAGCTTCGATTTTTGAATAGATTTTCTGATCGTAGGAATGAATCAAAACACGCACGATCAGGATGACCGCAAGTGCAAGCAGTATCGTAATCGCGGCAGCAATGAGGATGGTTCGGCGGTTAATCATCTCAAATAAATAGTTATCAGGTACGCGGAAAATATATCATTGATACCGCCGAAATGTTGCAAGAAGTTATGCACAAAGCACGGAAAGTTGAGAATCGAAAAATGCAGAAGCCCGCACGCAGTAAGGGCTTGCTTATTAAAAAGAGTGTTTCCTCAATACCGATGCCCTTACTGCGTGCGGGCTTCTGCATTCTTTTGTTGGCCATTTTGGTCAGCGAAGGCTGTACGATTCTGAAATCAGGCAAGCCGAATTTGCCGCGCATTTACAACGCGAGTGATCTGCCACGCCCGACGGGAAAGCGTCCGGTGATTGTGATTCCGGGAACGCTTGGCTCCCGTCTGGTGAATCAGAAAACTAACGAAGTTGTATGGCCACGATTTGTCTTTAAGAATATGTCCGGTGATTTATTGGCGTTGCCGATTACTTCCGCGAATTTTTCTGAGAACCGCGATGACCTGATTGCTACGGAAATTATTGACCACGCTAAATTTTTCAGGCTCTCGCCAGAGATTGAATTTTATGCCTCGTTGATGACTTCACTGGAACAGGCGGGAGGTTATAAGCACGGTAGTTGGGATGAACCTGCGGCGGATGGTGACCGCGATACATTCTATGTTTTTGCTTATGATTGGCGGCGCGATATTGTCGAAAACGCACAGAACTTGACGCGGAAAATTAACGCGCTGAAGCAGAAACTGAAGCAACCGGATTTGAAATTTGATGTTGTCGCGCATTCGATGGGCGGATTGATTGTGCGCTACGCGGCGATGTACGGCGAACAGGATGTTTTGAGTGAAAATCATCCGACTCCGAACTGGATTGGCGCACAGAATTTTTCGCGGCTGATTTTGTTCGGAACTCCGAATTCGGGTTCGATGGATGCACTCAGTACGGTGATCAATGGCTACTCCGCTCTCGGCACCAATTTCCCGCAATTAAAATTAATTGATGCGCTGGATCGGGATGCGATTTTCACTTCTCCGGCGATTTACGAAATGATGCCGCAGCAAGGCTACGCGAAATTTTTTGATGAACAATTACTGCCCATAAAACTTGATCTGTATAACCTTGAGACGTGGCGCAAGTATGGATGGTCAATTGCTTTTGAGAGCGAATTCAAAGCCCGTGAGTTGAAAAGATTTCAGCAAACGCGGCGCGAATTAATGAAGAAAAAAGATGCTACCGCTGAAAATAAATTAGGCGAAATGGAAGAGAACATGCAGAAGATGCTCGCGGCGCGTGAACCATTTTTAACTCTGGCTTTACGTCGTGCCAGTGCCTTTCATCAGGCTTTGAATACTGCTTCGTCAATCCCTGCTTCGTTACAAATTCATTTGTTTGGCGGCGATTGTGAACGGACGTTAGAGGGCGCGATTGTGACTCCGACGAAGACATGGTTTCGGATTAATCGCAGCCTGGGGAAAAATGAATTCCGCGCCCGCGCCGAGCCGTTACTGTACGTTCCCGGCGATGGACGCGTGACACGCCGCAGCCTGTTTGGATGGCGTTTTGACGAGGCTTCGTCAAGCTGGATCACGCCGCTGCATCAACCGGAGCGCGCCGTCTTTCAATGCGAAGCGCACGGCGATTTACCACTGAATGCGACGATGCAAAATAATTTATTGACGCTGTTGTTAGGTGGGAAGTATTAAGCAGATATAGACAGGATTGATCAAGGCTAACTCAGGTTATGTATGCAATTTAAGATTTTAGCCCGTGAAACGGGTGACAGCATAAAGCCCAATCGCATTAAGTTAAGAAATGTGGAAATGATGTTTTCCATTAGCCCAGCCGTTAAGGTCTTTGAAAATTAAATCCGGCAACGAACTTCAGCCCGGAGGGCTGACTGAATGTAGGCAGGTCGTTCACGGCCTGCTGTGGGAGGCAATGGCAATTCGTCCCGTCGGGACGACTGAACATCAAGCGTCCCGCTGGGACGCGGTGACGGTTTCACCTTTCCGCCACAGGCCGTCAACGACCTGCCTAAACTCAACTGCTCCGATGGAGCATTGCCGAATTTTATTTTCAAAGACCATCACGGCTGGGAATCACGGAGAAATTTTCAAGCGGGGCTTCAACGCCCATTAATAAGGGCTAAAGCCGCCGCAAAAGCCTGATGAATCGGGCTACACGATTTATGCTCAGGCTTCCCAGCCGTGAACGGCTGGGCTAGTCGAAAAAGTTTTTCTTAACTTAATACCATTGGGCTTTATGCTGTCACCATCTTCGATGGCTAAATTTGACTAAATAAATTTACCAATGAACCCATTCCAACACCGCCAAAACTTCCGTTCCCTTCGAGGTTGCGGGAGTACTCAAAATCAATTTTCCATCAATAAATTTAAAGCTTCGCTGCTGTGCAGAGCCGATCCAGTGAGGCAAGGTGCTACCCGCGACGCGATGTAAAATCAGCGCGTTTGCTTCATCAATTTCATACGTTCCGAAGTATCCGAGATAGCCACTGAACGAAGCACGATTTCCAGGTTTGGAATTATCTGAAACCGCAATTTTTTGCCCATAATCGCGGTGCATGATTTGCACGGACATCCATCCGCTGGCGTCGTAAATTAACAAGCCTTCAGGATCGCTTCCGAATGGGTATGCCGTCTGCAATTCACTTTTATATTCCGCCGAAATCAGCTTCCACGAACCGAGAAAAGAATTTTTATTGTGCATGATAATTCAGGTCAAGCGGGCTGGTGACTCCTTTGCCGCCCTTATTCAAAACGTGAGTATAAATCATTGTGGTTGAGACATCATCGTGTCCTAACAATTCCTGAACGGTGCGAATATCAGACCCTGTTTCCAGCAGGTGCGTGGCAAAACTATGCCGGAAGGTATGGCAACTTCCTTTTTTATGAATATTGGTTTTGTTGAGCGCTTCCTTGACAGCTTTTTGTAAAACGGAAGCGCCTAAGTGATGCCGCTGCTCGATGCCGGAACGTGGATCAGTGGATCGTTTCGGTGCCGGAAAAACGTATTGCCATTTCCATTCGGTGACTGCGTTCGGATATTTTTGCTCAAGCGCGTAAGGTAAATTAACGCGTCCGAAGCCTTCATTCAAATCATTAAGATGCGCTTGTCTGACGACAGCTAGATGCAGGCTGAGCGGTGCTTTCAGGCTGAGCGGGAGCATCGTCACACGGTCTTTTTTTCCTTTGCCTTCGCGGACAATAATTTCGTTGCGAGCAAAATCAACATCCTTAACACGCAGCCGAAGAAGCTCGCTAATGCGCAGCCCTGTACCGTACAACAAACTTGCCATTAATAATTTTGTCCCTTCTAAATGAGACAATACTTCACGTACTTCGTGCGGCGTAAAGACAACGGGAATGCGGGGATTATTTTTAGCCGGATATAAGTCGCCAACAGGCGGAAGTTCGATGAGCAGGACTTCGCGGTAAAGAAACAGGATGGCATGGAGTGCGACGTTTTGTGTGCTGGAGGAAACATTCCGATCAGTCACTAAATGCGCGAGGAAGTCACGAATTTCAGCGGCTCCCATTTCTCTGGGATGACGTTTTTGATGAAAAATAATGTAGCGCTTGACCCAGTCGGTATAGGTTTGTTCGGTGCGATAGCTCATCCCACGCAGGCGAATCGTCGTGCGAATTTGATCCAGTAATTTAGGAGGCTGAACGGGGGATTCAGGCATAACTAAACGGGTGAAAATTTTGGTTAGTAACGTGACATTTTTATTGCCGAAAAAAGAGAGGAGTATTATACTCAAGGCTGCCATCCAGTAAAGCCGAATTAAGTTAGCCCAACAGTTGCGTCATCACGTAGATGAGTAAAAAGTTAAAACCTGGTCAGCCCGGAACAAAACGTTTAGTCAGGCAATATGGCGAGCAATTATTGTGTGTCAGGTATCGTTACGATGCTGTCCGGCATAAGCGTTTCAAAACTGTGGAGCTAATTATTGAGGAAGAAGAATGGTTTCCGCCTTCACTCCGAACGCGGCCCGAACAGATGGTCGTAGTGCGTGTGAACAACACTGATCTTGCACTGAAGAAGAAACTTTTGGCAAAACGAGGTGTTTGGAATAGCGGCGCTAAAGTTTGGGCGCTACAATATGCAAAAGTTCAGGAGTTGGGGTTGAAAGATAAAATTGTAGAAATGAAAGTTTCCAATAGTGGAAAGGTGGATGTTTCCACTATTGGAAAGTAGTTTCTAATAATGGAAATAAGTTTCCATTATTGGAAATGTGAGTCATCCACATAATTCATGTTAGGCCTCGCAATTCAGAAATACCAATCAGCACGCATCCGGCATGCAGCGCCAAGTCGCCCAGTCACAGAACCAGTTGCTTGAGCGCGCTTCGCGCAGCCGGCTGAGGCCGGAAGTCAGTTTGTTGGGCACGCCGAGTACGGCGTGCTTGAGATGGCCAGGATTGTTGAACACACACCAGCGCCTCGGACAGAACGTTTCGATGTTGGGGTGCTTGAGGATGAACGTGATTGCTGCGCGAGAAACACAAATTGCGCGTAAGCAGCTGCCGCTCCTCCAGACTCCTCCAGACTCCACTGATATCCTGCCTTGGCTGCAGCCGGCTCACGGTGGAGGTGTGGAATCAGGCAGCTCTGCTCATGGTTGCCTTTGGCAGTCTTTGGTATGTCGGGCGTGCCTTCTTGCTCCCGTCAGCGAGGCCTAACCATTCGCTCAAGGGGAGCACCAACGGCATGCCACCAGGCCCCGGCCACAGGTACGGTGTACATTTTCTGTGGCCGGGGCCTGGTGCCATGCCGTTGTCGCCCCCTTAGCTCAAACGTTAGGTGCCAACAATTCGATTCGTGCGGCCCAGAGGGCCGAGAACTGAAGAGCCACGAGCGGCTGACGCCGCAAATGCGTCGCTCCGGACGCCGTAGCGAGGAACAGCCAGAACCATCGAGCGCAGAGCGTCGACTGAGCTGTCAACCATGGAAAATGCAGAACGGTGGCGCTTGGTTACCGGCAAAGAATGTGTGGCATCACCACTGAGCAAGAGCTTGCATGCGGAACAACCAAATACCAAGACGCGCCGAGCAGCTCCTCAAGGCAGCTCGCTCCGTCTACGCCGAGTCACAAGCACAAACACGTAAAGGTCAGTGGTACTTCACTCAAAGCCAAAGGCTAGGCCTAGCGCAAGTCTCCAAAGCAAAGCATGGCAGTTCAAGCACAAGCATGCTTTGCCGGAGGGTCGGCGCCTAACCCTTCGCTCAAGTGGAGCGCCAACGGCATGCCACCAGGCC
>JAYVRW010000029.1:0-2605 GCA_043775925.1 Blastocatellia bacterium
TCGCCTTCAAAATAAAATGGGCAAGGCGCAGGAGCGACTTCGCGTTGGACTTCGCGGAGGTCGTTGGGGTCGGCAGGGAAGCTGACGCAGGGCGGTACGGCGTGTTTTGTCGTGTAGATCATGCATGCGGTCGTCTTGCCATCCTCGTAAAAGAACGGGCAATTGAAAACGATCTTGCAGCAGAGTCCGCAACGGTTGCATTCGCCTTTTTGGTACGGCTTCCAGCGGTACAAAATCTTATCCGGGAGTACTGATGCCATGATCCAGCGTCGCGTGGCTCCATAAGAATGCGTTGTATAAAAATAGCCCAACACCTTTCGGAATCCGGCATAAAACTTCATGCGGTACACCCACATGTCTGACGGGATGGGCGGAAGATTGATGTCCGTGACGGGCTTAGGCGCTAATTGATTTATTGTAGAAGCTGAATACTCTGCGCCGGATTTCGTCTTCGGCTCAATCTGTACGAACTTCATCGGAGGGGTCGAATTTGGCATTGCTACTTTCCTGAATTTTGTATCTTCGTTTCTGTTGATCGGGTTTAACGAAAATTAGCTTAGCATTGCCTGCGTCTTAGCGCCAAATGCTATGGAGCCACAAAACAAGACTGGGTTGCGCTACATTTACTCTATTGAATCGCTGCCATTCCCGCAAAATCTTTCACTGGAACGTCGTGTCCCATGATGGCTTCGTCCAGTTCAGCAGAAATATCTCCGGTCATCGCCGTCAATGATTTGAAATCGAATTGCCTTGGATCAAGCAAATGCGTCGGTGTGACGTTGCCCAGCGCTGTCAACATTGATTGTCGCACGTAAGGGAAATCACTTTTTTCAATTTCATCTAAAAAGCGTTTGACCTTTTTACGCTTGAGATTTTCCTGTGAACCGCACAAATCACAGGGAATAATTGGGAAATTCTGCGTCGCGGCGTATTCGGCGACTTCTTTTTCCCAGCAATAAATCAGCGGACGAATGATCGTATTGCGCCCGTCGTCCGAGCGCAGAATTGGCGGCATCGCTTTTAATTGACCGACATAAAAGACGTTCATCATAAATGTATTGATGCAATCATCAGCGTGATGTCCCAGGGCAATTTTGGTGCAGCCTTCTTCGACGGCAACACGATAGAGAATGCCACGACGCAGACGAGCGCAAACGGAGCAATACGTTTTAGGATCAATACGTTTGACGATGGAGTAGGTATCTTGTTCTTCGATGCGAAACGGAACACCTTTTTCAGTTAAGTAATCGGGCAACACGTGTGCTGGAAAGTTTGGTTGTTTCTGATCTAAATTGACAGCGACAATTTCAAAATTGACGGGGGCTTTGCGTCGAATGTCGAGCAGGAGGTTCAGCATTGAGTAGCTATCTTTGCCGCCGCTCAGACACACCATGATTTTGTCACCTTCGGAAATCATTCCGAAATCGCTGATCGCTTCGCCCATTTTGCGAAGCAGCTTTTTTTGAATTCGTTCTTCCTGAGTAATCATAGTTTGCAATGGTAAACCATCTTTGCTGTAGATGATAGTAGCGTAAACTTTCTAGTTTGCGGTGATTGGCAGGCTCGCACTTCCAGCGAAAAGCTTGAGCTTCCGATATAAATTCTTGTCTTGTACACAGCGCAAACTAGAAAGTTTACGCTACATTAAAATGGTCGAAGCCTTTGATTTTCAGTGATTCAATCTTTCCATTGCGGCGTAGGAAAATATTTTCAGTTGTTTGATTAATAATTTCGCCGATACAGCTTAGTTGCAATCCGTAATCATTGGCTAATTTTTGTAAATTATTTTCATCAGCGCGATTCGCCGTCAATAATAATTCATAATCTTCACCGCCGCTCAAAGCCATCTCAAGATTTGCGCCGGGAGCAACGGGAATGGCTTCGGCGTCAATCACTGCGCTGACATTGCTCTCTTCGCAGATGTGGGATAAATCCTGCGCTAAGCCGTCACTCACATCTATCATTGCATGAATGATTCTGGCAGTTCCGAGGGCGATTCCGAATTCGACTCTTGGTTGCGGCATTAAATGGGCAGTTAATGAATTATTTTTTTCATCAGTCAGGCGTTCACCGTTCAGCAATAATTGTAAACCTAAAGCTGAAGCTCCGAGTGTTCCGCTGACAAAGATTGCATCGCCAGGCTTTGCAGTGCCTCGGCGAATTGCTTTGCCGCGTTCACAGCTTCCCATCACGATTGAATCAATGACTAATTTATCAGGCGAAGCCGAAGTGTCTCCGCCGATTAAGGTGACGCCGAATTTCTCAGCAAGTGCGAAATAACTGTCAAAAAATTCATCCCAATTTTTATCCTTTAGTGATTTCGGAATGCCAAGGGTGAGCAAGGAAAATTCTGGCGTCCCGCCCATTGCCGCAATGTCGCTCAAGCTGACGGCTAAGGCTTTGTGCGCGAGGCAGGCAAGTGGCGTGTAGTCCAATTTGAAATGAACATCTTCGATCAATAAATCCGCCGTGATAAGCCGTTCGCGTCCTGCGTGTTCGGCGAGGATCGCGGTATCGTCGCCAATTCCTAAAATAGCTTGACTGGAATGTTGTGCGGCGCATTCGCGGATTTTTTTAATGAAAGTGAATTCTGATGACATGGAAG
>JAYVRW010000030.1:0-8540 GCA_043775925.1 Blastocatellia bacterium
GAAAATTTAATTGGTTGACGCCTCGTGTCCTTGGCTATGCAGGCGTATGGTTATTGATTACTTCACTTTTTTTGTTCTTCTTCGTTCGTCGCCCAATGACTGAAATTTTGATCTTGCGACAACCTGGAACGCTGGCAACCAAACAAGGGAATGGTGACATCGTAAATTTTTACTTGCTGCAAATCGTTAATAAAAATACCCGCGATGTACCTGTTGAAGTGAAATTAATCGCGCCGGAGAATGGAAAACTAACCATCATTGGCGAAGTGGACAGCGTACGTGCGATGACTGAAAAAAGCGGGAGATTTATGCTGGTACTATCACCACAGGAAATCTCCGGTAGCAACATGAACGTCAAATTTGGCGTCTATTCACAAGGGAAATTAATGAAAGAAATTGAGACGCGATTTTTAGCGACAACGCTCAATTAACATTATGACTACAATAAAAAACGACCAATCATTATGGGGCTATGGCATCGCTGCGGTATATACAATTTTTGCTATTGCGACGATCACCTTTGTCGCCTTTGCAATGACGCAAAAAATTGAATTGGTAGCGCCTGATTATTACAAAAATGAAATTGGCTATGAGCAGCAAATCAATCGTGTGCGGCAGACGAACAATCTGATTCAACCGATTACCTGCCAGTTAAGCCAGGATGGTAAATACCTTAAAATCCAGTTTCCGCCCCGGCATACGGCAGTAGAGGGCACGATCAAATTGTATCGTCCATCAGAATCAATGTTGGATTTCACCCTGCCAATTGATCCTGATGAAGATGGCTTGCAATTAATCGAAACTGCTAAAATGAAGCGTGGCGCATGGCGCGTGCAAATTAGCTGGGCCATGAAAGGCCGTGAATTTTACAACGAATTTCCGCTTCAACTTCAGTAATTATGAATAATGGAATTTGGGTTGCACTTGGTTTAGGGTTTCTCGGTTCGCTGCATTGCGTCGGCATGTGCGGGCCGTTGGTATTGGCTTTGCCGCAGCCCAACTGTGATTCGCGGCGTTGGGCGAAACTGATTAGCGGGCGCGCCCTGTATAATCTCGGACGAGTGGGGACGTATTCATTACTCGGAGCCGGACTTGGAATGCTGGGCGGCGCAGTGCGCTTTTCAGGATTACAACAATTTGTTTCGATCATGACAGGTACGCTGATTTTGCTGTGGTTGGCACTGCCAAAAAAAATCATTCCAAACTCGGCGTGGGCGGCGCGCTGGATTTCTCAATTGCGATCCTGGATGTCACCCTTTTTACGGCTGAATTTTTTCTCTGCACAATTTGGATTAGGTATTTTAAATGGGCTGCTTCCCTGCGGTTTGGTGTACGTCGCAATCGCGGGCGCGATGCTGCAACCGACTGTTTTATCCAGCAGTTTGTTTATGGCATTGTTTGGATTAGGGACATTCCCGGCAATGTTATTTTTTGGATTGCTGACTGGAAAACTAAAGAATAATTTCCGCTTTTCAATTCAGCGAATGCTGCCTGCGGGTCTGGCAGTCATCGCAATCTTATTGATTCTACGCGGGCTGGCATTGAATATTCCATTCGTCAGCCCCACTCTTCCGACCACGCCTGTTGCACAATCAACTGCTACCAAGATCTGTCATTAATTAAGACCATCACTCGCCCAACCACGTTAATGGGGAAAATCTCCCACTCTTTTTGAGGGATTTTACCCACACGACCGGAAAACTACCTTACCTCATCCAAGCCTCACAAGCTTGCTTCTCATAATTTTTGTGGCAGAGTAATTGCATTCACTAAATTCTGAGAATCATGGTGAAGGAATTCGTGCGTCAAGAAAATAAACTATGGCTAAAGAAAAAATATTAATCGTAGACGATGAACGGATGGTGCGGTGGACTTTAAATGAAGCGCTCAAGGGTTGGGGCTATGAACCGCTCGAAGCGGGCAGCGTGATGGGTGCGCTCTCATCCTTTGAAACCGATCATCCGACGGCAGTCCTGCTTGACATCAATTTACCCGATGGTTCCGGGCTGGACGTGCTGAAAGCCATTAAGCAGGCGCAACCACAGGCCGTCGTCATTATGATTACGGCGAATGTGATGATTGAGGATACGTTAGCCGCGCTGCGCGGCGGCGCTTATGATTTTATTGGCAAGCCCATCAACCTGAACGAATTGCAAATCACCATTCGCAACGGCCTCGAAGCCAGCAAGCTGCGCAAAGAAGTCTCGAAGCTGCGCCGCGAACGCACCAGTGAATTCAGCTTCGAGCAAATTATTGGCGACTCTCCGGCGATGACCAAAATGATTAATCTGGCTCGCAAAGTTGCGCAAAGCGAAGCGTCATCTGTGTTATTACAGGGCGAAAGCGGTACAGGTAAGGATTTAGTCGCCAAAGCCATTCATTACAGTTCGCGCCGCGCCGAAGCCCCGTTTGTGGCAATTAATTGCGCGGCAATCCCATCAACATTGATTGAAAGCGAATTGTTCGGCTATGAAAAAGGCGCGTTCACCGATGCCAAAAATCGCAAGGAAGGATTATTCGAGCAGGCGGAAGGCGGCACAATTTTTTTAGATGAGATCGGTGAATTAGAGCTGGGACTACAGGCAAAACTATTGCGCGTGTTGGAAGAAGGGGCTTTTCGTCGCGTCGGTGGACTGAAAGATTTGCCACTGGATGTCCGCGCTATTGCTGCCTCCAATCGAGATTTAAAAACGGAAAGTGACGCGGGAAATTTCCGTCTGGATTTGTATTATCGGTTGTCAGTGATTCAAATTGATATTCCCCCTTTGCGCGAACGTGGCGAAGATATTCTCGTTTTAAGCGATTATTACCTCAAGCATTTTAACCAGAAACTCCGCAAACAAGTACACGGCCTCGCGCCCGAAGTCAGTGAAATTTTTCGG
The DNA here is from genome assembly GCA_043775925.1 of Blastocatellia bacterium. Lineage (GTDB taxonomy): Bacteria > Acidobacteriota > Blastocatellia > RBC074 > RBC074 > JAFDVL01. Next base: position 2,883 of record JAYVRW010000030.1, read on the forward strand.
CACTATACGTGGACTGGCAATGTCCGCGAACTCCGCAACGTCATTGAGCGCGTTATGATTTTAGAAGACAGTGACCTGATTACGCCGATGTGGTTGCCGCGTGGAATGACGAAGGATGAAAGCATCATCATCGAATGCGCTCCGGTAGTTGCACAAAATGAAGTGCGGGAAATATTGCCTGCATTAGCGGTTCCCGTTGTCGCTGAGCCGCCAGCGCCGACTGTTGAAATCTCACCTCTACCATTTTTGTTACCCGCTAATGGCGTGGAGCTGGAAGCCGTCGAAATGTCACTGGTCGAACAGGCGCTGAAACGTTGTCACGGGAATCAAACGCGAGCCGCAGAATTATTGGGTATCTCGCGCGATCAGTTGCGCTATCGTTTGAAAAAACTGGAAGGAGCTGCTATCGAAGCATCCGTATGAACAAGCACCCCTCACTACCAATTTTACCACTGGCTGATTCCCTGCTGACGCCTTCCTGCGAAGCAATGCTGGCGGCGATGGAAGATGGTGTCTGTGTCCAAACGCTGGAGGGACGCGTGATCCGCACCAACGAAGCCTTTGCGACCATGCTGGGTCTCCCGGTGGAAAAAATTATCGGAAACAATTGCTCTGAAGTTTTCGGATGTTCCGATGAAAATGGAATCCTGCCGCATTTTTGCGCCCGTCAAAGCAGCTTCCAAACAGGCGAAATAACCGTTGAAGAAATTCGTGGTCATCGCCTTGACCAACGCTTACGCTCCCGCGTCTCTCCTGTTCGGGATGACGCAGGGAAAATCGTAGCGTTTGTCATGGTTGTGCGTGACATTACAGAGATTGCAGCACGCGAACGTGAACTCGCGCACATCGGGCAAATGGTGCGCCTCGGAGAATTAGCCGCCGGCCTCGCCCACGAAATTAAAAATCCACTGGCCGGGATTCAAGGCGTTGTGGATATTATGATTCAACGCCGCAATCCCAATGACCCCGAACGCGAAGTGCTGGAAAATGTCCGCCACGAAGTGGGACGCATTGACGCGACGATTCATACCTTACTTGATCGTGCCAAACCGCGTGAGTTCAATTTTCAGTCGGCTTCGCTGAATGAAGTCGTCCACCGCGCCATCAGCATGGGGCGTTATCAGGCTGCGTATACAGCTCGAAAACGCGGAGACCAAATCCAGGTCGAATTCAGCGCGACGCCAACGCCCATCGTCATGAAAATAGATGTCGGGCAAATTGAAGACGCCATTCTCAACCTCATCAGTAACGCGATTGAAGCCATCGAAACGCACGGCACAATTTCTATTCGCTTTAACGAAGGGCCCGAAACAAACGAAGTCATGATCGAAATCAAAGACACCGGGCGCGGTATTTCAGCGGAAAATCTCGAACATATTTTCAGTCCATTCTTTACCACCAATGCGAATGGAACAGGATTGGGATTACCCGCCGTGCAACGCATTGCCCGCGCTCATGGCGGACGTGTCGAAGTCAGTTCGACCGTCGGAGAGGGTTCTATTTTCACCTTACACCTGCCACGCCAGACAGTTTCCTAATCAGCCTTTCCGTGCGGACTATTCCCCATCCCTGTGAATTTTCACTCTCTTCCTGCTCCTTTCCCCTAATTTTGCGCCTTCTTTTCCGGCACACGCTTTGCACTTCATTGATCGGAGGTTATGCCTACCCCGAAGCAATAAATTTTTATGCTAAAAATCAACCGTCTACTTTGTCCCATTGATCTTACTTCCGAAGCGGATAGCGCGTTGCGCTACGCGGTTGCTTTGGCACAGGCTTACGAAGCCAAACTATACGTGTGCCATTGTGTAGAATCGTTTGCTCATATTGATGAACCTGCGATGCTCACAAAAATATACGAGGATACGATTAACCATCAGGCAAGTGAGACCCTCACCCAAAGTGTCAATTCTGAAGCGATTGTCGTTGAAGGCGATCCGACCTCAATGATTGCCCAAGCCGCCGTCGAGCGTAATATTGATTTAATTGTGATGCGTTCCCGGCGTCGCCCGATTGCAGCGGCGTTGCTCGGCTCCACTGCCGAAGCCGTCTGTCGTACTGCCCCCTGTCCCGTCCTCGTCATTCATCAGGACGAACGCGAATGGGTGGAGGACACGACGCCTGAAATCAAACTCAAACGCATTCTGATCGCGCATGATTTTTCCAACGATGCCGAAATCGCCTTGAGATATGGGGCTTCATTGGCGCAGGAATATCAGGCAGAATTGTATCTTGTGCATGTATTGCCCGTCACGATTTCGGCCGATGTCACCAGATTACCGATTTCGCTGGAAAGCGATTATCAACGCGCTTCACAGTTGTTGCATCAATCCGTGCCCGAAGAATTTACCCTGTGGGGCAGCGTCAAACAAGCCATCCTGACAGGTCTTCCCTACCGTGAAATTCTGAACTATGCCGAAGAAAATCAGATTGATTTAATCTGCATGGGAGTTCACGGCGCGGGCTTCTCAATGCGGGCCTTATTCGGTTCCAACGTAGATCGCGTCCTGCGTCAGGCTCCTTGTCCGGTCTTAATTACACGACCTTTAAAATCAACCGTTCCATTCAAAGAGGAAGTATCCACATGAATATTACTCACCAATCGCCCCGCTCTTTATCAAAATTATTTTGTTTTTTGCTTTTGCTAACGCTATGGATAACACCGCTGACTGCTCAACCACCTACCAAGCCCAGTATTGAAGAAATTAAGGCGGCACGCGAATTACTGAACTCACTCGGTTACTGGTTAATTCCTGAAGCCACCGGACTTGATGCTTCCCTGCGTCACGCGCTCATCGCATTTCAGAAAATCGAAGGACGCCCACTCACCGGAATTTTGACTACAGATGAATTGAATGCGCTCCGCACAGCGCACAAACCAACTCCAATGGAATCTGGCGATCCACATATCGAAGTTGACTTGCAACGCCGGGTATTATTTGTCGTAGATAATTCCGGCGGGATTTTGCATATCCTGCCCATCTCGTCAGGCTCTGGTGAATTATTTACGCAGGGAGGTTCGACCCGACGTGCGGTGACTCCGCTGGGTCGTTTCAAAGTTGAACGCAAAATTAAAGGCTGGCGCAAAAGCCCACTGGGATTGTTGTACTATCCCAACTACATTCACGGCGGCATCGCCATTCACGGTAATCCGGCAGTGCCGACCGTCCCTCACAGTCATGGCTGCATTCGTATTCCGATGTTTGCGAGCAAAGAATTCAGCCGGATCGCAACTGTTGGCATGCCGGTTTTCGTCCACGACGGAACGCCGCTGCCAATCCCGGAAAAATTACCGAATCCCTGAATAATATTTTGCCGCAGAGTCAATATCCGTACATGCGTAAAGCCAGAAAAAGCGCAGTGCCAAACAGGATGGCGCCGACTAAGATGTACCAATGGATGGGCTGTGGTTTGAATGCTTGTTTCATAAGCGAATTTTTCCTTTCAATTCTTTCATGAATGCAGGTGCAAATCGTGTGCCGTGAAAATGCGGTACAATGACAAGCAGAGCGGTACAGTACGGTGAGTGGTAGCGAGCTGGTCGGCAGGCGACATCGCTTCAACGAACAAAAATTACGAGATAACCTATGAATATTCTGGTTCTGAATTGCGGCAGTTCAACCGTCAAATTTCAACTCATCGTCACGGATGAAAACCTGATCGAAACCAATGCCGAACGCCGCCTGGCACAAGGTGTCATTGAACGCCTCGGCGGTGAAGCCATTATTTCCGTGACCGCCGAAAACGGTGTCAAGCAACGTCATACCGCGCAACTGAAAAATATTCGCGCGGCAGTAGATTACATTCTGCGCTGGCTGACCTCAGAAAATTCCGGCGTCCCGTCCCTCAAAACCGTAGCCAATATTCACGCCGTCGGGCATCGCGTCGTCCACGGCGGCGAACAATTCAAAGCATCCGCTTTGATTACCGATGAAGTCCTGCGCAGCATTGAAGATTGTATTGAATTAGCTCCATTGCATAATCCCGCGAATTTACAGGGCATCAATGCCGTCCGCGAATTATTGGGATCAGGTTTGCCACAGGTCGCTGTCTTCGACACGGCTTTCCATCAGACTCTGCCAGAACATGCATATCTGTATGCGCTGCCTTATCAGGTCTATCGCCGTTACCGATTGCGGAGGTATGGCTTTCACGGGACATCGCATCGGTATGTCGCCTACCGTTATCGCCAATTGCGAAACATTCCACGCGAAGAGGTCAACATCATCACGCTGCATCTGGGCAATGGATGTTCCGCTACGGCAATTAAAGCAGGAAATTCGATAGACACTTCGATGGGCTTAACGCCGCTGGAAGGATTAGTCATGGGGACGCGCTCCGGCGATCTTGACCCAGCCATTATTTCTTTTTTGGCAACCAAAGAAGGCTGGTCAGTGGATGAAGTCGAAGGATTGCTCAACAAACAATCCGGGCTGTTAGGAATTTCCGGCTTAACGCACGACATGCGCGAATTACTGGCCGAAGCGAAAGAAAATAATGACCGCCGTGCGAAGCTGGCGATTGAAATTTTTTGTTATCGTGTACGGAAATATATCGGAGCGTACCTCGCCGCCATGAACGGCGCAGATGCCGTCGTTTTTACCGGAGGCATCGGAGAAAACTCCCCCGAAGTGCGCGCCCAAATTTGTGATGGATTGCAATGGATGGGACTAACGCTTGATGCGAGCCGCAACACAACCGCGCAGGGATTAATCAGCACCGACGATTCACGGCTGGCGGTATATGTGATTCCCACCGATGAAGAATTATTACTCGCCCGCGACACTGTGAGATGTATATGACTGGAACGCAAGCGGGACGCTTGCGTTCCAGTTAGGCAAAACGAGTCACCAATCCAGCCAACGTCATATTTTCCGCAATCACATCGTGAGGAATCAGCACATACTGCCACGGCTTCCCGCCGTAGCTGGCAGTATAATCACTGGCCTGTTGACACCATTTCACTGCGGCATCTCGTTTGGCGATGACAATAGGATCATCCATTTGATTGCTCGCTTTGGGTTCCAGTAAATAAATTTTGTCCGGTGCTTCGGCGACAAAATCCGGCTGATATTCAAGATGATCCCCGGCTTGGCGATAGAAAATTTGAAATTGACCTTTGGTTGGTTTGAACCATTTCATTTCTTCGCGTTCCAGAATTACAGCCATTCTTCTTTCCGGGTCGGATTGAAATTTTTGCAAGGGGTAGAGGCAATATGCGAAGCCATTAAAAAGGTATTTTGCCATATTGCTCTTATCGCTCGGTGAGACATGAAAATCTAACGGCGGTTCACCCGCAGAAGCTGTATACGCGCACGGCTTGAGTTCCGTAAATCCTTTGCTGATTTTTACTTCATATCCAGTGGCTTCTTCCCAGTAATGCTCCTGCATTTGCACATGAATAAAACGGGCGATGTCCCGTTGATAGCACCGCAGCACCTTCCGTGTTTCGTCTTCTGATAAATAGCTTTTGAAATGCGCAACCGTTTGCGTTGCCAGATCGTACAGCAGATCGGCATGATCGTCGTACGAAATATCATCAAAATCTACTAACCCGCTAACAAGGTAATCTTCTAATCGCGCTTCTTCAATTCCACCCTTGCCGAGTGACAGGACTTCAAGTTGATTTGTTCGCAATGTCTGAATCCACAATTCTTCCGA
>JAYVRW010000031.1:0-33099 GCA_043775925.1 Blastocatellia bacterium
TCATCGTTCATCCTACCGCCTTCATTATTTCACGCTATCGCGCTGCTAATTGTTTACCCGCTGAGCGTGCTTCATCCAACGTCAGACGTTGTTTTTTACGATAGGACAAATTCGCCATGTGGGCGGCAATGGCTGATTTATAGCCTAATTCCACTGATGAATTCGGCTCTTTGCGTGAGCGCGTACATTCCACAAAATTTGTGTAATGATGGACGCCTGTGGCCTCGCCTTTGATGACTTGCCCATCGGGGTTATTCATTTTCTCCGGCACATAATTCCAGCCACTGACCGATTTGCCAGAGACCATATCAGTTGATCCCATCAACCATTCAATTGAACCATTTGAGCCGAGAATTCGCGCACCTAAACCATAACGGCTGTTGTTGAAGGAAGATTGCCACGTCACTACCATGTCGTTTGGATAATCCAGGGTCACAGCGATTGTGTCGGGGACTTCGCGTCCATCTTTTTCTACGAAAACTCCGCCGGACATATTGGCTGCGGTCGGTAATCCCAAATCAAGTACACCAATGATCCACGCGATTTGATGTACCATATTTTCGGTGACATTACCGCCTGAAAATTCCCAGAAGAAACGCCAGTTGATGAATTTATAGGCGTCAAAAGCTCGCTTCTGACGACCGTTCAAAAACGAATCCCACTTCACATTGTCAGCAGTGCAATCGGACGGAACGGGACGAAGCCACTGCCCTTGTCCGCGTTTGGAATTTCGGCTCATCCACGATTCAACGTGTGAGATCGTGCCGAGCTGACCGGATTTGAACCACGCACGTGCATCTTCAAAATAACCTGCGCTTTGATGTTGCAAGCCGATGCCGACGACGCTCTTGGATTTTTTCGCGGCGGCGAGACAGGCTTCAGCTTCTTCGATTGACCACGTCATGGTTTTTTCGCTGTACAAATCTTTGCCTGCGGCGATGGTGTCGAGAAAGTGCCGTGAATGGCAATGCAACGGCGTAGCGACGATCACCGCATCAAGGTCTTTCATCTCTAACATTTTGCGATGATCGGTAAACATTTTTATATTCCCCACATTTTGCCCGGTCTCAGTCAGCAATTTTTTCCCCTGATCAAAACGTGAGTTGTACACATCCGAAAGTGCTACGAATTCGACATTCGGAGCTTTCACAAATTCGCGCATCAGTTCCTGCCCGCGTGCGCCGGGGCCGATGATGCCGATGCGTACACGATCATTCGCACCCAGCACGCGCGCCGTCGGAAGCGCCAAGCCAAGTGCGGTAGTTGCTGCTGCCTGTTTGAGAAAATCTCTACGTTCAATAGTCATAACTGGTGATCCTTTGTTTGAGTTGATATTGCGTGAAGAATAATCATTGATGATTTCACTTCTTTTGGCAAGGTGTATCGTTCATCTTTCAAGATTCAAAATTCAGCCGGGATTTTTTCTGCGCAACCTAACTTTCTTTCTGTAAAATTTGACCGATACTGAGTCCCGTATTATTCTTTGTTGGCAATTAATTCATTAGCAACTCTGCTGATCAATTCTGGAAAATCAAACTAAGCACCGGAGAACAAGATGAATCAACCCCTCCCCAGCTCGGCAGGCTCTGCCTCTGCGATGACAGGTAAAATAAAAAACCTGCGCTGGTATATTTGCGGACTGCTCTTTTTCGCTACGGTAGTGAATTATATAGATCGTCAGGTGCTGGGAACACTCGCGCCAGAACTGCAAAACAAGATTGGTTGGTCAGAAGCGGAATACAGCAACATTGTAATTGCGTTTCAGTTCGCCTACGCGATTATGTTTTTGGTTTGGGGCGGAGTTCTGGATAAAATCGGCGTGAAAATTGGTTTCTCAATTGCACTGGTGATGTGGTCTATCGCCGGAATGGGACACGCCTTCGCTGCCACTGCGTTTGGCTTCGGTATCGCCCGATTTGGTCTCGGCATTGGCGAAGCCGCCAATTTTCCGGCTTCATTGAAAACTGTCGCGGAATGGTTTCCAAAAAAAGAACGAGCATTGGCGACCGGCATTTTCAATGCCGGGACAAATGTGGGAGCGATTATCGCTCCGGCTACGGCATTGGTACTATCCGCAAAATTCGGCTGGCAAAGCGCTTTTATTTTTACTGGCGCGGTTGGATTTTTATGGTTGATTTTCTGGTGGACGTTTTACCAACGACCTGAAGATCATCCGCGTCTTTCCACTGAAGAATTAAAGCTCATTCGTGATGGCGAGAAAGAAGAAGACGAAACAAAAACTCCGTGGCTGCCATTGCTTGGAATGAGGCAAACCTGGGCGTTCGCGGTCGGCAAAATGATGACTGATCCGGTCTGGTGGTTTTATCTGTTCTGGTTGCCAAAATTTCTGAACAAAAATTTTGGCATTCAAGGCACAGCGCTGATTCCGTATTTGACGGTAGTCTACATCATCGCAGACATCGGTTCTGTCGGCGGCGGGTATTTATCTTCGTCACTCATCAAGCGCGGATGGACTGTCAATAAAGCTCGAAAAACGACGATGCTTTTATTTGCTGCAATGATGCCAATTGTTATCTTGGCGTATTTCACGAGCAGCGTCTGGCTATCCATTTTGCTGATTGGCATCGCTACCGGAGCGCATCAAGGCTGGTCAGCAAATTTGTTCACGCTGACGACCGATATGTTCCCGCGCAAAGCTGTCGCCTCAGTCGTCGGCATTGGAAGCTGTGCGGGCGCTATTGGAGGAATGCTGCTTCCTTATTACATCGGAAAAGTTCTGGGGCAAAATCCTGGTAACTATTTGCCAATGTTTATTATTGCGGGAGTCATTTATTTACTGGCGTGGGTCGCAATTAACAGCCTTGCACCAAAATTGGAACCGGCGAAAATTTAAAATGCAGAAGCCCGCACGAAGTAAGGGCGCCCTTACTTCGTGCGGGCTTCTGCATTACAGCACGACTCAATTATTTGGAGTCCTGATAACGTAAAATCAAGCCATCCGCGCCGACCGCCCAAATTTGTTTTTTCTTCGCAAATAACCCATACAGATTTTGCGCCGTTCCACTTTCCTGCGTGAACCAGGTTTTGCCGCCATCTCCAGTACGCAAGACCGTCCCCTTCCAACCAACAATGAATCCCTGATCGTCATTGACGAAAACTACACTGAGCAGAGTTTGCTTGCTTTCTACTTTCACGGCTTCCCACGAAGCTCCACCATTTTCCGTTCTCAGAACGGTTCCTTTATCTCCGACAATCACAGCTTCTTTTTTGCCTGTCGCTTCAATGTGGTAAAGCTGCCCTTTCACGCCGCTGGCTTGTTTGACCCAGGTTCGTCCGGCGTCCTCGGTATAAAGAATTGTACCCTTGCCGCCGACTACCCAACCACGCTTGTCATTCACAAATTTGACATGAACCAGTTCTTCTTTCGTCCCACTTTCCTGTTGCGCCCATGATTGCCCGCCATCTTCGGTATGCAGAACGCGGCCTTCCGTTCCGACGACCCAGCCTTTTTTCTTACTTGGAAAAGCAATACTGTAAAATTCAGGAAGCTCCTGATTCAGCGGAGTCTTGGGAGCAATAATCTGAAATTTAGGAGACCAGACTTCGCCGCCATCAGCCGTCTGATAAATTCGCGCACCGCTGGCTAAGAGAAAGCCATCTTTTTTATTGAGAAAAAGAATGTCATTAATCGCTGTTTTGACACCCGCATCCTGCGCTACCCAGCGCTCTCCATTATTATTCGTAGTGCGAATAATCCCGCGCTCTCCAACGATCCAGCCATTGTCTTTATCTACAAAGAAAACCGCATTCAGCTCACAACGAGTGCCTTTATTGTCACATTTCGTATCTTCCTGACGGGCGCGTTGCCACTGTGCCTGTACGTCAGAGATACTCACAAATAGCATCACCGCAATCCAAAACATGTGAAATAAACTACGCAATTTCATTTAACCTTTTCCTCCTGGCGAAAATTATATTGGACAATCGCACTAACATTGACTGGTTTATTTTGCAATTTTGCAGGCTCAAACCGTAACTGCTTCACTGTCGCTAAGGCTGAATCGTCCAGTCCAAAACCTGCCCAGCGGATCACTTCAATCGCCCCTACCTGACCATCGGATTGGAAAATTACTTTCACCTCAACTGTCGCGGCAATTCCCATGAAATCCGCAGTCGCAGTGTAGGTCGGTTTCAAGCGTCTGAAAAATTGTGGCGGCTTAATCTGGAGCTTGACCGCTTCAGCCGAATCCAGATCATAAACTTCTGCCACCTGATTCGCATCCTTTGGGATCGCAGTGGATTTTAGGGCATCAACCGATTGACGCCAAATTGTTTTGGTTAATTCTTTCAGCCTTTCGTGTGCGGCTATTTCTTTTTCTGTTCGTGTTTTCTCAAACAAAAATTTTATCAACTTTCCGGTTTGCGTCTCAACGACGAAAACTGCGACCATAACATCGAAGTAAAATGCCTGCTCCGAAAGCAACCGTCGCTGCACTTTGGCTGTTCCAATCAAGTAATAATCACATCCAATACTCAGCCCCAGCGCCCGTGCATCTTCTACTTTTAAATTAAGGTTTCCATCGTATCCGGCTCCTTTGACAGCAAGACTTAATTGTTGCTCATTGACCAGTGCAACTTCATCAGTTTCAGCTAGTTTTCGTAATTGCTGCGAAGTCTCCACTTCGCCGTTGAAATCAAGAATCGCTACTCGCGGCTGAGCCGATACGGCTCCTGAAAATAAACATAAAATAACTATTACGACCCAGCCGTTCGCCATTAATTTATTTTCCATAGCCCTTCGACCGCCGCGCTGGCTTCTGCCGGATAACATAAACGATGAATTTCGTAACGTCCCATGCCGCGCACGACTTCAGAAATATCTGCGATGTCGCACAATTCACGTGAACCTTTTTTTTCAATGTATAAACGACCTTTGCCTTCGGGACGATAGATATTGTAGTAAGGCACATCGGACGCACGATCTTCGATTAAATAATACGTCGGATCGTAACCGGCTGCGGCAATTCGTTCGCGGGCGTTGATGACTAATTCTTTGCGTTCGGCTTCCGGCAAATCTACATCACGCACTTTCAAAAGGCGGCGTTCGAGAAACCTCGTAGCAAAATCTTTCAGGATCGGATCGGTGTCACGCGCCCACTGTTTGATATGAAACATCACATCGTGATCGTCAAATCGCAGGTATTGTTCGACCGACAATTCCTGCTCGGTGAGCACGCTTTGCATGACAGAGCCTTCCAGTAAAAATCCTAATTTTCCGGCGGCAGCTAATTCCACCGCACGCCGCATGATGCATTGCAAAATTGCTTCGGCAGAACGCAAGGTGCGGTGAAAATACACTTGCCGAAACATATAATATCGTGCCCGTAAATATTCCTCGGCGGCGTACAAACCATTCGCCGCCAGATAAACCCGATCATTCGCTAAATCCACTTCTAATGACTGAATGATCCACTCCAAATCATAATTGCCGTACTGCGCTCCGGTCATCAAAGAATCCCGCAGCAAATAATCAAAGCGGTCTACATCAAGCTGCGACGAAACGAGCTGGCTGACAAATTTTGATTGATATTTATTTTCGAGAGTTGCCACAACTTTTTCAGGTAAAGTTGGATCGTATTCTTTTAGTAATTTGTGTACTTGTGTTTCTGGATTGGCAATAATTTTTACCGTCCAGGCTTCGTGATGCTGCCCTAAAACTTTTTCCATGACGTGCGAAAAAGGCCAGTGACCGAGGTCATGCAACATCGCGGAGGCACGCGCTACAACTCGATCTTCTTCACTGATTTCGTATTTCTCGCGGAAGCGATTCATCACCCGCGTCATCACGTGCATCACGCCCAGGCTATGCGTAAAGCGCGAATGCTCTGCACCTTGATACGTGTAATGCGCCAACCCTAATTGGCGAATGTAGCGCAATCGCTGAAATTCGCGTGTATCAATCAGCTTAATCAGCAAAGCATCGTCTTTTCGATGCGCTGATAAAGCGATGATGTTGTGAACCGGATCACGATAAATTCGTTCCATAATTTTGAGTTGGAGAATTCCTGGACTTACTTAAATTTCGGTGATGAGACGTGTCAGCAGAGCGGCTCTGCGCGGAATATCGGCGACAATAATATGCTCGTGTTCAGCATGTGCGCCTGCTCCGTCGACACCTAATCCATCCAGCGTTGGAATCCCAAGCGCCGCCGTAAAATTTCCATCAGAGCCGCCGCCAACAACACCTTCTTGCAAATTAATATCGAACTCCGTCGCACATCGTTTGGCAATTTCGTAAAGCATCAGATTTTTTTCTGAACGCTCCATCGGAGGGCGATTAATACCGCCGATTAATTCCAGTTGCGCTCCCTCCAGAACAGGTTTTAAGTTGCGAATGGCAGTTTCCAAATCAGCACCATCATTCATTTTCCAAAAGCGAAAATCTATCTTCGCGCTGGCCACTGCGGGGACAACATTTGAAGTCGTTCCCCCATTTGCTATACCAACATTGACAGTGATTCCGCGCTCATAATCATTCATTTCAGCTAAGCGTAAAGTTTGATGCGCTAACTCGACAATCGCATTAATTCCTTTTTGCGGATCAAGTCCGGCGTGTGCTGCGCGACCTGTTACCTTCAGCTTGAAATCCCCAATTCCCTTACGTCCGGTTTTCACCTGACCACCAGGAATCGGAGGTTCTAAAACCAGCACAGCGACAGATTTTTTTGCTTCCTCTTCAATCAGGCTCCGCGAAGTCTTACTACCGATTTCCTCATCGCAGGTCAGTAATAAGCTCACTGGATGTTTGGTTGGCAACTCAAGTTCGGTGATCGCTTCCAGTGCGTTTATCGCAATGGCAATACCAGATTTCATATCAAAGATTCCAGGGCCGTGCGCCGTTCCTTCCGCTGTGATCCGAAAGGGCAACCGGGATAACGTCCCCAAAGGCCACACTGTATCAAGATGTCCAATGATCAGAATTTGCGGCGCATCGTCTGGATGGCCAAAATTAAAACGAGCCAAAAGATTTGTTCCGTAACCAGATTCTGGATAAAGTTGTATTCTGGAAACTACGTTCTTAAGTTTCTCAGCGATGAAATCAGCAAGTTGATTGATTTCGGCGGCGGCACGTGAAGTGGATTCCTTTTCTACTAACTTGCAGATAAGTTCAAGAATTGCGTCGTGACGTTGGACAAAGTGATAAAGAAGTGCAACCATATTCGCTTTCGCGTCAACTAAGTATTGGCAATATGCAGGGCGATTGACAAAGTAGTTTAATCATGAACAATACGCAAGCATCTGACAAGTTAATATGATGGATAGATCGGATGTCTTGTTAGCCCCCTTTTAGTTCCCACGCCCCAACGAATCACTTTTACGGTTTATCTGTTTGCTTGTGAACATTTGAAGTTTTACTATAGCGGAAGTGGGTAAGTAGTTAAGCGTACTGCGTAGCGTATTCATTGATCTTGTTGCAATTATTTTCCCGGTGTCGTGAAGGGAGCTGTCGTCTATGAGACAGCAGTCGTATTAATTCCGACACCTCGTAAATCAATCATCTAGCTTATTAGTCGAACGACTCGGAGGATTAAATTAATTATGAAGAAGTTAGGATTTTTTGCCCTGGCGCTTTCACTAAGTGCCTTATTATCGTCCAATCCAGTCCTTGCCAATAACGACAAGGCCGACGATAAAACGTCAACCGTTACCGCTCAGGATCCGCCATCTATATCAGATGCCTGTTTACCCCCCTATAAAGACTACTTTGAAGAGAGAGACCAGGATAAGCGCTACGCAAAGGCAAAAACGTTTTTATCCCAATGCTCTAAAGAAGATGAATACTGGCTTAAGGGACCAAGAGCTTTTGTCAAACGCATTGACCTAATCAAGGTTAATACCAAGTGCGCTGACGCTGATAAAGCATTTTTTGGCGCTCCGAATGAAGCTAATTTACTTAATTTCATGAGTGCCTGCGATATGTGGATCGCTCAAGCGCCAAAGCCAGATGTGTATTATTCGACCAGAATTGCCCTTGGCTCAGGATTCGGTGTACTGGCTGGGTTTTATAAAGATACTGTGCGTGGAAATACCTATACGGAAAAAGCCCTTCAGAATGTCTCTCAAACGGCAACTCCAGCAGACTGGACAGAGGCGAATTGGACAACCTTCCGCAAAGAAAATATGGCACGATTAGTCCAGTACAAAGGTCTATATAAACTTCGTCAGACTGCACCTGATTACGAAGGGGCAATTAAAGACTTCACTGAAGCAGTAGCTATTAAGGACGGTCCTGCTATTAAAGACCCCAATAGTTATCTTTTACGCGCAGAGGCTGTCACTGTTTTATATACTAAATACAACGACGAATATAATGCACTGACCGATGAAGAAAAACGTGCAGATAAAGGTAAAGAGGCATTAGCTAAGATTTATCCTGTCGTAGCGAGATTGTCCAATGATTATGCCCGCGTCGTAGCTGTTACAGAAGGTAAGCCTGAGTACAAAGCCATTTATGATGACTCCAAAGCACAATGCGAAGAATTTTATAAATTCCTCAAAAATGGGAAAACTATTGGTGTTGATGAGCTATTTAAACGGTTCAAGGCTGACGTAGGTGCATCTGATCTTGAAATCAAGGTCGAAGAATCAGCAGCTCCGAAATCTCCGGTAGGTAATAAGGGTGGCAAAAAAGCTACGGCAACCGCCACCGCACCTGCTGGTGGAACCACTGGAGCACCAACAACAGGTGGTAGCGATTCAACGGCCACTAAGACTGCCGCTGGCAAAACCACCACACCTGCTAAAACTGTAGTCAAACCTGCGCCAAAGAAGCGTTAAATAACCAGGTCGGCCACTTCAAGCCGAACAGGAAAACACCGAAAAGCCAGCACCCGTTATCGAGAGCTGGCTTTTCGCACTTACAAGGAACGAATGTCGGTGAATTCAGAAATAAAGGACGAAGCTCAAATACCTGAAACCAGTAACTCTTCAGGCGAGTCACCAATCGTCCATCAAATCATCACGCCCGAAGTGGAAAAGCTTCAGCAGGTTATTCATTACCAGTTCAAAGAAAAAAATCTCTTACTGCGTGCGTTGACGCACCGATCTTTTGCCAACGAACATCCTGAGCCTCGCCCGCAACATAACGAAGCATTGGAATTTCTCGGCGATGCAGTCCTGGAGTTTCTGGTCAGCGATTGGCTGCTTGAGCTTTTTCCCTTGCAAAAAGAAGGCACGCTCTCGAAGCTCCGGGCATTTGCGGTCAGCGCAACCAGCCTACAAAAACGTGCGGCGCAGATTAAGTTAGGTGATTATTTATTCTTGAATCGCGGCGAAGAAAAAACCGGCGGACGTACTAAATCCCATCTACTGGTAGACGCTTATGAAGCCCTGATCGCGGGCATTTATCTGGATGGTGGAATTGAAGCAGCCAAAGAATTCGTCCGGCGAGAATTCGCAGTAACATTCTCACAAATGAATCCAGACGATTTGACTGCCACCGATTATAAAACGGCGCTTCAGGAAAGCCTTCAGGCATCAGGATTACCGACTCCGAAATACGCTATCATCGAAAAACAAGGCCCTGACCATCGACGGGTTTTTCAGGTTGAATTGCGCGTGAACGGAAAACGTCTGGCGACCGGACAGGGTACGACGATCAAAAGCGCTCATCAGGATGCAGCACAATCAGCGTTGGCTCAATTACCAGAGGAAATCGAAAATCTGAAAGCCAGTTAAGCCTCTGAACTTATTAAGCAGCTTGCTGAACTTGTGAAAGGCAATCCAGCTCACAGTTATATTCTTTGGCTAAGTTTTCCAACTTGTCCCAGTCTTCGTCGGAAACTACCAGATAGCCCTGAAAATCCACATATAAATCCCACTGGCTATTTCTCAAGTCCTTAATCAACTGGTCACAGTCTTGAACATTTCCATTAATTTCAGCACGAAAATATCTATTCATCATAGGAGTGGCTAAAGATGAGGGGGCGAATTTACCAAGTGCGAATAGTGAACCAGAGCCGGCGTGGTTAATCTTGTCTCTTGCTCGCATCAGGAGAGGGGCCTAATGTTTTCAACAAATAGAATATATCACTTAACACGTTTTTTAAACAACTATAAACTTTCTGTTTTTAGCTTGACTTAGCCCGTCCGCACCGCGATATTCTAATTTTTTCGTGCGATGGTAACTTTGACACTATGGAACTTCCAGCCTACACAATTCGACGTTGCTCAAGCCTGTCAGAATTTTCGGCTTGCCTTCAGATGCAGCGTGACGTGTGGCAATTCTCAGACCTCGACATTACGCCTTTGCGTTCATTTGTTATCACCAAAAATAGCGGCGGTTTTACGCTTGGAGCTTTTTCAGTAGAAAATGACAAATTGTTGGGCTTTACTCATGCCTTAGCTGCATTCGACGACCAGAACCAGCCCTTTTATTATTCTCACATGCTGGCAGTTGATCCGGCGCTACAAAATTCCGGGCTTGGGTTAAAGCTCAAATTTGCCCAGCGCGATTACGCCCTGCAACATGAAATTGGATTGATGGTCTGGACGTTTGACCCATTACAATCACGCAATGCTCATCTCAACATCAACAAGCTCGGTGGCGTCATACGAAAATATCAGGTTGATTATTATGGAAGTTACAGCACCAGTAAACTTCATTACGGGTTAGAGACAGATCGCTTATTGGTCGAGTGGTGGTTGGATTCTGACCGTGTCAAATCCATCACTGAATCAAAGAACCAGGCAACGAGTTCACCAATTGCCAGGGTGGCGATTCCTTTCGACCTTGAGGGACTCAAAAAACACAATTTAGAAGAAGCACGCGAATGGCAGTTGCGAGTTCGTCAGAATTTTCAGACTCATCTCAATAATGGCCTATGGTGTGCTGGATTTGAACGTGGTGCGAATGAAAGACCAAGCCAGTATTTATTTTTTCAAATACCAGATACCTCCATCAGCTCAAGTGATTAATTATGGCAAGTCCAATTATTGCGGCAATTCGTAGCGGTTCAGCGCCAGCCCCGGCCAGGCTGGCGGCAGCACGAGGCGCCTTGCCATTGCCGCCCGAAGACCTCCTCGAAATTCTGGTGGTGCTTTGCCAGGATAAAGACGTTGATCTGCGCTCAACTGCTATCAAATCACTCAACGAATTCGATGCTGGTCGAATGCAGGAGGTCGTCAAATTAAAAACGACTCCGACCGATGTCCTGCTGTATCTCTGCACCTGGCGTGGTGGAAAAAAAGATTTCTACGAAGCCATGGTCTTGAATGATGCGACGCCAGATCAGGGCATGTCGGAATTGGCTCGGTGGAACAAAGATGGTTCACTTTTAGAATTAATCGCCATTAATCAGGAACGAATGATTCGTCATCCTGAAATAATCTCAGCGCTGATTGAAAACAAAGCCAGCACCCCGGAAGCGGTGAGACGTGCGACCGAATGCCGAATTGAATTCTTTGAGAAAGAGCTTGGCGCCAAGCGCATCGGAGAAGAACGACGAGCGCGTGCTGCCGCCGCTTCAGCCGCACTGGGTTTGAAGTACGTCGAAGAGGCCTTGATCGAACTCATTGATGATGACATAAAAATTGAGGAGTTAAGTTTTGAAAGCGCACTTGGTGGCGAGGACGATCCCAAAATAGGACCTGAATTCCAACGGATCATCCGTGACGAAATTAATCGCGTCAACGTTGAAAACGAAGTGGTCGAAGAAGAGCTGGTGCTTGAAGAAAACCTCTCAATGATGGCTGATGATTTGACCATTTCAGAAGATAATTCCGAAGCTGAAGCAGTCGCCAACCATATCATCAACCAAATGTCCGTCGAAGGAGAAGAGACTTCCGCTGAACGGCTGACCATGCTGCAAAAGATCGCACGGATGTCTACCAAGTCGCGTGTTAAGTTAGGTCTGAAAGGCAACCGCGAAGCTCGTAATATTTTGCGACGTGATCCAAATAAATCTGTCATTATGGGTGTCCTCGGGAATCCTCGTATTACCGAATCTGAAGTGGAGGCCATCTCTGCGATGAAGACATTGCCGGAAGAAGCTTTGCGGCTGATCGCATTAAACCGTCAATGGGTCAGAAATTATCCGATCATCCATAATTTAGTAAGAAACGCACGAACTCCGGTAGCAACCAGTTTGCCATTGCTTAACCGATTATTTCCTAAAGATTTGAAGGCCATGATCACAAATCGTAATGTACCCGACGTACTGCGTAAACAGGCAGGGAGATTATCCCTCGCCAGACGTTCGTAAATCGTTGTGGTTAAATTGACAGCTCTGTTATTTTACTTGTAAGATGGTGAACTATTTTAAGCAGTTTTTCTCAATTTATCAAAATTAATTCAGCCTCAGAAACAAGAGAGGAGAGGCACTACCAAACATGCCCACATTAGGTGAAGAACTACGGAGAGTCCGAGAAGAAAAAGGCATGAACTTGCGTGAAGTCTCTGATGCAACACACATCGGAACTCGTTTTTTGCAAGCGATTGAGTCTGACAATTATTCGATCCTGCCCGGCGGTATTTTCAATCGCGGCTTTGTGCGAAGCTATGCCCGATATGTCGGGCTGGATGAAGAGCAGGCGATGACCCTTTACAATCAGCAGCTTGAAGCACAAGGCGGAGAAGCTCCACGCATTCCAGCGCCAAGTCTGGACGGAATTGATGAGGAAGGCAGTTCTCCCTGGGGTAGCATAGCCTTAATTGTCATCACCTTACTTTTACTATGTGCTGGTATTTTTACTGCCTGGAAATGGTTCAAAGGCGGGGAAGCGTTGTTAGCGGGTAACGGATCGCCGTCCCCGCTGGTTTCCGCCAGTGCTGCGCCGTCGGTATCATCTGAACCCGCCACTCCTTCGACCTCTGCCAGCGCCGTCGCAACAGCAAGTGCATTACCTTCGACGTTGCCATCGTCGGGCGCTACTACTTCTCCGTCAGTTACCCCAATGCCTGGCGCAATGCAATTAAAATTGCAAGCTAAAGACGGCGAATGTTGGATCAAAGTCAAAACTGATGCTAATCCCAAAGGAGAAATGGCAGTCTTGAGACCGGGTGAATACCGTGAGATTTCTGCCAATGAGCGTTTTATTGTCAACGTTGGGAATGTCCTGACCTTGAATGCTTATTTGAATGGGAAACCGATTACAATCAACGCGAACAAAGGAAAATATGTTGCTGAAGGCGTCTTGATTACCAAAGATAACCAGCAATCATTTGTACCAACTGCACCGGCAGCACCGCCGCAGTAGTTATGCTGATTCATGAATTTTTAAAATGGTCATTGTGGGAAAACTACCTGACCAGTTTGCCCGATGATGGCAAACGATAACTTAATACAGACGCCTCTAACCGCGCGGCAACCAACGCTTGCGCGGTTTTTGTTTATCCAGAATTTTACTACTACATTTAATTTATGCTTACCGACAACCTACCTGAAGCGCTCACTTTTGATGATGTTTTATTACTGCCAGCGTATTCCGATTTACTGCCGACAGAAACTGAAACCAGCACTCGTGTAACTCGCAATATTAGCCTTAATATTCCGTTGCTTAGTTCAGCGATGGACACCGTTACCGAAAGTCCGATGGCAATTGCGATTGCTCAGCAAGGCGGCATCGGAGTGATTCACAAAAATCTTTCAATTGACGCGCAACGTGACGAAGTTGATAAGGTCAAGCGCTCAGAGTCCGGGATGATTGTTGATCCTGTCACGATCACTCCTGAACGTCCCTTGCGTGATGCTCTGGCGTTGATGCAGCGCTACAAAATCTCCGGTGTCCCTGTCATCGTTGACGGTGGCAGACTGGTCGGAATTCTGACGAATCGGGATTTACGCTTTGAAAACCGCCTTGACTTGCCAATTTCAGAAGTGATGACGAAAGATAATCTCATCACCGTTTCAGTTGGCACTACATTGCGCGAAGCCGAGGGGATTCTGCAAAAACATCGCGTCGAAAAACTCTTAGTCGTAGACGAAAATTATCACCTCAAGGGACTCATCACTGTTAAGGACATTCAGAAAGCCATTCGCTACCCAAGCGCTGCCAAAGACGAAATCGGGCGTCTGCGGTGCGCCGCTGCGATTGGCGCGACCGGAGATTTTCTTGAACGCGCCACTGAACTCATCAATGCCCGCGTAGATGTTTTAGCTCTTGATACGGCGCACGGTCATTCCATCCGCGTCATTGAAGCCATCAAAACAGTTAAGAAAAAATTCCCCGAAGTCCAATTGATTGCTGGCAACGTCGCTACCGGAGCAGGCGCAAAAGCCCTTGTTGATGCGGGCGCTGATGCGGTCAAAGTCGGAATGGGGCCGGGAAGTATTTGTACCACGCGCGTCGTTTCTGGTGCCGGCGTTCCACAAATTACTGCGGTGGCAGAATGCGCTAAAGCTATCGCAGGTTCAGGCGTTCCGATCATTGCTGATGGTGGAATTAAGTTTTCAGGCGACCTCACCAAAGCCATTGCCGCTGGCGCTGATTCGGTCATGATCGGATCATTGCTGGCTGGAACTGATGAATCTCCCGGCGAGATAATTTTATATCAAGGACGCAATTTCAAATCGTATCGTGGAATGGGATCAATCGGAGCGATGAAAGAAGGCAGCAAGGATCGCTACGGTCAGGAAGGCACGGAAATCGAAAGCAAGCTGGTTCCTGAGGGAATCGAAGGTCGTGTCACACACAAAGGTTCGCTGGCAGCATTGGTCGGACAGTTAGTTGGCGGATTAAAAGCGGGGATGGGATACACTGGATGCCGAACGATTGAAGAGCTGAAAACAAATGCGCGCTTCATCAAAATTACAGCCGCGAGCCTGAAAGAATCGCACGTTCATGATGTCTTTATCACCAAAGAAGCGCCGAATTATCGGGCTGAATAAAAAATTATAGAAAATATTGTTCAATTCATTTTTCAGTGGCGTTCTCACTTTTGGACTGATCTTTTGTTTCTGTATTATTTTTATTGGGGAACAGCCATCTGGCAACTATGTAAAAGAGTCCCAACACATTTGCAGTAGTAGTGGTGATTAAAGCTATCAAAACAGAATCAGCAACTTTTAAAACACCACATCCAGAAAATAACAGAAAAACACCTATGAAAAGAAGCCAATAACCTGAAAGATCGAATAAGCGAGAAGCATAAGCCTTCCGTTGTTCAAGCATTTCTCGTTCAACTTCAAGGTCGTGTTTTTTCCCCTCATACTCAGTGATTCTTTCTTGTAATTTGATCCCCTCCAAGCTCGCGCCTAAATCAGGGGGATCGGTCTTTTCAATGGCTGCTGCTGGAATAGTCGGAGGAGCTTGGTCTGGAATCTCGACCAATTGGCTATTATCAGGCATTATTCTTAGCTTTCAATGAAAGAAAATGGTCTCGGATTGACTCGTTAGTGATAATGCTAAACTTTTCTTTTTTCCAAGTACAATCCCACGGAGTGTCTGGCTGATGCGTTAAGTAGCTCATCTGCGCACCCGTCATATTCCCATAAATTTCCCATACTCGTTGTAAGAGTTGTTTTACATACTCGCTTTCAGGTTCCTCGAAACTAACTACTTCGCCTGTTTCTTGATCTTTACGCTTAATAGGTTCTGTCACAATCCCATTACCATATTTTTTCAGGCTATTATACAAAGGTGGAATTACCGGACCAAAGTTCCACGCATTAACAGTATCTTCCAAAAGCGGCTCTCCTTTTAAAGCAAGGTGCCACCCGTGCGCAAAATAAACCAGCTTTTGCAATTGCATGTTAGTCAACTGCTTACCAGCCTTGTGAGCTATATTTAAAATACTGTTTGCTATCGAACGTGCTGAATGCATAACACCCTCACTGCGAAAAGGGACTTTACTTAACAATAACGAACTATACCTTTTCTTAAATAACAAAGCAAAAATATATTCAATCTGATTACATTGCTTGAATATGCTGAAACCCAATGCCCGCTTCATAAAAATCACGGTGCCCAGCTTGAAAGAATCGCACGTTCATGATGTCTTTATCACCAAAGAAGCACCGAATTATCGGGCTGAATAATCGGTGAAGCACCGTAAGTTATCTGGCTTTCCTTCGACGGCTAAAGCTCCGATAAATTGCGGCTTTGGATTGAGATGGAAAAGTGTCCAGCGCTGGTTTTCCTGTGGAAAATGATGGACGCTGATCAACTTCGGCTCATCAGCCTGTAAGGAAACATCAAACGTATCCAACGGAAATGTCAGCCCATCACCTCGCGCTTTGAGATAAGCTTCCTTGCGAGTCCAACAATTGAAAAAGGCAGTTTGTTGTAATTCTGGCGCGACAGTCTGCAAAGCCAGTTGCTCATTTTTCGAGAAGAAATTTTCTGCAACTTTGTCGTATGAATCTTCATACCGAAGAGCTTCAACATCAATTCCTACCGCACACTCCCAAGCCAATGCACAGAGGACAACTCCCTCGGAATGCGACAAATTAAATCGTAATGAGTGCGGATTCCCTTCTTCATTTTTCAACCACGGCTTCCCTTGCTCACCATATCCAAACTGAAAAAAAACTGGATACTTCTGTAAATATTTTCCAATCACAATCCTCAACCAGCTTCGTGCATTGATGTAATGATAACGGTCTTTGGCAAAGCGAAACCGTTGTGATTTCTGAATTTCATCCGGCGATAATATTTGTAATTTCTCGTCAATTTCAACTGAAGGGTGCAACCCAAAATCTGCATACCAGACGTGTACTTGATCTTTGGATAAAACTACATCATCTGGCGCGGCAGTCCAGTCAATTATCTTAGTTTTATTGATTTCAGCTTTCATCATTCAGCTATCAACTGCTCCGCTTCTTCTTCTGACATGCCTTCAAGCTCAGCCAGTAAAGCAGCCAGCTCTGCATCTTCATCCGAAGCAGGTAACATTGCATCAACCACCATCGCCAAGCCTTCAACCGTTGGCGCTTCAAATATTTTTCGTAATGGAATTTTTAACCCGAAGGTATTTTGTAATCGGGCTACAACTTTGGTTGCTAATAATGAATGACCGCCGAGTTCAAAGAAATTATCGTTGATACTAACTTGATTCACCTTCAGTAAGTCCTCCCAGATAGCCGCCAAAATTTCTTCCGTCGAAGTCTTTGGCGCAGCATAATTTTCAGTTGCCTCCTGTCGTGAAATCTCAGGCAAGGGCAATGCCTGGCGATCAATTTTTCCATTTGGAGTTAATGGCAGCCGCTCTAATACAACATATGTCGAAGGGATCATGTGCGCAGGAAGTCGCTCTCGAAGTTGCGTTCGGATTTGCACTGGCTGAATTTTTGATGAAGCCACAAGGTAGGCAACCAGTCGCTGATCTCCCGGTTGATCTTCACGAACAATCACGACCGTGTCATTAATTTCAGGCAAGCGTTTGAGTGCTTCCTCAATCTCACCCGGTTCAATGCGAAATCCTCGCAACTTCACCTGCGCATCGGCACGCCCCAATAACTCAATTGTACCGTCGGATAAATAACGCCCAATATCGCCGGAGTGATAAAAGGTTTCGGGTTTCGGGTTTTGGGTTTCGGGGATTAGGTCACCAGAAAGTTTGTTACCTGTCGAAGCTGTAGGTTCGCAATAAGAATCTCGAAACCCAAAACTCGAAACTCGAAACTTTTCATTGGGATGATTCAAATATCCGCGTGTAACGCCATTGCCGCCGATGCAAAGTTCTCCTGCTACGCCAATTGGAACGATCTGCTGATGCTTATCCAAAAAATAAATTCTGGTATTGGCAAAGACCTTGCCAATCGGAACCATCCCTTCGCCTTGCAAATCGCCTGTTTCAAAGTAGGTGCTGTCAATCGTCGCTTCCGTCACTCCGTATGAATTCATGACTCGCGTTTGCGCTCCGCAAATTTTTCGCAATTTTCTGTATTCTTCGCGTTGCCACGTGTCGGAACCAACCACTACGAGACGCATAAAATCTAATCGCAACTGATTTTCTTCCAGATGCTGAAGCAATGGGCGCATCACTGCTGGAACAAATTCAGCCGCATCTATTTCTTCTTTCTGCATCAAATCATAAAGAGATTCGGGTTCGAGTAAATAATCCGTCGGACAAATCACCAGCTTCGCGCCACGGCAAAGAGTGCGGACCAGATCGCCGGTAAAAACATCAAACGAAAAACTCGCCATTTGTAAATGGCTTTTCAGCGACGAAAGTTGATAAGCCTCATCCCACGCGGCGAAGGCATTCACGACATTGCCATGCGTGACCATCACACCTTTGGCTCGCCCTGTCGAGCCGGACGTATAAATCACATACGCCAAATTTTCAGCGTTGACTTCAATGCCTGAATTTTGATCGTCAAATATTTCTGATTGAAAGTTTTCGAATAAATCATCCAGCGAAATTACCTGTACCGAATGATCCGTGAATTTTTCCTGAAGCCGATTCTGCGTCAGCAAAATTTTTACCTGCGCATCATTAATCATGTAGTTCAGCCGCTCACCCGGATAGTTCGGATCAAGCGGTAAATATGCGCCTCCGGCTTTGAGGATACCCAGCACACCAATGACCATTTCAAGAGAACGTTCGACGCAGAGACCGACGATTATTTCGGGGGCTACGCCAAGTTTTCGTAAATGCTGCGCTAAAAAATTTGCTCGCGTATTTAATTCTGCGTAGGTAATTTTTTTTCCGTCAAACGATACCGCAATGGCTTCAGGCGTCTGCGCCGCTTGTTGCTCAATCAATTGATGCAAACAAAATTCTGGAACGTCTACTGTGGGCGCATTCCAATTGGATAATATTTGTTGCTGTTCCAACGCGGTCAATAACGGCAGCAAAGAAATTTTCTGAGCAGGGTTTTCAACAATTCCTTCCAGCAGAATTTGCCAGTTTGCCAGCATTCGTTCAGCAGTTTCTGCTGCAAACAAATCACGGTCATATTCCAACCAGACTTCCAGACCTTCGGACTTTTCGTAAACATCTAAGCTCAGATCAAATTTCGCAGTGGTGCTGGCAAGCTTGACCGGAGTCAGACTGAGGTCGTTCCAATTCGGCTCAATTCCAGGTGCATTCTGCAAAGCAAACATCACTTGAAAAATCGGCGAGTAGCTCAGGCTTCGCTCCGGTTGAAGTGCTTCGACTAATTTTTCAAACGGCATCTCCTGATGCGCGTAGGCGCCAAGCGCACGCTCACGTGTCCGTTGCAACAGCTCAGTAAATTCTGGATCACCTTCTAAATTCCCGCACAAAGCTAAGGTATTGACGAAAAATCCAATCAGATTTTCCGTTTCAGTTTTCGGGCGTCCGGCAATCGGAGTGCCAACGACAATATGCTCCTGACCGCTGTATCGCATTAGCAAAATCTGGAATGCCGAGAGCAAAGTCATGAACAAAGTTACGCCTTCGCGCTGACTCAAAGATTTCAGTTCATTGAGTAACTTCGCTGGTACGAGTTTGGAAATTTGTGCGCCGCGATATTTCTGGATGGCCGGGCGTGACTTATCGGCTGGCAGCTCTAAAAAAGCAGGCGCGCCATTCAGATGATCGCTCCAATACCGGAGCTGCTCATCTAAGCTTTCGCCCTGCAAATACTCCTGTTGCCAGTTGGCAAAATCAGCAAATTGAATTGGCAAATCAGGCAGCGGCGCTGACTGACGATAACTCGCACCTAATTCATTGAGGAAAATACTAACTGACCAACCATCACTGATGATGTGATGAAGCACTGTGATTAAAAGGTGCTCAGATACGCTGAGCCGAATCAAATGAACGCGCCATAACGGGCTGTACGACAAATCAAAAGGCTCTTCAGTCGTCACAGCCATAAGGCGCATCGCTTCCGCTTGACGGTAGTCGTGCGAGAATTTATTAAGATCAGTCAGCGGCAATTCAATCTTAAAAATTGGAGCAATGATTTGACTGGCTTGTCCATTTTCTGAAACAAAACTTGTTCGTAAAATTTCGTGACGATCAACAATGGATTGCAACGCACTCCGCAATTTTTCGACTTCAAGATTTCCCTTGAGTCGAACAATTTTGCTCAAATTGTAGGTTGCCGTTCCGGGTTCTAATTGGTCAAGAAACCATAGACGTTGCTGCGAAAATGAAAGTGGGATTCCCACCTGTTTATTCATCCGCGATAAAGCTGGGACAATAATTGAAGACTGATTATTTTGAAATTGCGTTACAGCTTCCGCTAAGCCTGCAACAGTTGGAGCATTAAAAATTGCACGCAATGGCAACTCTATTGTAAAGGCATTGCGTAGCCGCGCCATCACCTGACTCGCCAGTAAAGAATGACCTCCCAATGAAAAAAAATGTTCCTGCCTTCCGACCCGTTCGCAGCCTAAAACTTCAGCCCAAATCGCAGCGATGATTGCTTCTGTTGGGGTTTTCGGCGCAACGTAATTCACTTGCATTTGAAAAGCATCGGCATCCGGCGCAGGCAAAGCTTTGCGATCTGTCTTGCCATTTGGAGTCAGCGGCAATGAATCAATTTTTACAAAAGCCGCAGGAACCATGTAATCCGGCAATGCTTGCCAAGCCAGTTCGCGGAGTTCATGGAAAGTTGCATTTCGGGTTTCGGGTTTTGCGTTGCGCGTGACGATGTAGGCTACCAATTGCTTGCGTCCCGGAACATCTTCACGGGCAATGACAGCACATTCGCGGACATCAGGATGCCCAATAAACAGCGCTTCGATTTCTCCTAACTCGACACGAAACCCGCGAATTTTGACTTGAAAATCTTGTCGCCCTAAACACTCCAATTCACCATTCGGCAACCATCGCGCAAAATCGCCTGTCCGACAAAGCCGGGACGGAGTTTCGAGGGAGAAATTAGTTTCGAGTTTCGGGTTTCGGGTTTCGAGGGTTAGGTCGCCAGGAATATCGGTGGTCATCAAAGGTTTTTCCTCGAAACCCGAAACCCGAAACTCGAAACCATGTAAATATCCTCGTCCGACTCCTGCGCCGCTGATATACATTTCTCCAGCTTCGCCGTGCGGGACTGGCTGCTGGTTTTCGTCGAGCAAAAAAATCTGCGTGTTGGCGATGGGACGCCCGATGGGTACGACTCTGACCTGCCCATCCAGCTCTGAGGAATTGATGCGATGCATCGCCACAATCCCACTGGTTTCTGTTTGTCCCATCATGTGAACATGTTGCGCTGGATGCCTGAATTCATTGACCCAAATGTTTGGAATGTCTGACAGCAGAGGTTCGCTCGCAGACAAAATTAACCGAAGATGATTCGCTAATAATTCATCACGTTGTGCCGGAGCAAGTTCCAATAAAGCATTCGTACAATGTCGCTGGAAGGAAGGCACGGCATCGAAAACTGTGACTTGATATTTTTTGATCAGCGCAAAAAGCGGGAGCGGATCCATCCGCTGTTCTTCATCGGCAATAATGACAGTAGCTCCGTGCGCCAGTGGGAAAAGCAAATGACGGCGCGACGACGAAAACCCAATCGAAGCCAAATGCAAATAACGATCTTGTGGCGTGAGCTGTAATTCACGTTGCAAGGCCGTCACGTAATGCGCGAGGTTCCGCTGCGTCAACATCGTCCCTTTAGGTTTGCCGGTCGAACCAGAGGTATAAATCAGGTAGGACAAATTTTCAGCATCAAGTTGAACGTGAAGGTTTTCCGAGCTGTGCTTTAAAATTTCAGACCAGTCCGTATCAAGCGAGACAAAATGAGAAGCTGAATTTAAAAACTGGCCTATTAAATGAGCTTGCGTGACGACGATTGGAGCGGCTGTATCAGCCAGCATGAAAGCGATGCGATCATTCGGGTAGGCCGGATCAATCGGTACAAATGCCGCGCCCGATTTAAGAATTCCCAGAATGCCCACCGCCATTTCAACGGAACGCTCAACACAGATCGGAATCATCACCTCCGGCGCGGCACCAAGTGACTGTAAGTAATGTGCTAACTGATTGGCTCTCTGATTTAGCTCGCCATAAGTTAATTGCTGATCGTTGCAAATAACTGCCGGATGCTGCGGTACGAGGGCGACTTGCTGCTCGAAGAGTTCGTGCCAGCAAAAATCTAAAAGCTGAATTGTGTTTATTTCTTTGGCTGTCATTCGTTGCTACTCAAATATTTTTTTCGCCATCCAAGTAACAAATTGCTAACTGAAGCAAAAATTCAATTTTGCTTCAACTCGCGCCTGTCTTGAACCGCCAATGTGGACTAATCGAGGTGCTGATGCCGTCGCTGACGGTGACGTACCATTCGTAATCCGTATTCGGGCGTAATCCCGACCAGTCCATTGTCGAAGCTGTTCCTGACGCTACATTCGGGTTCGACTTGATGACCGTAAATCCGCTGTCTTGTAGGTTGTAGCTCAAAATGAATTGACTGGTTGCAGTCTGATCAAAAATGTTTCGTGTCGGAGAATACGTTTGGACGCGAATCTGATTATTGGCAGGTGAAAGCTCTAAAATCCTGAGCCATCCATCTCCACCATTTTGTAAATCCTGAAAATCAGAAAGCAGCGTGTAAACAGTATTTCCATTGAACGTGTCCTGCCTGCGAGCTTCGCCGGGAACGTGTCCTGCTAACATTAAAAACAAATTGGAATTGGCTTTCAACACGTCATACGTTGCCCGTCCCTGCGTCGAAAATGAGCCATCCAAATTGAGCAGATAGTGGCTGACAATAATGGTGCGTCGAGTGTTATAGGTCTTGAGCAAATTATTCGCCCAGCTCAAAATCGCGGCGTCCGGGGTTTCGTCAAACTCCAGATAAATTGTCATAAAATCCATTCCGCCAGCCGAAAATAATTGGTATTGATTATCCAGATTGTTGCCATACCCTGCACCATAATAGCTGCGCTTGAAAAACCGCGAAGTCCCGAAATACTGATTGAAAAATTTAGTGGAGGCTCCGTCAGGATTTCCATTCGGTGCTTGATCATGGTTGCCAACTGCTACGCCAAAAGGGATGCCATCCAGCAAATTAGTAGTCACAGGATTTTCTAATAATTTCATTGAACTATCCACATTCACCCATTCGCTGGCAACATTTCCGTGCTCAACGCAATCGCCCAGATGGGCCACATAACCAATGTTGCGAGCAACTTTCTGATTTACAATCCATTCTGTTTGCGCCGTGAACATGGCACTCGTTCCACCATTCAGGTTACTGGAATAATATTGCGTATCCGGCACAGCAATGAGAGAAAAATTCGCTCCTGTTGTTCCGGCAATTTTCCCGTAATAAGTGACGATCAAATTATCATTTTCAGGGTCGGCAACTGACACGCTTAAATTCGGATTGGTTGAGACATTGACTGAATTATTAGACGGAGCGCTGAGTGTCGCGGCGGCAGGTGATTGATTGCCTGCAAAGTTGACGCCACTCGTCCAAAGCCAACCGGAACCACGTAATGTACCGTTAAGATTACGTCCGGTTGAGTCCGTGATCTTAGTCCCGCTTCCCTCATTCAACCCCCAACGCGCAATTAAGCCAGAGGTAGAAGAAATCTGTTGGCGCATTCCATCTATAATCTGCTGCACCGGACGCGCATAATTCCAAAGTCGAACTTCATCCAGGGTACCAGCAAAGTACCCTTCAGGAACTCCGGTTGAATTCAAAGCCGAAGCCAAAGCGGCGTGCTGAAGGCTATCATTTCTGGCCGGTACTCCGACATTGATTTCGGCTTCCAAAATCCCGTTGAGATAAAGCCGTAAGATTTGTCCGTTGTATGAAACTGTGGCGTGATACCAGGTGTTGTAGCGCAACGGAGTGATGCCGCGCAGGGGATGATTTCCACCTGCTGGCTTGTCTTCAAAATCGGCTGCCAGCACTCCGGTGGCAGCATCAATACCTAAGAAATAATTCATGTCTACGCGGCTGCCGTCATCTTCGCCGCGCCCTTTCGTTACCAATGGAATCGCACTCAAGCCACCATTTCCGGTAAAAGCCGGCTGCCCGACTCCGGTACGGCGAAACCACGTTTCTATCGTAAACGAAGAAAACCCAATCTGGCTGGGCGCTCCAAACGTGACGTAATCTCCTGACCCGCTGAATGAAAGTGCATCGGTTCTTTGAAATGGCTTCGCAGCAAAAACATTCAAGGCGAAAACACAGCTAAAAACTAAAACCAATTTCCATCGTAATTTTTGTCGCATAAACTCTGACTCCTATACCTGTGGCTCTTTATCGAACCTGAGCAGGTATCCGGTTTTACGTTTCAAATCCGTCTGAATCGAAACATAAATGCTGCCCTGCTCATCCATTGTGATACCACAGATATTGCTTAACTTTCCGCCCAGAACGGCTATCGTTTTGACGCCTTCTTCAGGTGTGTAACGCATCAGTTTTCCGTCGCTGCTATCAGTAATATAAAGTACATGATTTGAGTACCAGATTGTTTCCGGCGAGAAACCCACACGGTTTTCAATCAACCGTTGCAGTTTCATTTCAGGTGTCAATAAGTAAACAATCTGGTCTTCGTTATCGGCGATATAAAGATTTCCCTTTTCATCATAGACCATACTTTCCGGTTTGGTGATGCCATAACCCGGTCCTAGAAAAACCGTTACGTCTCCAGTACGACTGACGCTAAACACCTGATGCCGCACTCCGTCACCAACCAGAATCGCACCTGTTGGCGACAAGGCTATTCCCTCGGTCGAAACTAATCCTTTATCTTTACCCGCCAGCAGAAAAGCTTTACCGTTTTTGTCCACTTCCCACACCCCCCCGGCATCATCATCCGTAAAGAAAATATTACCTTCAGCATCCATCACTAAATCTTCCGGTGATTGAATTCCGAGGGTCGTATCGCACAAAGTTTTGACATCTTTGGCGTCGTGCCAGATGCGTAAAGCGCCTCCGGCTTCATCTGCCATGTAAAGCTTTCCCTGATGCCATAAAATGCCATCGGCAACTTGAAAGCCATCGTGATTTGTTCCAATCACAGTGGCGCGATAACCAGGCTCAGTCATCATCACCATTCCCTTTTGATCAAGCCCGCAGGCATTTATCAAAAAAGCGCCCAGCATGATTGCGACCAGCTTCAGTATTTTATTCAGGTAAAACATTGTCATAACTGGCCTTTGATGAGGTGTTTGCCGATCGCCATTCCCGCTTTGAGCAAAGGGCGAAGGTTTTGGAGCGTGTTGGCCGCTTCAAAAATAATGATAAAAATCAAGGCACTGGATAACGTCTGATGCCGTAAAGTCCATCTGGTCATGGGATCAATTAACTTCCGAAATCCCTTGCCAATAATTATCTGAACCAGCAGGAGGAGGACAATTCCAATCCCTCCACCAACCACTACATCCAGTGGAGAATGCTGACCAGTAATGATGCGGCTACCCATAATCACCAGCACTGCCCAGGCAATCGCAATGGCTCCGGCGCGTCGTGAGGCTAACCAAATTCCAACTGCCAATGTCATGTAAAATCCGGCGTGATCGCTGGGAAATGAGCCGAGATCATTTTGAAATACCTCCCCTTTTTGCAGCGCGTGAAAGCTTTTTTGGCTCTCGTCATCCAGTGGCACGCGATAGGGTAATTTATGGCTTTCGACTAATTGATCGCCTTCCAAATGAAATGCCTGTTGTGATTGAATGAAAGGGCGAGGCAAAAAGACTGTCTTGGAAATCGTCTTCGTAGTAGCAATGACAAACACTGAAGCCAACAAGGTCAATAACAAAATCCTTCGTTTGCGTACCATTTCCGCTTCATCATCCTGCCCTTGCCAAACCGCAAAAAAGCATCCTCCGATAATGGCCGCCTTCACTAATTGATTTTCTAAAGGCAGTGTCAACAAAGTATCAAGCACCCACGAATGCCCAACGATACGATTGAGGATTTCAAAAATGTCATCACTGGCGGCAGTAAGACTGGTGAAGAGCAATACATTATTCACAATAACCTTCTCCTGTTTTTTCAAGTTTCGCTCTGGAAAGAGCCAGCGTCAGTTGCTGTGCCAGTTCCTGCACTTGTGGTTCTTTAATCATGGTCTGGTGATCGCCGGGAATACGGACAATTTCGACTCCGCCAGTCGCCAGATGCTGCCATCCGGTAATATTTTCTGCGACGCTGACTTCTGCTTGAGCGCAGAAAAAAGTGACTTTTCCGGCGTATGTTTGCGGGACATATTTTCTGACAGCGAGATAATTTATTTCTTCAATTTTACGCAAAATATTATCAAGTGAAGAATCTGAGTTCTGAGTAAATTTCTTCTTCAACTGCCACCAGATATTTTTTATTCTTCGCGTTTTAAATTGCGCTTTACTCAACACATAATGAACTTTACCCTTTAGATTCAGGGCCAACAGATTACGACAATGTTGATTGAAGCGAAGTCGTAAAAATTTCTGCTGGAACTCCTGGGCTTCAGCTTCAGAAAATAATTTCAACCAGCCCAGCGGATAAGTGTCAAGCATGGCTAACAATGCAACTCGTTCGCCCTGATCGTGCAGTTGTTGCGCCATCTCGAAGGCAACCGAACCACCAAACGAACGCCCGCCTAAGTAATATGGACCATGAGCTTGTAGTTGGCGTATTTCCTGCAAGTAGTGCGCCGCCATTTCTTCAATGCTGGTCAGTGGCGCAGTGTTTCCATCCAAGCCGACCGCCTGCAATCCATAAAACGGATGATCGGAATCGAAGTATTGAACCAGCTTGTTATATTCCAGTACGTTTCCGCCCACGGCATGAATACAGAAAAATGGCGACGCCGTGCCATTGACGCGCAACGGCACTAACGAATTCCATGATGGTTCCCATCCTTGTGCTCGCAATAGTTCAGCCATCTGTGCAATCGTTGGAGACTGAAATAAAACAGCAAGTGGTAATTGCTTACCAAAGGCTGTTTTAATGGCACTGAAAAGCCGAACAGCAATCAGAGAGTGACCGCCCAACTCAAAGAAATTATCGCGGGTACTAATCGGATGAATGCCTAGAATTTCCTCCCAGATACTGATCAGACGCACTTCTAATTCGTCTTTCGCTACGACCAATTCTGGTTTGGCTTCATTTAGCAATTGATCGGCTTTAGGCAATTTTTTGCGATCAACTTTACCATTCGGCGTCAGAGGAAATTGCTCCAATCGAACCCACGCCGAAGGAATCATGTAATCCGGCAACCGCTGCTTGAGAAATTCACGCAAATCACTAACTGCCAGAGTCGTAGCAGCGACGTAATACGCGACTAATTTTTTATCGTTTTTACCCGTATCTACCATCAAGACAATTTCCTGAATTGCGGGATGCGCAAGCAGTGCCGTTTCAATTTCTCCCAGCTCAATCCTAAACCCGCGTAGTTTGATCTGATGATCTTTTCGACCAATAAATTCAATGCTTCCATCAGGAAGGTAACGCGCGATGTCACCAGTTTTATAAAGATGGGTTTCGGGTTTCGAGCTTCGAGTTTCGGGGAGAAAACCATCGGCACCAGATTTTTTTATCGAAGCGGGTATATCGGAATGGGGGTCTCGAAACCCGAAACCCGAAACCCGAAACTTATCCTTCGTCATTTCCGGTTGATTCAGATATTCACGCGCCAAGCCATCTCCGCCGATATAGAGTTCTCCGGGAACACCTACCGGAACCGGATTCAGATAACGATCCAAAATAAAAATTGTAGTACTGGAAATCGGGCGTCCAATCGGAATTGAGCCTTCCCCAATATTTTTAATGTGATGCCACGCCGCAAACGTTGTGCTTTCGGTGGGGCCGTAGCCATTCAATAAACGTTCCGGCGCTCCGTTTTTCAGTACTTCACGACAGCAACCCGGATCACAGGTATCGCCTCCGATGATTAATGTTTTCAGAGTTGCAAAGGCGGTTGGCGTTTCTCGTGACAACAAATTAAAAAGCGCTGTCGTCAGGAACATCGTCGTAATTTTCTGATCTCGTAACTGTGTGGCAAATTCTTTCGGAGAGAGCGCAATGTCCTGATTAATGATGACCAGTCTGGCTCCATTCAAGAGCGCACCCCACAGCTCAAACGTGGCAGCATCAAATGAAATATTTGAGACCTGTGCCATCGCATCCGAACTATCTAATTGAATGTAATTTGTTTTAATTACCAATCGACTGACACCACGATGAATGATCGCGGAGCCTTTTGGTTGTCCGGTCGAACCGGACGTGTAAATCACATACGCTAAATCTTCAGCTTTGTTCAGATTGGGCAGATTTTCTTCACTTTGCTGAGAAAATATACCTTTTTCATCCAGACAAATTATGTTTGAAGCCGTTTCCGGTAGCCGTGAACGCAGAGCTGTCTGCGTCAAAATCACAGGCGCTTTGGCGTCGTTAAGCATGTATTGCAAGCGCGCTTGAGGATAACCCGAATCCAGCGGCAAATAGGCTCCGCCAGCTTTCAGAATTCCTAAGACACCAACTACCATCTCTACTGAGCGATCTGTAAAAAGCCCGATTAACGTGTCTGGTTTTATTCCGACGGCGCGTAACACCTGCGCCACTTGATTAGCGCGACGATTAAGTTCGTAGTAGCTAACATTGACTTCGCCTGAAACTATTGCAACAGCCTCAGGAGTGCTTTCCACCTGTGCTTCAAACAATTGATGGAGGCACATTTCTTTGGGATATTCAGTCGCCGTGTCATTCCATTCAATCAAGATTTGCTGAAGCTCTGCCGAACTCAATAAAGGCAAATCTGACAAATGCTGTGAAGGGTCGGCGACAATTCCTTCCAGTAAATTCTGATAATGCTGCATCAGGCGTTGCATCGTCACTTCATCAAATAAATCGGTACTGTATTCAATCGTCGTGCGCAATCCATCAGCGGTTTCGCTAACCGATAAAAACAAATCAAACTTGGAAGTCACTGCGCTAATTTTAAAAGGACTGAGTTCTAATCCCGTGATTTTTACTGACAAATTTGTCTCAGTCTGTAGCGCAAAAGCCGTTTGAAATATCGGGTTATGACTCAGACTTCGTTCGGGGCGCAATTCAGCCACTAATTTCTCAAACGGAAAATCCTGATTGGAAAAAGCATCTAAGGTAGTTTCTTTGGTTCTTCGCAATAATTCACTGAACGTCGGATTGCCCGAAAGATCAGAGCGAAGTACCAAAGTATTCACGAAAAACCCAATTAATGATTCTGTTTCCGTGCGTGTCCGTCCTGCTACCGGAGCGCCAACTACCAAATCGTCCTGATCGGTATAACGCGCCAACAAAACATTAAAAGCCGCCAACAAAGTCATGAACATCGTCACGCCTTCGCTTTTATTTAAAGCTTTCAATTCATTTTGCAGACGAGCAGAAAACACGTTAGAAAGTTGTGCGCCTTGAAAACTTTGGACTGCCGGGCGCGGACGGTCAGCCGGAATTTCAAGCAAAGCCGGAGCGGCAGCAAGTTGTTTTTTCCAATACTGAAGTTGCTGACTGAAATCCTGTTCCTGTTGAAGCGACCAGGCAGCGTAGTCTCCAAATTGAATCGGAAGCTCCGCCAACTGAGGCAACTGTTGCCTATCGTAACTCGCATAAAGCTGA
Organism: Blastocatellia bacterium; assembly: GCA_043775925.1. Classification (GTDB taxonomy): domain Bacteria; phylum Acidobacteriota; class Blastocatellia; order RBC074; family RBC074; genus JAFDVL01. Next base: position 29,409 of record JAYVRW010000031.1, read on the forward strand.
GCGAATTCATTCCAGAAAATACCAAGTGACGATCCATCACTGACGATATGGTGGATCATTACTAACAAAATATGTTCCTGTTCATCCAACTTGACGAGGACAAATTTAGAGAGAGATTGCTCAAGAGAAATTGGACAGGCGATTTCTGCTGAGAGAAATTTTAAAGCTTCCACTTCCCGCTCAGTTTTTGGGAATTGCGTAAAATCTCTCTCGCTCAATGGCAAGGATTGTGACGCAGATATTTGCTGTTTTGGCTCTCCATCAATTTCTACAAAAGTAGTTCGTAAAGAATCGTGACGCGCAAAGATTCTTTCCAGTGCTTGTTGGAAAGCTTCTTGATTAAGCTTTCCGCGCAGCCTCATCGCATCCGAAAGATTGTAAGTCGAGACAGAAGGATTTAAGCGCGATAGAAATAACAGACTCTGTTGATTAAAGGTCAGCGGCGCAATAAATCTGTCTGTACGAAGGGGAATCCTCGTAACTTTGTTCGGCGCACGATTTCTTTCGCGCAACTTCTTTTCGAGTAGTGCGCGCTTGGTTGATGAAAGCTCTTCAATTCTTTGTGCCAATTGTGTCATGTCTGATCTTAATTTCTCAGCCGACTTACTTGCTTGACTGATCCTTTCGAGTTAATCGCTTATCAAGTTGTTCGGCTAAGAGCTGTACGTTAGGGTTTTCAATCATGCTTTGATGATTACCTGGAACCTCTACAACCTCCACTCCTCCGGTTGCTAGAGACTGCCAACCAAACTGATTTTCCACTGAACTGACTTCTTCATTCGCAGAAAAAAATGTGATTCGATCTGGATACGCGCGAGGGACATATTTTTTGGCAGCCAGATAATTGAACTCTTCAATATCACGCAAGGTATCAGCCAAAGGCAGTTCTTCACTTTGATTGAACTTTCGGCTCACCTGCCACTGCCAGGTCTCAACTTTACGTCGCTTGTAGTTGGCTTTTTCCAGAAAATAAGCAATTTTACCTCGCCAGTTAAATTGCTCAATAGTGGTCAGATGTCGTTGGATTCGGATGACCAAAAAACGCGCCTGATATTTCAAAGTAACCCCGCGCGGAAAACGTTTCAGCCAACCAATTGGATCCGTATCAAGCAACGCCACCATCGCAACTTCCTGATTTTGTTCGCGCAGTTGTTGCGCCATCTCATACGCTACGACACCGCCAAACGACCGTCCGCCCAGATGATAAGGCCCCTGCGGTCGAAGCTGGCGTAGCTCTTTAATGTATTGCGACGCCATTTCTTCAATACTCGTGAGGGGTTGCCGTTTGCCATCCAATCCAACCGATTGCAAACCATAAAATGGTTGATCGGATGGCATCTGCTGAGCGAGTTCGTAATACTCAAGAACATTGCCGCCAATGGCGTGAACACAAAAAAATGGAGGCTTGTTACCGTTGGGCTGTAATGGAACCAATGAAGTCCATAACGATTGTTCATTTTGTGTTTGTAGAAAAACCGCCAGTTGCCGAATGGTTGGTGATTGAAATAAGGTCACGAGCGGAAGCCGTTTGCCAAAATGAGTTTCAATCTCAGCAAAGATACGAACCGCCAACAATGAGTGACCGCCCAGCTCAAAGAAATTGTCCGTCACGCTAATCGGATGAAGGTGCAAAGCTGATTCCCAGATTTCAACCAGCTTGGCTTCGGTTTTATTATCGGCGCTGACAACTTCATCTTTGTCACGCTCATTATTCATTTCTTCGGGAGAAGGTAATTGCTTGCGATCAATTTTTCCGTTCGGCGAAAGCGGGAGCGAATCAAGCCTCAACAACAAAGACGGAATCATGTAATCTGGCAGTTTTTGGCCGAGATGATGACGAAGTTCTTCGCCTTTCAGCTCACTTTCCCCGACGTAATATGCCACCAGACGTTTGTCACCAGGGATGTCTTCGCGTGCGACGACAACGCATTCGCGTACCAAATCATGTTGAGATAAAATCGCTTCTATCTCTCCAAGTTCGATGCGATGCCCGCGAATTTTGACCTGAAAATCTATCCGCCCTAAACATTCAATCACACCGTCAGGATGAACGCGGGCAAGGTCGCCAGTACGATAGACAATAGTTTCGAGTTTGGGGTTTCGGGTTTCGAGGTAATCAGTTTCGCGTTTTGAGTTTCGCGTTTCGAGGCTTGGGTCGCCAGGAATGGAGTTGGCCTCCAAGGTTTTTTCCTCGAAACCCGAAACCCGAAACTTCTCAGATGTTAGTTCCGGTCTATTCAAATATCCGCGTGCCAATCCAATGCCACCGATTAATAATTCTCCTGCCGTTCCGGTTGGAACCGGATTGAATTGTTCGTCTACAATGTAAATCTGGTAATTCGTAATCGGTCGTCCAACTGGCACAAAGTTTCGCTTAGTGTCGCGTTCGCAATCCCAGTACGTGCATTCGACCGAGGCTTCCGTCGGACCATACAAATTATGCAGCGCAATATGCCGAGGCATCCGCGCAAAAAAGCGTTGTTGCAAGGCGAACGGTAATGCTTCTCCGCTGCAAAAAATATGTTGTAGCGATTCACATTGACTAAAAGCTTCGTCTTCTAACAGCATCTGCAACTGCGAAGGAACCATAAATAAAGTCGAAATTTTTTCGCGTTGCATTAGCTCAATTAAATACGAGCCATCTTTCTGTCCACCGGGTTCGGCAATCACTAATCTGGCTCCGGCAATTAATGGTGAAAAGAATTCATATAAAGAAAGATCAAAACTAAACGGAGTTTTCAATAAAACCCCGTCTTTCGTACTTAGCGGGTATTGCGATTGCATCCATTGCAATTGATTACAAATCCCGCGATGCTCAATCATGACGCCTTTGGGATTCCCGGTTGAGCCTGAGGTATAAATCACATACGCCAGATTGGCAGGTGTCACCCCACTCTCAACATTGCTTTCGCTTTCCTGCTGAATTTCTGCGGTATCCAGACAAACGACTTGAGAATGATGATTTGGCAAAGCTGTCAGCAATGCGTTCTGCGTCAATAAAACCGGGACTCCGGCATCTTTCATCATGAAGGCGATACGGTCTGCCGGGTAATCAGGATCAAGTGGCAGGTATGCGCCCCCAGCTTTGAGAATACCGTACATCGCAATCACCATTTCAAGTGATCGCTCCATAAAAATCCCGACCAGCGTTTCAGGAGTAACGCCAATCCTTTTCAGGTAGTGCGCCACTTGATTGGCACGACGATTGAATTCGTGATAGGTCAGAATTTCATCGTCAAAAATAAGCGCAGGAGAGTGAGGAGCTTTTTTAACCTGAGCTTCGAAGAGTTGATGCAGGCAGACTTCACCTGAATCGCTGACAGAATGATTAGATTCGATCAGCGACTGCACCTGCTTTTCTCGATTTAGACTAATTGCTTCCATTTCTCTCTCGCCTGTAATTGATTGCATTTTCACTACGCGCCCTTACTGCGTGCGGGCTTCTGCAATGACAAATTCTTTCGCTCCGGCTAAAATATTTCTTTTAATTGTGAGTAATTCCTGTTGGCAGGAAGCGGGCGCCACCTGACTGAGAAATTCCAGCATTCGACCTGCAAAAACCTGATAAGAAAACTTCTCAGCATGTTGGCGAAGAACGCGCTGAGACCAGCGGTAATCATCAAATTGTTCAATGGCTTCAGATAATGACTGGCTGGTGGGATGCTTAAAAAATAATCCGGTCAAACCATCG
>JAYVRW010000032.1:0-2582 GCA_043775925.1 Blastocatellia bacterium
CAGTATTTTTGCAGCGAATTTATCGCTTCCTGTTTTGTTTCTTTTGAAAGCTCGATTGGCATAAATTTTCAAAATAGACCACAGATTGGGCGGATCATGCGGGTTAGCGCAGATCAGCGAAAACCCGCTTAATCCGCGTCATCCGTGGTCTATTTCCTAAATCTCCTCACGATTCACCCCACGAATTTTTACAATCGGCGTCGGAACCTGGCTCACGTCAAATTCTTCCGGTTGTGCGCCTTCGATTAAATCAAGCACCATTGGGACTTCGTCGCAGCTACTCATTTTGGGACAGGTCACGCAATCCATCCAGACTTTGCGCGGCATCAATTCGTGCTGGACGACGCGGAAACCAAGCTTGGTAAAAAATCCCTGCACATAAGTAAACGCGTACACCTGCACTAAATCGTGTTCGCGGGCTTCGGCGATATTGGCTTCGACTAAGGCGCGTCCAATGCCTTTTTTTCCGGTCGTCGGATCAACGGCGAGCGAACGAACTTCCGCCATGTCGCCCCAGGTGAAGTGCAAGCCTGAACATCCGATGACTGTCTCTTTGCCGTCAATTTCAGCCGTCGCGACATAAAAATCGCGGATATTTTCGTAGATGCTCAGCAATGAACGCGGCAGCATTTGCTCTTTCTGGGCGTAGTTCGTGATGAGCCAGTGAATTCTGGTCGCATCTTTCGTCATTGCTTTGCGGATGATGAAGTCCATAAATAAATTGCAGATTAGTGCCACTCCAGGATTACGAATGAGTTGTAGATTAGCCTTTGCGAAGCAAAGGCTGTCGCAACCATGGCTGGTTACGCTACTTCTCTGGCTTCCTCAACCAACACTTCTTCCCACGCTGTCAACATCGAATCAATCTCTGATGGTTTAATAATATACGGCGGTAAGAATCGGCACGTCGTATCGTTCGTACTGTTCATTAGAAATCCGCGTTCCAGCATTTTTACGGGGAAATTTTTCGTCGGGAAATTTAATTCGACGCCGATCATTAAGCCCATCGCACGGACTTCCTTGATGGTGTCGGGATACAATTCCTGGAGGTGTATCAGCTTTTGCTTGAAATAACTTCCTGTCTCGTTGACAGTTTGCAATAAGCCGTTTTCATTCAACTCTTCAAAAAATTCAAGACTCAAACGACAGGCTAAAGGCCCACCGCCAAAAGTCGTGCCGTGATCGCCGGGCTGGAATCCGTCAGCCGCTTTTTCGCTGACGACAATCGCGCCAAGCGGAACGCCTAATCCGAGCGGTTTGGCTACTGTCAAAATGTCTGCCTGAACTTCGCTGTGTTGATAGGCGAAGATTTTTCCGGTACGCCCCAGACCGCATTGCACTTCGTCTACGATGAACAGCGCGTCGGTCGCGGTGCAGGCATCGCGCAATGTTTGCAGGTATTCGGGCGATTGTGGGCGGACTCCACCTTCGCCTTGAATCGTTTCTACGATGACGGCGGCAGTGCGTTCGTTGATCGCGGCGCGGGCGGCGTCGTGGTCTCCGGCGGGGATGAATTTGCAGCCGGGTAGTAACGGTTCAAACGGCGCACGATATTTTTCTTGCGCGGTCACGGAAAGCGAACCCATTGAGCGTCCGTGAAATGATCCGGTGAGTGAAACGAATTCGTATTTATCTTCGCGTCCCTGTCTGCGCTGCCACGCACGAGAGAGTTTCAATGCGGCTTCGGCAGTTTCGGTTCCGCTATTGCAAAAGAAGGCGCGAGACAATCCCGAAGCATTGGCGAGTTGTTCCGCGAGCAAGCCCTGATATGGATGATAATAAAGATTCGAGGTGTGCATTAACGAAGCTTGTTCGCTCATCACGCGGCGGATGCGCGGGTGATCGTAGCCGAGGACGTTGACGCCGATGCCGGAAATAAAATCGAGATACGATTTTCCGTTGGAAGCGACTAACGTTGAGCCATGTCCGCGTACAAACAGCACCGGCTGACGCGCATACGTCGTCATAATGTACTGGTCTTCAAGTCGTTTTGTGTTGGCTAAATCGAAACTTTCGTTATTCATTTTCTATTTGATTTTTGCAGAAGCCCGCACGGAGTAATGGCGTTAGTGCAGAGGAAACTACGGTTGCCCTCCTTAACAGTCGGGCTTCTGCCACGAGCGCCCTTACTGCGTGCGGGCTTCTGCATTGGTTTTTAAATATTCGACATAATCGCCGCTTTCAATTAAATGTCCGGTAGCGACCCAGTCATTATAAACATACATCCAAGCCTCAATTAGGCTCCCGTCTGACATCGTGATTTTTACTTTGACTCGCGCAAATAAACTTGCTTCGAGTTCGCCGGGGATGAAACCTTCGTATTGATCCAGAATCGTGAACACTGCTTGTGGATGGTCTACTTCATAGACTTCTCCCACGATTTTGCTGTCAAAATTTTCTCCGACAATTGCGCCGGGATAGTCTCCGAGGTCGTAAAGTTGTCCAACCGCTGAACCCGTTCCAATGAACTTTAAGCTCTGCATAAGTTGGATTAGTTCTACCTTTAGAGAACCGACCTGACTCTGTCGTAATGTGCCGCAGACGAATAAATAAGTCATTTTAAGCAATTACCGTCCCGATTG
>JAYVRW010000033.1:0-8511 GCA_043775925.1 Blastocatellia bacterium
CTTTGTTCAGTCACACTTCGAATTCCTGCACACTCCTGAATTCTCGTTGCGGGGCGTAACCGGCTGTTTTCAGGGCGCTCTGCAACACTTTCAACCCCAACTCCTGATTCCGTTTCGCATTCGACAGCGCCATTCCGCGTATTTCAGTAACCGCTCGAACCGTCTTTCATCCATCCCCGTTGCCACTCGCCATTGTCGCTCTGTTTTTAACTCTCTGATTGCTAATTTCATCCTCCCAACTTATCCTTCTTCCTTCATCGCAACAAGTCTGTTGAATAGAATATTGCCAATCACTGTATTCTCAATATTGAAATAGGTCAGGATCAGTAACAAAGCCATCATTAATGTGTCAAGTAACAGAAACAACCATAATGCAAAAGAGACAGGGGGAATCATCGTTGAATAAGCTTTTTCGTCGCTTCAGAAAGTGGTAAAACCACTCGCGGAAGCCGCTGCGATAAATTTAATGATGTCTGTTTGCTCAATTGAAATAGATTTGAGATTTGAGGATTCGTCTTTGGAATTGGCGCTCTGATAATTTTGATATTTTGTAGCGCAGACATCTTACAAGGATTAATCACGATGCCTTTCGGTTCAATTTTTTCGTCAGGTTGTATGACTACTAATTTATGGTCAACACCTTCGGGCGGGGCGACTACGATAGCTTTGAATTTCTCACAGTTATCAGTGCTTTGCGCTACGACGATTCCTGAAAAAATAATGATCGAAAACAAACTGAGAAATAATTTCTTCATGACACCCACTCCATATTCACAAAATGTGGTGCGGGTTCTTTACCCGCACTAGAAAGCTTTTTTGGTGACGGGTAAAGAACCCGTCCCACATTTCAAATTATTGATGATGCGGATGGGCGTCCCATTCTGCCTGGGCAGGTGTTGGCGGCGCAGGCAGGGTCATTGGTTGCGGCGTACCTCCGACTTTCTTTTCCTTTTCGATTAAGGCTTTTTTCTCTTTGACCAGGGCTTCGCGCAACTCTACATCTTTCGTTCGATCAAAGTAAATTTCGCCTTCGATCATGGTGATATCAGGGCGCGAATACACGCTGAACGGATGTCCGTTGAAGATCACGAGATCAGCGTCTTTGCCGACATCAATGCTACCGACGCGATTTTCAATCCGCATTATTTCAGCCGGATTCAGTGTAATCATTTTCAAGGCTTCTTCTTCGGTGAGATCGCCGTACTTCATCAACTTCGCAGCTTCCAGATAAAAATGTCGGGAGGTTTCATTGCTGTCAGAGTGGATCGCCACTTTGATGCCGTGGCGCGTCATGACTGCGGCGTTGTAGGGGATCGCGTCGTAGGCTTCCATTTTATATGACCACCAATCCGGCAGAATCGAAGCGCTCGCTCCGTGTTTGGCAATTTCCGGCGCGACTTTGTAGCCCTCCAGCGTGTGCTGAAAGGTATGAACTTTGATACCGAATTCTTCCGTCAGATTCACGAGCATCATGATTTCATCGGCGCGGTAGCAATGCGAATGAATATCAATTTTTCCGCGTAGCACATCAGCGATGGCTTCGAGTTTGAGGTCTTTGCGCGGGGCGACAACATCTTCGCCGCGTTTTTTGGCGGCTTCAAAATCATCCCATTTTTTGATGTATTCACGACCTTCAGTAAAGGCTTGGCGAATGGTTTCTTCAACTCCCATGCGGGTCGCGGGGTAGCGTTGCGCGATTCCCGGTGCGCGGAAATTCGCACGTTTGGGATTTTCTCCGAGCGCAAATTTGATCGTGCGTGGCGCGCCGTCAAAATACATTTCATCGGCAGTTTTCCCCCACTTTAATTTGAGCATGGTATTTTGCCCGCCGATGGCATTCGCGCTGCCGTGCAGGGGGTGAATCGTTGTCATTCCGCCCGCCAATTGCCGATAAATATTGATGTCGGTAGGATTCACGACATCGCGCATTCGTACCATCGCCGTGACCGAAAGCGAGCCTTCATTGACGGAATCAAGGGCGGTGTGCGAATGCGAATCTACGAATCCGGGCGTGACGAATTTTCCGGTGGCGTCAATGACTTTGGCGTTAGCTGATGCACTAACAGTTTTTCCAACAGCAGTGATTTTACCATTTTTGATGAAGATGGAACCGCCGACGATAGTGCCGTGCGAAGCCGTCATGATCGTCGCGTTTTTAATTAAGATTTCGTCCTGTGCAAAGGCTGAAATTCCTAAAATAAATGTCAGTGTTAAAATAGAAAATAGTTGTTTCATAAAAGTCCTCAAATGCGGGTAAAGAACCCGCACCACATTTTCTGTTGGCAGCATTTTATGGCTTTCTGACGCCACTAAAATCAAAGCTTGTTCCCATTGTTTCCATTGAACCGTTGATGGAATTCCCTTCAATTTTTCCTTTGGCATTAATCGTTAATGGCTGCCCCTGAAAATTGATCGAATAGGTAAAGCTCAACTCATTTCCATTCAATCTTCCATTGCTGATATTAGTATTTCCTGTGGGCGTACTGATTTCACCGGTGACATTTTCTTTGTCAACCTGAAGCGTTAATGGCGCGTTCATCGTTCCGGCAGGAGAATTAATTGTCAATGTCCAGTTACCGGCAGCGGCTACATTTGAAGTCGGGGGAACTGCTCCCGGTCTCCCATTTCCTTCCGGTCTTCTCGGAGCTTCCGGCGCTTTATTTTCAAATTGCTTGCCGTCAACAAAGGTGTATTTGATTTTTGTCTCTTTGCTGAAAAGATCACCTGTTGTCACAATCAGGTTCGCAATTTTCCCCTGCTCAATGCTGCCGAGCTGTTCGGACAATCCGAAGATTTGCGCAGGGTAAAGCGTGAGTGCTTTGATGGCTTCGTCTTTAGCAAGTCCAGCTTCGACAGCGCGTGAAGCGTTGCCAATAAAGTCAGCCGAACGGGTCAGCGTCCCAGAAGTGAAGGCGAAGCGAACGCCTGCTTTACTCAAGGCTGCCGCAGCTTTCGGAGCTTCAGCACGATCCTTTAAAGTGCGCAACGATTCGGATTCGGGATCGTCCAATCCAGTAGGTTTTTGCGGAAAGCCGAGGCTTAAAAGCACCGTTGCATTTTTTTGCTTGAGCAGGTCAGGGATCAAATAACTTTGCCCTGCACCGCTCAGCATATATTTCAAATTAAATTCTTCGCCGAGGGCAATGGCGCGGCGGATTTCACGTTCGCTGTTGACGTTGAAGATCACCGGCATTTTGCCACTGATCACAGGCAACAAAGCTTCCAACGATTTATTATGCGTTGGGCGAGCTTTGCCACGTGGCGATTTAGAATAATTATCCCAAAGTTCCTGATAATTTTTTGCATCAAGAAATGATTGCCGCAGAAAGGCGAAGACTCCCATTAACGATCCGGGATAACTGCCGCGAGCGCCACCAAATCCAATGCTGAGCGCCAGCGGCGAACGGAGCAAAAGTTTTTCTCCTGATTCGGTTCCCAGATTGATGAAGGCAGCACGACCACGAAACACGCCATCACGCGGCGAAGTTAAAGCTGCCGTAATCCCTGCGCTACGCTGTTGATCGAACGTCTCGGCATTGACCGAAAGCAGGTCATTGACAGTGACTTCAGGTAGCAAGCCCGCGCCTGTTTCACCTGCATTTAATTGGGCTTGAAACGCTGCTGGCGGATTTCCTCCGCCGGCGGGAGGCGTGGGAGGTCTAATACCATACGATGAATACGCGTCTATCAATCCAGGGTAAACTGTCATCCCTTTGCCTTCAATAACGCGGGCATCAGCGGGGACGTTGACATCAGCGCCGACCGCCGCGATTAATCCATTTCTGATGACAACGGTTCCGTTTGGGATGGTCGCACCGGAAACGGTCACGATGGTTGCACCTTTGATGGCGTAGCTTTCTGAATTGGAAAGTTGTGCGTAAACTGATGAGGTGAGAGTTAGTAATACAGCGACAAAGCAACTGAGCCGCAGGTAGCTCTGATTCTTCATTAACATTGGCTCCAATGGAAATTTTGTTCCGCCTTCCGAAAAATGGCGAAGTGTTTTGCAATCTGAAAACAGCAGTAGACTAATCGTGTTAGGTTACAAATGCAAATAAATGGTAGACAGATCAAAATGGTTTTCTTTGATGCTGGAGGGACTTTATTTGAGGTAGCTGAACCAGTTGGAAACACATACTCAATACTGGCGCAACAGTTTGGGAAGAAAGTTGAGCCGGAACTGTTGCAAAGAAATTTTGTTCAATCTTTCAAGCGGATGCCGCCGCTCGCGTTTGCGAAAGATTTGAATGGTGAAGAGTTAGCCAAGGCAGAATATCAATGGTGGTTTCAGCTTGTATCTCAGGTTTTTGCGGAGTTCGGGGAATTTAAATATTTTGAGGAGTTTTTTGGTGAAGCGTACACGTACTATGCTGAGACAGATGCCTGGAAACTTTTTGATGATGTCTTGCCAACGTTGGCAGCACTGCAAGCGCAGTCAATAAAAATGGGGGTAATTTCTAATTTTGATTCGCGCCTGATTGGATTATTGGATGGCTTCGGATTGAAAAACTATTTTGATTCAATTCATTTTTCCAGCCGCGTTGGTTTTGCTAAACCTCATCCTGAAATATTCCACGCAGCTTTGCGCGACAATCAAATTTTTGCATCGGAAGCCGTTCATCTTGGCGATAGTCCGGTGGAAGATTATCAGGCTGCGATTGATGCAGGTATAGGAGCCTGGTTGATTGAACGCCAAAAGAAAGTTTTCGGACTATCATCATTTCTTGAGATTCTGAGAGTACCTTAAATGACTTGAGCGCAAGAGCCGTGTCAAGCATTATCTGAAAACTGCTTCCTGAGCATTTTTTACGCTGTTCCGCGACGTTTGCAAGCGAGGACGCGTACGCTCCAGTCCTTGCAAATTCGTTTAACTTAGGTAAACTAAACCCGCTCCTTGCCGGATGCTCAGTTAAGAATAATAGAACACTCTCAAATGCCCCTTGAGATGATCTCACAACTCAAAGGGATTCTCACTCTATGCCTAGAGCCACCTTAAGCCTTCAGGCTGTTGGACGTAGTGTGTGGTCGCTGCTGCTGGTCTGGTGTTTGTTGGCGAATCCTGCCATCAACGCGCAGACAGGTACGACTATCACTGAAGCTGACGCCATTCGTTTGTTGGAACAAGCCACCTTCGGGCCGAACGAAGCCGCTATTGCCGAAGTCAAATTGCTGGGAGCCGACGCCTGGGTCGAAACGCAATTTTCTGCGCCGATTTCCTGGCTTCCATATTACAAACCTAATCCGTCAAATAGTACCTTGCTCTGTTCGTCAGGAACTCTTGAGCAGCAAGACCTTTGTTATCGTGATAACTACACGATGTATCCTTTGCAGGTGCAATTTTTCAAGCGCGCCATGACTGGCAAAGATCAGCTTCGCCAGCGCACTGCATTTGCCCTGAGTCAGATTTTTGTAGTCTCAGGAAAGCAGATTATTCAGCCCAGTTCCGTTGCGCCATATCTTGATTTATTGACCGAATCCGCCTTTGGAAATTATCGGCAGTTATTACAGAAAGTGACCTTGAGTCCGGCCATGGGCAGGTATTTGGATATGGTGAACAACGATCCTCCAAATCCCACGCTTGGCACTACTCCCAACGAAAATTATGCGCGTGAAGTCCTGCAATTATTTTCTTTGGGAACCGTGATGTTGAATCAGGATGGAACTCCAATCCGTGATATTAACGGTAAGACCATTCCCAGCTATTCCCAGTCAGCAGTCGAAGGATTTGCGCATGTTTTCACGGGCTGGACGTATGCTACACAGACTGGGGCAACAGCTCTGGTCCACAACCCTGAAAACTTTGCTGTACCGATGTGGCTATATCGGAATGCCAGCGGCTTCGATGCAAATCACGACAAAGGGGTTAAGAATTTGTTGAGCTATCCAAATGCTCAATGGTCAGTTGTTCCGGGGTCTACTGACGGAGAAACAGACCTCAAACGAGCGTTGGATAATATCTTTTTTCATCCGAATGTCGGGCCATTTATTAGCAAGCAGTTAATTCAACATCTGGTGACGAGTAATCCCTCGCCGGCCTACATCAGCCGCGTTGCTGGGGTTTTTAATAATAATGGCGTAGGTATTCGTGGAGATTTGCGCGCCGTGATAAAAGCGATTCTGCTTGATCCTGAAGCGCGTGGGGATAGCAAGACTGCGGCGAGTTACGGAAAGCTGCGCGAACCAGTGCAGTACTTGTTAAATTTACTGCGGTCGCTTAGCGCCACCAGTGATTACACCCACGCCGAGCAGGTTAAATCAATGGGACAGGATTTGTACTACTCTCCGTCAGTTTTTAATTATTTTCCGCCTGATTATCAGTTACCAAATACGTCAACGTTGGGGCCGGAATTTGCGATTCAATCCAGCTCAACGGCGATGTCCCGGCTGAACTTTATTCATACCGTGATTACGGGATTGCAGTTGAATTATGCGCCCGCGAATTTCAAGATTGATCTGGCGACATATCAGGCTTTAGCGGCTGATCCACCCGCTCTGGTTGAAGCGCTCAATCGTTTGTTGTTGCACAATTCGATGTCCGCCAATATGAAAGCGGATGTCTTGAAAGCTGTGAATGCGGTCGAAGCCACGAATCCCAAGCTTCGAGCGCAAACAGCAATTTATCTGGTAGCGACTGCTTCGCAATATCAGGTGCAACGATAATCAGGTCTCAATCATTGAAGAGGGAAATATGAATCACTCACGCAGAAAATTTATCAAACAAACGGGAATGAGCCTGAGCGCAGCGGCGATGCTTTCGCAATTTGATGGGTTAAGCCGACTTGAAGCGCAAACCGCCAGCGATTACAAAGCGCTGGTTTGCATCTTTTTGTTTGGCGGAAATGATGGCAATAATACCGTTATTCCGTACACGAACTATGCGGCGTACAATGCTGTGCGCGGAAGCAATACCGGACTCAATGTCTCGCAGGCAGAGCTATTAAAAATCAGCGCTCCAAGTCAGAGTGCAGACTTTGGATTACATCCGAGTCTGGTTGAATTACAGGCTCTTTATCAACAACGCAAGTTGGCGGTGATGTGCAATACCGGAACGCTGGTACAGCCTCTGACGCGTGTTCAATTTTTGAATAATGCGCCGCGACCAGAGCATTTGTTTTCGCATTCCGATCAACAAGTGCAATGGCAGGCGGCGGTTTCCTCTACGACGCAGGCAGCTTCGGGATGGGGAGCGCGAACAGTCGAGGCGACGGCTGGATTGAATGGGACAAATACTTTTCCGCCGTTGCTGTCAGTGAATGGAGATATTCTTTTTGGCGTCGGAAAAAATTCACGGACGTTCGTTCCGGGGGCGCCATTATTTGGATTTCCAACCGATGTTTCTCGCAACCAACGCTACAAATCTCTGCGAACTATCTTAACGTATGACCGTGACTCAATTCTCATCAATGCCAACAGTGGGCTGACGAGCGCCGCGATTGATAATAATAATACTTATAGTGTTGCAATGACGGGAAACACTGTCGCTACGGCTTTTCCTGCCACTTCATTGGGCAATCAGTTGAAACAAATTGCCACCACCATCAAAGCGCGTGTGGCTATCGGGTTAAAACGGCAGGTCTTTTTTGCTTCGTTGGGTGGATTCGATACACACAGCACACAGTACAACTATCAAGCTACTTTACTGTCCCAGGTGAGCAAAGCAATGAAAGCTTTTTCAGATTGTATGACTGAGCTTGGTACAGAGTCCGCAGTGACAACTTTCACGCTGTCAGATTTCGGACGTACTTTGAAGCCAGCCAGTGGCGGTGGCACCGATCACGGCTGGGGCTATCATCATTTTGTAATGGGTGGTGCAGTGAAAGGCGGAGATTTTTATGGGAGCTATCCGACACTTCAGTTGAATGGTGAAAGTGATGCCGGTGATGAAGGGCGATGGATTCCGACGACATCGGTAGATCAATATGGCGCAACGCTGGCTTCGTGGTTTGGCGTGGCGGACAGCGCGATGAGTACGGTATTCCCGACGATTGATAATTATCTGGTCAGGAATGTCGGATTTATGATGTAAATGCAGAAGCCCGCACGAAGTAAGGGTACAGAGTCTCGCGGAGAACGCACCCTTACCTCGTGCGGGCTTCTGCATTTTTTATATGCGCGGGCCAAAAGTTTTCACCGACAATTCCGTCCCTGGATCAAAAATCAAATCTTTATTCCCCTGCACATACACCGAACCAGCTCCCACGCCAGCGCCTAAAATTGCACCGATGGCGGCTCCTTTGCCTCCACCGGCAATACCTCCGATAATAGCGCCGATAGCGGCTCCACCAGCGCCACGAATCGTTGTATCGCGGGTGGTACTTCCAGTCTGTACGTTGCCTTCTTCATCAACAGTTTTCACTTTCTCGGTCGCAAAAACTTTTTCAACCTGTGCGTGAAAAGGAAGATTCGTTCCATCTCTGAGCGTAATCGAATCGAAATCCAGGGATAGTTGCGTCTGCCCGGTTAATTTTCCAGCGCGTTTGATGTCAGCGACATGTCCTTCGATGGTCGCAT
>JAYVRW010000034.1:0-32897 GCA_043775925.1 Blastocatellia bacterium
ATTCCTGCCGGCGGTAAGATCACCGAGCAAATTGTGCCGGGAATCGCGCAGCATTACGCGACGATTTTCAATTTTGGCGGACAAGCACAAGGCTTGCTGGTTAAATCGAATGATGGACGCCCAACCAAGATTGAGGGAAACCCAAATCACCCGTCGAGCTTAGGCGCGACCGGTGGATTTGCGCAGGCTTCGATTCTTGATTTGTATGATCCTGATCGCTCGAAGTACGTTCGACAAGGCAAAGACAACAAAACGTGGGATGATTTCGTCAAAGCCTCCGGCGTCTTACTGGCTGAATCAAAGACAGCACAGGGCGTAGGTTTACGGTTTTTAGCCGAATCTAATTCATCGCCGTCCCAGCGAGAACTCCGCGACCATATCGCTAAAACTTTCCCGCAGGCGAAGTGGATTACCTATGACGCAGCTTCGCCTGAAAATGCCTTGGCTGGTGCGAATCTTGCCTTGGGACAACCAGCGCATGTTCATTATGCTTTTGATAAAGCGGATGTAGTTTTGGCGTTGGATTCGGATTTCCTGGGTTGCGATATTGGGAGCACGCTCAACATCAAAAACTTCTCAAAGAAACGTCGCGCTTCAGGTACTGACGTTGATGCTGTTGAGCATGGTCATGGCGAAAAAGCTGCGGAACATAAATCCGAGGCAGAGTATAAAAGCGAAGCCAAGCCAGCAGAGCACAAGGTCGAAACTGCAAAAGCAGGTGATCATAAAGAAGAGCCTAAAGCAGTTGCGGCGGAGCCTGGTTCAGATATTAATAACAAAATGAATCGCCTCTATGCAGTTGAAAGTAATTTCACCGTGACAGGCGCGATGGCAGATCATCGCCTACGTTTGCAAAGCCATAAAATCGGTGGATTCTTAGCGGCGCTGGCTCAAAAGCTGGGTATCACAGTTGGCGGATTAGACAAGCACAAAGGCGCGCTCAACGGTTATGAACTGGCTGCCAAGTGGGTTGAGGTTGTCGCTAAAGATTTGACCGCAAATAAAGGCAAAGCCGTCATTGTAGTTGGTAATCGTCAACCAGCTCACGTGCACGCTTTAGCGCATTTAATCAATGCTTCATTGGCAGGCGAAGTGGTTAAGTACACACGCGGCTTTGAAGAAAAGTTTGAATCGGGTACAGCTTCTATTAAAGAGCTAAGCGCTGACATGACAGGTGGCAAGGTTACGACGCTGGTAATCCTTGGCGGAAATCCAGTCTACAATGCTCCGGCTGATTTGAAATTCCGTGAAGCGCTGAAATCAGTAAAAAACAAAATTCATCTAGGTTTATACGAAGATGAAACTGCCATCGAATGTGACTGGCACATCAATGAAGCACATTACCTTGAAAGTTGGGGCGATGGTCGCGCCTACGATGGAACCGCGAGTATTCAGCAACCATTAGTCGCACCACTTCACAATGGTAAGAGTGCGCTTGAATTTTTGGCATCAATTTCAGGCTATCCACAAACAAGTGGTTACGAAATCGTAAAAACCGTGTGGGCGAAATCTGCGACTGGCAAGGCTTGGGATAAGGTTGTTCACGATGGTGTTCAGGCTGGCAGCGGGTTTGCCGAAGCAAAACTTTCGGCGAATGCCGGAGCGATTGGCAGCGCGTTGGAAGCGGCTCCGATTTCCACTGGTGAAATTGAATTAAACTTTGTGACCGATGCGAGCATGTACGATGGTCGCTTTGCGAACAACGGTTGGATGCAGGAAGTTCCTGACCCCATGAGCAAACTGGTCTGGGATAATGCAGCGTTGATGAGTAAGGACACTGCCGAAAAATTAAGAGTGAAAAACGAAGATGTTGTGAAGCTCACTCTTGATGGTCGTGAATTAAATTTACCAGTTTGGATTATGCCTGGTCACGCGAAGGATTCGATTTCCGTCGCGCTGGGTTATGGTCGAACGAAAGCTGGTCGCATCGGCAATAATATTGGCGGAAATGCTTATTTGCTGCGTCATTCCAGTGCGATGGATTTTACTACTGGAGTTAAGGTTTCAAATACCAGTGATACTTATAAGCTGGCATCAACGAATGATCATTGGAGTATGGAAGGGCGAGAGCTGGTACGTGAAGCGACCCTTGAAGATTTTGTCAAATCTCCTGCACTCATCAAAGAAAAGGTGGAAGAGCCGGAATTGATCAGTATTTATCCGAATCCTCAGAATTACTCAGCGGGTAATCAATGGGGAATGGCGATTGATCTGAACACTTGTGTTGGTTGTAACGCCTGTGTGTTGGCTTGTCAGTCCGAAAACAATATTCCGATTGTGGGTAAGGAACAGGTTCTCAAGGGACGTGAAATGCACTGGATTCGGATGGATCGTTATTTCACCAATGTCCCGAAAACTGAGTTTGCTGTGGGTGGCGCGAAGCCCTGGATCTTCAACGAAGATTATATGCGGGCAGTGCAGCAACCGATGACTTGCCAGCAATGTGAAAATGCGCCTTGCGAAGAAGTTTGTCCGGTCGCGGCAACGGTTCACAACGAAGAAGGCTTGAATACAATGGCCTATAATCGTTGCGTTGGAACAAGATATTGCTCTAACAACTGCCCCTTCAAAGTGCGTCGTTTCAATTACCTAAACTTCCACAAAGATATTACTGACACTGAAAAAATGGGACAGAATCCTGATGTCACCGTGCGTATGCGCGGCGTCATGGAAAAATGTACCTATTGTGTCCAGCGCATTCAGACCGTGAAAATCCAAGCCAAAGTCGAAGGTCATCGTCCGATTAAGGATGGCGAAATTACTCCGGCTTGTGCTCAGGTTTGTCCGGCAGATTCGATTATTTTTGGGAATATCAACGATCCAGAAAGCCGCGTCGCCAAACTCAAAAAGCAGGCACGTGACTATCAATTGTTGACGGAACTGAACGTTAAGCCACGTACCTCGTATCTGGCAAGGTTCCGAAACCCGAATAAAGAATTAGTCGAAGACCATAAGAATTAAATGTATCGGTAGTCGGTACAAATTAAAGAAGCCACAAGCTTCTGATTAAAATCAACGGAGCTGCAAGCATGCAAGCAGTAGCGAACGATTTAAAAGTTCCAGAAAAAAATCCCTTAGCGAAACCACTTTTGATTGAGGGATCGCAAACCTACGCAACGCTGACCGAACAGGTCAGTACTGTGGTAGAGGGAAATACTCCACGCAATTGGTATATCGGATTTGCGATTTCCCTGGGCGGAACAATTATGATGTGGTCAATGTTGGCCTATCTGGTTCTGACCGGAATTGGTGTCTGGGGAAATAACCAACCAGTCGGTTGGGCGTGGGATATTACCAATTTCGTTTTCTGGATTGGTATTGGACACGCCGGGACTTTGATTTCTGCAATCTTGTTTTTGTTCCGCCAGAAATGGCGTACCTCGATCAATCGTGCGGCAGAAGCGATGACCTTATTCGCGGTGGCTTGCGCCGGGTTGTATCCAGCCTTCCATGTTGGTCGTATCTGGTTTGCCTACTGGTTATTTCCACTTCCTTACAATCAGGGAATGTGGCCTAACTTTCGCAGCCCACTTGAATGGGACGTATTTGCGGTTTCGACTTATGGAACGGTCTCATTACTGTTCTGGTATGTCGGACTGATTCCTGATCTGGCAACGCTTCGTGATCGTGCGACGACGCGGGTTCGGCAAGTTGTCTACGGAATTTTCAGTTTGGGATGGCGCGGTTCAAATCGTCACTGGCAGCATTACGAAATCGCCTACATGATTTTGGCAGGTATTTCGACACCGCTCGTGCTTTCCGTGCATACCATCGTTAGTTTCGACTTCGCAGTCTCAAAAATTCCCGGTTGGCACACCACAATTTTTCCGCCTTACTTCGTGGCGGGCGCGGTATTTTCAGGCTTCGCAATGGTGATGACGTTGATGCTCGTGGCGCGTTGGGCGCTTAACTTGCAGCATCTAATTACGATGTATCATCTGGAAGTCATGAACAAAATTATGCTCGTGACGGGGAGTATTGTCGGATATGCCTATACGATGGAGTTTTTTATCGCGTGGTATAGCGGCAATATGTATGAGCAATTCACCTTCTTTAATCGAATGTTTGGTCCTTATGCGTGGGCGTATTGGACGATGATTACCTGCAACGTGATTTCGCCGCAGTGCTTCTGGTCGAAGAAATTGCGGACCAGTATTCCGTTTATGTTCTTCATTTCGATTGTGATTAATATCGGAATGTGGTTTGAGCGATTTGTGATTATTGCGACTTCACTGCACCGCGATTTCCTGCCTTCAAGCTGGGGATATTTCCGTCCAAGCTGGGTAGATATTTTAACTTTTGCAGGAACCTTTGGTTGGTTCATGACCTTGTTCCTGTTATTCATTCGCTTCATCCCGGTCATCGCGCTGGCTGAAGTGAAAGGTGTTTACGCGGGACAGTTACATAAGGCGCACGCCCACGAAAAGCATTAAGTAAGCGGCTGGTAAAATGTGAGAAAGTAATATGGCAGAACACAAAATCTGGGGCGCAATTGCCGCCTTCAAAAGTGATACAGAAATTCTGGAAGCCGCCCGCAAAGTTCGGTTGGCGGGCTACAGCAAATTTGATTGCCATACACCATTTCCGGTTCATCATCTGGATCAGGCAATGGGGATGAAACGATCATTACTACCCTTCTTTATTCTGGCTTGTGGTGCGACAGGATTACTGAGTGGGTTTCTTTTGGAGTGGTGGACGGGAGCTGTTGACTACAAACTGGTTATTGGTGGTAAGCCGCTTTTCGCGCCGGAATTTGCTACGCCAATTATGTTTGAGGCCACGATTTTACTTTCGGCTTTTGGCGCAGTCTTCGGGATGTTAGGGCTTTTTAACGGACTGCCAACGTTGTACCACCCGATCTTCAACACCGAAATTTCCAAGCGGATTACAGACGATAGATTCCTCGTCTCAATTGAGGCGAAAGACCCGCAATTTGATGCGACCAAAACGACTGAGTTTTTGAAATCGCTCGAAGGCGCAGAAGAAGTGCAGTTAGTCGAAGCGTAATCAAAGAGAGAAAACAATGACACGTCGTATATTAATGATGATGGTTTTGGCAATCGCGGCTTCGGCCTGCGGATTGCGACCGGGTGGTAATACACCGCCGCTGCAAGTCCATCCCGATATGGACAATCAGCCAAAATTCAAAGCGCAATCAGAAAGCAAATTTTATGCTGATGGTCGTTCAAATCGTGCTGCTTTGCCGGGTACAATTGCGCAAGGCAAGTTAAACGAAGATGACATCTTGAATACAGGCAAAGACGCCAGTGGAAATCTTCTCAAAAATAATCCGATAGTGATTACGAAGGCTGTACTGGAAAGAGGCCAGGAGCGATTCAACATTAATTGCGCTCCGTGTCACGGTCGGATGGGTGAAGGTAATGGCATTGTCAAAATAAAGTCGCAAGGCGCATTAGCTCCAGCAAATTTGCAGGAAACCAGACTTCGAGAAGTTCCTGATGGTCATATTTTTGATGTGATTACTAACGGAATTCGTACCATGCAACCGTTGGGCGGAAATATCCCAGTCAGTGATCGCTGGGCGATTGCGCATTATGTACGCGCACTTCAGCGCAGCCAGAATTCAAATATTAAAGACGTTCCCCCATCATCGGTAGCAAGCATTAAAGCGGCTGATCCGGTAGCTGCGCCAGTCACGGCTGCACCTGCAACTGGTACGTCTCCGGCTGCTTCGGCAGCGCCTGCGAAAAAGTAAAGTGAGGACACTGTGGCTAACAGTTCATTTCAATTAAAGAGCGAAGTCGCTAATAAAGCGAAAACCATTCTAATGGGTATTGCCGTCTTAGGCTGGGTCGGGACGATTATCGCGTTCGTTTCAAATAAAGATCAGGCATTTTCAGCATATTTATCCAGCTTTGTGTATTGGCTGAGTCTTTCCATTGGCGCGACGTTTTTTGTCATGCTTCAGCGATTGACCCAGGCCGAATGGAGCGTCGTCGTCAGGCGTATTGCTGAAACCGTCATGACAAATTTCTGGGTTCTGGCGATTCTGTTTATTCCGATTTTGTTTGGACTGCATTCGCTGTACGAATGGACTCATTTAGATAATCCTGAAGTATTAAATGATAAACTTCTGGCTGGAAAACGTGGGTTTTTGAATCAAAATTTTTTCATGATCCGTGCCGCGATTTATATCGCAATCTGGTGTTTTTTGAGCTGGAAGCTTTACAGTTATTCTATCAAACAGGATGAAAATGGTGATCCACAGGAAACCCGCAAGGCTGCGAAATTGAGCGCACCCGGCGTCCCCTTGTTGATTTTAAGCGCTTCCTTTGCAGCCATTGATTGGTTGATGTCGCTACAACCACATTGGTATTCAACCATGTGGGGCGTTTATTATTTTGCAGGCGGTGGCATTACTTTTCTGGCGCTGTTGATTATTCTTTGTGTGTGGCTCCGATCAAGTGGGCAGTTGAGTGATGTCATCACAGTTGAGCATTATCACGATATGGGCAAGTTGTTATTTGCCTTTAACGTTTTCTGGACTTATATCGCCTTCAGTCAGTATTTTCTGATTTGGTACGCAAACTTGCCGGAAGAAACGATTTTCTTTGTGGCTCGTAAAGCCGGAGATTGGCGCGGTATTAGTTGGTTGTTGCTCTTTGGACATTTTATCATTCCATTTTTGGCGTTAGTTTCGCGCTATGCCAAGCGACATCCAATTATTCTTCCGGTGATGTCCTGCTGGATGTTATTCATCCATGCTGTAGATCATTTCTGGATCGTCATGCCAACGCATAATCCTGCAACAGTTGCCTGGGGAAGTCTCTGGATGAACATTGCAACCTGGGCGGCGATTGGCGGAACCTGCTTCTACTTTTTTGTCATTCGTTTGAGCAAGCATAGCCTTGTACCTTCAAGAGATCCGTTCCTTGAAGAGTCATTAGAATTTGAGAATGCGTAGAAGTATTTTTTCTGGAAATCGTTTTACACGATTTGCTGAACATTTAGACACAATATTGCATTAGGTGGCAGCTAATATGTCAGATGAATTTTTTGATTACGAAAATCAGGAACCGAAAAATAACCTGATCGCTTTTTTGTTGATAATTTCGTGCATCTTCATTGTTGCAACAGTGGCTTTTTTATCCTGGATGTTTACCGCCACTGTCGAAGGTGAACAGACACGCAAACAACAATCGAATGCAAACTATGTTGATTTGCAGAATCTGCGCAAAAGTGAAGATACCAAACTGAGTGAATATCAGTATGTTGATAAAGAAAAAGGTATCGTTCATATTCCAGTTGAGCGGGTCATGCAATTGATGGTTGAAGAGGCGAAAGGCGCTGCACCTAAAATCGAAGCTGCTAAACCAGCCGTGAAGGTTACGCCAAAAGTCGAAGCCAAGCCTCCGGCAAAACCGGAAGCTGCGAAGGCTGAACATAAGTAATGATTGAAAAAGAAGACAATGTCAGGAGTCGAAGTAAATATAAATTGGTACTGCCTTCGATCTATGTCTTCACGGTTTCTTTGATAATTTTGTTGGGAAGTTTGAGTGGACAGCTTAAAGCCCAAACTCCGCTGAAGTCGGATCAGATGCCGGTAGATTTAAAGGATGTCGGGTTAGACGAAAAGCTGGCAGCGCAGGTTGATCCGAATCTGACTTTTACGGACGAATCAGGGAATACAGTTGCGCTGAAAGATTATTTTGGCAAAGGGCGTCCGATCATTCTAAATCTGGTGTACTACTCGTGTCCGATGCTGTGCGGAATGGTTTTGCAAGGCGTCGTCAGGTCGCTCAAACAGGTTCCTTATACACCGGGACAGGAAATCGAAGTGGTGACAGTGAGCTTCGATCCGCGTGAAAATGCGACGCTGGCATTAGCGAAAAAGAATGCAGTGATGCAGGAATACAACCGACCCGGTGCAGATGCCGGATGGCATGTGTTAGTTGACAAAGATGGCAATGCGAAAAAGTTAGCCGATCAAGTTGGCTTTCGTTTCAAGTGGAACGAAGAGGAAAAGCAATTTGCCCATCCTTCAGTCACAATGGTGTTGACGGCTGAAGGAAAGATTTCACGATATTTGAATGGGATTGATTACCCACAGCGCGATATGCGACTGGCTTTAGCCGAAGCCTCACAAGGCAAAATCGGCACCATCAGTGATCGCTTCATGCTGTACTGTTATAAATACGATCCCAGCTCCAGGTCTTATGTAATGGCAGCCACCAATGCGATGAAAATAGGTGGTGTCTTGATAATGCTGTTCCTGGGCGGTGCACTGTTTTTGTTCTGGCGCCGCGAATTTAAAGGACAGAGCGGAAACCGAAATGTTTGGGAAGAAGAAGATACGGTTGATCCGCGAGTTTGAGAGCAATTGATATGAATATCCTTTTACAATCATCGTGGTGGTCGCCTTTCATGCCGCCCGCGAATTCCACCACTTCCGCTAATGTAGACAATCTCTATGGCTTCATTTTTTGGCTGAGCGTGGTTTTGTTTATCCTTGTGATTGGCCCAGGCTTTTATTTTGTCTGGAAGTATCGCGTCAAAGAAGGCGAAGAAGCAAAACCAACGCCGCGCATTACTCATCATTTAGGGCTGGAATTAATGTGGAGTATTATTCCAACAATTCTTTGCCTAATCATTGCGGTCTGGGGCTTCTGGGATTTCATGGCTTTGGAATCTGCGCCAGCAGATGCCGATGAAGTTTACGTCACGGGTTATAAATGGGGCTGGCGGTTTGAGCATAAAAATGGCTTCAAAGAATTAAATCAATTACACGTTCCGTTAGGAAAGACAGTTAAGCTGATCATGACATCTGAAGATGTGATTCATAGCTTTTTTATTCCCGATTTCCGCGTTAAGCATGATTTACCACCAGGCCGTTATGTTTCGATATGGTTCAAGCCGACTGACACCGAAAAAAGCGTTCATCAGGTGTTTTGTACGGAGTATTGTGGCGATGGTCACTCAGGAATGTTAGCCAAAATCTATGTATGGTCGCAGAAAGAAATAGATGATTATATAGAAAAAGGTGATCCAGACTTTGTTGTTAGCGCAAAATCAGGAGAAGAGGTTTACAAAGCAAAAAACTGCGTTACTTGCCACTCAGCAGATGGAAGTAAGATGACAGGGCCTTCATACAAAGGAATTTGGGGATCAAAGCAGCCTTTGGTAGATGGTTCTTCTGTGGACGTTGATGAGGAATATATCCGTGAATCAATCGTAAACCCGTCGGCGAAAATAGCTGCTGGTTACGCTAATCAAATGCCAAGTTATCAAGGGTTGCTCAACAAGAAAGAAATCCAAGCAGTTACTGAATATATTAAGAGTTTGAAATAGTCGCTGTCCAAAGAGGAGTAATTTATATGTCAGAAGATAATCAAGGGCACGCAAAGCACAAAAGTTTTTACGAAGAAGGCGGTACAGGGATCATGTCGTGGCTCATCACGCTGGATCATAAGCGGATCGGTTTGATGTATCTCGCTTCCGTGCTGACGATGTTTTTTATCGGTGGCGTCATGGCATTGTTGGTTCGCCTGGAGCTATTTTATCCAGGCAAAACCATCTTGACAGCGCACCAGTACAATCAGGCGTTCACGCTGCACGGCGCGATCATGGTGTTTATGTTCATCATTCCCGCCATCCCGGCAGCGTTGGGCAATTTCTGCCTACCACTATTGCTGGGAACAAAAGACGTAGCCTTCCCGCGATTGAATCTTTTTAGCTTTTACATTTATGTAGTCGGATCAATCATCGCCGTCGCCTCAATTCTAGCAGGCGGTGTTGACACAGGCTGGACATTTTATACTCCCTACAGCGTCGGTTCTGAAGGCAAAGTTATCTGGATGGTCTTCGGAGTATTTGTCTTAGGATTTTCGTCAATTTTGACTGGACTGAATTTCATTGCAACAACGCATAAATTGCGTGCGCCGGGAGTTACCTGGAGCCGGATGCCGTTGTTTTGCTGGGGGATTTACGCGACCAGCTTGATTCAGGTTTTGGCGACCCCAGTGCTGGCCATCACCTTGATGATGCTGATTATTGAGCGCGCCTGGGGCATTGGAATTTTCGATCCGGCGAAGGGCGGCGACGCCGTACTCTTCCAGCATTTCTTCTGGTTCTATTCACATCCAGCGGTTTACATCATGATCCTGCCGGGGATGGCGATCATCAGCGAAATCATCCCAACCTTTTGCAAGAAAGCAATTTTTGGTTACAAAGCCATCGCCATGTCTTCCGTGTCTATCGCCATCATCGGGTTCCTCGTCTGGGGACACCACATGTTTGTCAGCGGTCAGTCACAATTCGCTTCGATGGTGTTTTCGTTCCTGACATTTCTGGTAGCCATTCCGTCAGGAATTAAAGTTTTCAATTGGACGGCGACCATGTACAAAGGCGCGATTTCACTTGAAACGCCCATGTTGTACGCCTTGTCGTTCTTGTTCTTGTTTACGATTGGCGGCTTGACGGGAATCTTTTTAGGAGCGCTTTCCGTTGACGTTCACTTAACCGATACTTACTTCGTCGTCGCACATTTTCATTATGTGATGATGGGTGGAACGGTCATCGCGTTCGTTGGTGGCTTGCATTATTGGTGGCCCAAAATGACGGGCAGAATGTATTCAGAAGCTCCGGCGAGGCTGGCGTGTGTCTTAATCTTTATCGGATTTAATGTCACCTTCCTGACGCAGTTTATTCTTGGATCAAAAGGAATGCCGCGACGGTATTATGATTACCTGCCGCAATTCCAACTGTTGCATCAGGTCTCGACCGTCGGGTCATGGATTATTGCTTTAGGATTTTTGATCTGCGCGGGATGCTTGTTGGCTTCCTTAAAATCAGGAGCGTTAGCGCCGGATAACCCGTGGGGAGGTTTGACCTTGGAGTGGCAAACAACTTCACCGCCACCTTTACATAATTTTGAGAAACAACCGAATACCTCAGTAGGTCCCTACGATTACGGTACACCGATTCCGCCGAAGAGACCCGGCAGAGTAGAAGGAGCAGTGCATGGCACAAGCAGTTGATGAATTAAAACACGATCACGCACACGAAGAGCATCCCTGGTTTTTCCACCCGCACTTCACTGATGTCGAGCAGCAATATGACACAGCGAAGCTGGGAATGTGGACATTTCTGGCGACAGAAATACTGATGTTCGGCGGCTTGTTTGTGGCCTACGCGATCATGTTCAATATGCACCCCGCAGCGTTTCACGCCGGGCATCATCACTTGAATGTCATTCTTGGCGTAGTGAATACAGCCGTACTTATTTTCAGTTCACTGACGATGGCGCTTGCGGTGAGAGCCGCGCAAACCAGCAATAAAAATGGGATCATCTACAACCTAGTCATCACGATTGCCTGTGCGTTTACGTTTTTAATTGTCAAGTATTTCGAGTATAGCCACAAGTGGCACGAAGGATTATTGCCAGGAAAATACTATACCTATAGCGAAGGTTACGTTCCGCACATTGAGAGCTATTTTTCACTATATTTCATGATGACGGGATTGCATGGAATTCATGTGACTATCGGAATCGGATTGTTGATCTGGATTTTAATTCGCGCGATGAATAATAAATACAACAGCGCGTATTACACTCAAGTCGAAATGGTAGGACTTTATTGGCACTTAGTGGACTTAGTCTGGATTTATCTGTTCCCATTACTTTATTTGGTAAGCTAATTTTATGAGTGAACATCACGACGCTCACGCAGCAAAACATCATATTTCCCCGGTTTCGCAATACTGGGGAATCTGGATTGGATTAATGATCCTGACGATTATTACCGTTTTGGCATACTACATTCCACTTTGGTATGACCTGAAACTCGGGTCAGCAAATATCATCATTGCAATGGCAATTGCGACGACCAAGGCATCATTGGTTTGTTTGTACTTTATGCATTTAAAGTTCGACAAGAAATTCCACATGATTGCCTTTCTTTCGAGCTTGATTTTCCTTGGATTATTCCTGGCCTTCACGATGTTGGACATCAATACACGTGATGATTCTCAGCCGTTCGCAAAACCCTTGTATGCGGGGAAAACGATTATCCCAACCGAGCATGGTGGTGAACATAGCGGTGAGAAAAAAGAAGGCGCTGCAATGAGCGAAGCGAAGAAAGAAGAGAGTAAAGAGGGCACAGGCAGTCATGAAGCTGCTCCCAAAAAGGAAGAAGCGAAGCATTAAAAAATTAAGTAATTGGGCGAATGCCTGAGAAGAATATGGCAGTTCCAGCAGAAGCAATAATTAAATCACCAGCAAATACGCTTAGCGAAAAGCTTTCGTCACTCGTTGAGCTAACGAAGCCGCGAATTACTTTTATGGTGGTGCTGTCGGCTTTGGCTGCGTATTGTATGGCTTCGAGGAATGGAATCAATTGGATTGGATTTCTACATTTTACCCTTGGCGTCTCACTTCTTTCTGGTGGAACGTCAACGCTGAATCAATACATCGAACGTGAATCTGATAAATTAATGCGGCGGACTGCCAGGAGACCATTGCCTTCAGGAAAACTGTCAGCCAATACCTCATTAATCTTTGGAATACTCATCGCGTTACTGGGTGAAGCTTATCTGGCTTTGGTCGTTAATCCTTTGACCGCGTGGTTAGGATTGGCAGCGTTAGTAAGCTATGTCTTGATTTATACGCCCTTGAAGCAGCGAACTACACTCTGCACCGCCATAGGAGCTTTTCCCGGGGCGTTACCACCATTATTAGGGTGGGCGGCAGCAAGTAATGAAATTGCACTTGGCGGATGTGTGATGTTTGCAATTTTGTTTCTCTGGCAATTTCCTCACTTCCATGCCATTGCCATCATGTACGCCGAAGATTACGCCCGAGCAAATATAAAAATGTTGCCCGTAGTCGAACCTGACCTTAGATCAACTTCCATACAAATTGTAGGTTATGCGGCGTTCCTGATGCCAGTCAGTTTGATGCCCTTTTTTATGGGAATGTCCGGCTTAGTATATTTGTTTACAGCAATCATGCTCGGCACTGCTTTTTTGTACATGAGCATTAATGCCGCCTATACCAAGACAAAGCTTGATGCTCGAAAATTATTAAAAGCATCCGTAATTTACTTGCCGATTTTGTATATCGTGATGGTGGTAAATAGTAACTAGCTAAATTTCTACTGAAAACCAGCTCGCCTGATTCTGTCCATCAACGCTACACCTAAGCCACGTTCTTCAACCGCTTCGCAATAAATTGTTTTGATTCCCACCGCATCGCAATCCCTGAAAAACTGAAAGACTGCCCGTGAATAATCAGCAATATCTTTTGCCAGAAAGGTGTGTTTGAAGTTCTCGACTGGATGCAATCCAATAAACGCAGCGTCTGGCTCTGGAAAAAATAAATCACTGCGCTCAATAACAACCACTTTTGCCTGTGGAGCATAATGTTTATATTTCATTCCCGGGCTGCGAACAGGTTCGTCAGAAAACTGGTTAGAGAATTTAGTTGCAGGATTAATTAAACATAATTGTTCCAGCGTAACGGCTCCCGCACGCAGGATAATCGGTGATTCAGTAGTGCAATCAACGACCGTTGACTCAATCCCAACCTGAGTTGGTTCTCCTTGCAAAAGACAAGCAATCCGTCCGTCAAGGTCGGCAAGAACAGCAGACCAGGTTGTGGGGCTGGGCTTGCCGGATAAATTGGCAGAAGGAGCCACCAGTGGAGTTCCACAAGCACGAATAAATTCTAAGGCAAGTGGGTGCGAAGGCATCCTGACACCAATCGTATTGAGAGAGCCAGTCGCCTGCAATGGAATATTTTCGTGCTTGGGCAAAACGACGGTAAGCGGCCCGGGGAAGAAAGCTTGAATAAAATCAGTAGCTGATTTTGTGACCTTTGAAGTGAGAAGAGGTAGGTCATTAAGGTCACAAATATGGGCAATTAAAGGATTATCGTCAGGTCTTCCCTTAGCCGAGAAGATACTAAGAATTGCCGAAACATTAAAGATATTTGCGCCTAATCCATAAACAGTCTCGGTGGGAAAAGCTACAATTTTGCCATCCCGAATAAATTGAGCGGCAACAACCGGATCGTCAGTTACAAGAGTATGCATTACCTGAAAAGTATATCAGCTCCAGAGCAAACTTCTGAGGGTGATGATGATAAATCAGCGTAGAATTTTTCTCAGAACAATACTTTCAGCTAAGATCATCACAGTGCAAATTAATTCATAAGGAACTAAGGGTTTGGATAGAGAAGCAAAGGTTTCGGGACGGGAATCTTTAAAATGACTCTCAGTCCGGTTTTCAGTCAGGATGATTAATTGAAGAGCGCCGGCAGCCATTTTTCTATCAATGACCTGTGCGAGAGAAGGCTCCCGGTCAAAGGAAAGGTACGATTCCATGAGTAGAATGTCTGGTTGTTTTTCGAGATAAAAGCCAATAGCCTCGTTAATGGAATCAGCGATGAAAATCTGAAGCGGATAATCCAACAGAATCTCACTCAAATAACTTTGCAAAAACGGGTCATCTTCAACGATCAGAAGACGGACTTGAGCGAGATCAGAGTCGGGAAGAAAATGCTCATGCATCGGTCGAGTTCGACCAGGTAAGACGAGATTCATATAGTCAAATTGATAGAAATCGGGGAAAACACATAGTCTGAGCCACAATTCCAGGCTTGGTTAGGTTGAAGGAAAAAGGCTGCTGAGATATTCGTAAGCTCTAAAAAAACTGGGTATACAGTTGGCAAAGGAAGAGAGCTTAGAGGGCAATTGCGAAAGATAACATCAAATCTTTGCAAAGCGGATGTGATAATAGGAGGAATACCTCAAAAGTCAAGTGATAATTTTATGAAGTCAAGTCAGGCAAATCGAAATAATTCGTAATAAAATCAATCAATTTGAATTAAGAATTAAGCCTTTGGTTAAGATAAAGAGTGTGCTTTTAGAAAAAAAAGATTGAACCTCACGAAGCCATAAGATAGTATTCGCCTGCCCTCGGTTCCAAACAGGCTCCCGCCATTTTAGATCGTGTAACAACTCAGCAAGACAAAAAGAAGAAGTCAGGTTGCTTCAAATTTTGAAAAAGAAGATAGCTTCACGGAGTTAATAGTAAGATTAGTTATGAAGAGTTAGAAAAATATTTCATAAGAACCTGCAAGGTATTTCCACCCAGACTCCGCAAAAAATAATCCGACGAAAAAGAAATTCATGCGTTTCAAGGTAAAAGATAATAAGAGTCTTGAAGACACATTAGCTGTGAATAAGCAGAGTAATGGCGCTTTCATCAAATTTGCTGTGACCGTGTTGTTTCGAAGGAAATGGCTAATTCTATTGATGTTTATTGGGTTGTCGGCGTTAACCGCCACGTTCGTGGTGCTGACGCCAGATCGCTATAAATCGTCAATGAAAATTCTGGTCAAGAACGAAAGAGTGGATGCCGCAGTATCAGCCGATGAACATACCTGGAAAGATGTCAGACAGGTAAGTGAGGAAGCCATTAATTCAGAGATTGAGCTACTCAAAAGCCGTGATCTGATTCAATTGGTAGCCGAAAAAATTTACCAGGCACAGCAAAGTGAGACGACCAATAAAAAACCAGGTACGGTTGAGAATGAGATCGAAAATATCCAAAGTAATCTGGAAGTGAATCCCGTCAAAAAATCAGAGGTGATTGAAGTTACCTACAATGATAAGTCCGCTGATAAAACAGTGGCTGTTTTGAAGGAGCTCATTGTTGGGTATTTAGACAAGCATTTGAAAGCTCATCGCACACCTGGGACTCATGAATTTTTTAAGAATCAGACAGATACTTACGAAAAACAACTGAAGGATATCCAAAATGAGACAACCGTCTTTCGCAAAAAATATGAAGTTGCAGATTTGGAAACGCAGAAAAAATTGAATCTGAATTATCAGGCGGACATGGAAAAATTCATGTTCAGAGCAGAAGCCGATGTGAGAGATGCCGAGCAAAAGATGCTGGATTTACGTCGGCAAATTAATGCCATGCCCAAGCGCATCACGACGCAACAACGTGAAATTCCTAATCAATTTTCGATTGAACGGATGAATACGATGATTGTTGACTTGAATCATCGAAAGACCCAGCTCCTGACTAAATTTAATGATGATGATCGTTTAGTTCAGGAAGTTGATAAGCAAATCGCTGATACCAGAATAGCCCTTGAGAAGGCTGAGAAATTCAAGTCTTATGAGAGTCAGACGGATCCCAATCCGGTTCGCATGACGTTAGAGCCGGAGCTGGCAAAGACCGAAGCTGCATTAGCCGGATTCAGAGCACAACGTGACATCATGGCCAAGCAGTTGCAGGGCTATCGTGGACGGCAACTGGAACTGGAAAATGCGACCTCACAACATAATAACCTGGATCGTAATCTGAAGCAGGCGGAAGAAAATTATAAGCTCTATTCCAAGAAGGAAGAGGAGGCCAGAATTGCCGACGCTTTGGATCAACAGAAAATCGCCAATGTTGCGATTGCGGAAACGCCCACGAAACCCGTTTCACCATTTAAGCCGAATCGCCCTGTGACAATGGTCATTGGATTGTTAATGAGCTTGTTTGTTAGTTTGAGTGCCGCCTTCATGATGGAATATTTCACTAACACAATTAGTTCGGCTGAAGATTTTGGTGACCTGGCAGACGTGGCTGATCTGGGGAGTATTCCGAAGGCTAGGCAATATAAGAACATGGAAATGTATTTGGTCAGCCCCATAAATTTAATGAAAAATGCGAAGAGCGATGACCAATAATAAATATGCAATCTGCCGCAAGAGCCAAACAAGGAACGGAAACTACTCCGCAACGGGTGAAAGACTATCGCTTTTTGAGGCTGGTCAAAGCTGTCGTCGGACAGGATGAATTTGCCAGCCAGCCTTCGGTTGGATTGGTCTCTATTGCCCCCAAAGCTGGCACCAGTTCAATTACAGCAGGCCTGGGCGCGGAATTGGCAACTTATACAGATAAGCCAATTCTGATCGCCAAAGCGGAAGAACTAAAGATGATCAGAGCCGATGATTTAGTTCGAATGAGTCAGTTTTTACAGCGTACTAGAGAACGAAAATTACTTTCATTCCAGTATTTTCATAATGATCCGAAAATCATGGAAAGTGTGCGCCGTTACTCTCAAAAAGGCTACAGCCCGCAAACATTACGAGCGGCAATGAAAGCCCTGAGTTTAGTTTTCAGGCATATTTTGATTGATTTCCCTTCGCTGAAAGAAGCGCCGGAATATTTATTAATGACTTCACTGGTAGGCGGAATCATTTTGGTAGCTGAGGCTGGAAAAACAACGAAAGAGCAAATCTTATGGTCAACCCGATCAATCGAAGCTGCGGGTGGAAACGTCTTGGGGGTGGTTCTTAACAAGCGGCGCTATCCGGTCCCGGAGTTCATTCATAAATGGCTCTAATCGCTAAGTTCGATGACCCGATAGTAGCAAAAATGTAACCAAATCATCAGGAATGTAACAGCTCAAAGTGAAGTAAAATATTAATGATTTCTGGCGTTTTGTCTGAGGAATTTGTCAATGATGAGAATAGTATTGTTTCTGATTAGCAGCATCTTAATGATTGTGCCAACCCTGGCACAGCAGGAAAAAGATAAATCAGAGCAGCCTCCCAGAGATACTGTCCCAAGCCTTTCAAATCCTGATCGTTATCGTTTGCAACCCAATGATGTCCTGGAAGTCCAATACAGGTTTTCGCCGGAATTCAATGATATTGTCACGGTTCAGCCGGATGGTTTTGTCAGTCTGCCGTTGATCGGAGACATCAAAATCGGAGGTTCGACGCTGGAACAAATAAAAAAAGTAATCATTGAAAAGTCTTCCGTACGTTTGAGAAATCCTGAAATCACTCTCAAGTTGAGAGAATTTGAAAAGCCTTATTTTATCGTTTCAGGACAAATCAAGAATCCGGGGCGCTTTGATTTTCGCGGCAAAACTCTGCTCAGTGAGGCTCTCGCTATCGCCGGAGGATTTATTGAAAGTTCAAGCACTTCACAGGTTTTTCTCTTCCGTAAACTTAATTCCGAGTGGTCAGAGGTTCTGGAAATTAATATGAAAGATTCCATGATTAAAGAAAAGCAGTTGAAGGAAGATATTACTTTGCGCCCTGGAGATATGCTGTTTGTCCCGCAAAATAAAATTAGCAAATTTGAGCGAATCGTCAAAAATACCGCCCCCTTCAATCCGATGAATCTTTTGAATATCTGGTATCGAAGATAATGTGACCCCATGATAATGATATTCACTCCCGGTTCAGAGTGAGTGAACCGCCCCTGCCCACTGGAACGTTCCCATTAGCCCCAACTCAAAAGTAATCAGTGCCGCTCGCCAGAAGCGTTGGAAAAAGCATTAAAATAACGGCAGAGAAAGCACCAAGAGACGTTATTTCACCCTTAGACTACTACTAACCATGTATCACCTAGGCGCAGAGTATTTGCAAAGATTGCACCGAGCCATAGATTCGCTGGTGCCTGTCTTAATGTTATTTGTCATTTTTTTGCTGATCAATCGCGGAGACATGCCGGATGGCTTCAGTGACTTCCTGGCGATGCGATTGACGGTTTTGAATATCCTGAAAGTTGGTTGCCTCGCGCTGGCGTGGCCTCGGATTTTCGCCTTTTGTCGGTTGTATGAGTATCGTGCCTATATCCGCTGGAGCCGCGAAATTACCCGATTAGTTCAAGCCTGTTCACTTGGTAGCATGATAGTCCTGCTCTTTGCATTATTTGATCACGCGAAAAATTTTTACGCTCATCACGTGTTGTATTTTTGGTTGGGAACAATTTTTCTGACCGCGACAACCCGCTTACTGGTGAGGTGGCTGGCTGGACGCGATGCCCTGTATGCGCGTGATCCACACAAAGTTTTAATTGTTGGCAGCGGGCAAATGGCGGTCAATATTTACCGCACGCTCTTTGAAGAATCACCAACCGGATATGAATTTGTCGGTTTTGTGGATTCCTTTCCGCAGGCACAAATCAGGGAACTGCCCTTCGATTATTTGATTGGTTCACTGGACGATTTAGAGAGTATTCTAGCCAGTCGTGTCGTGGATGAAGTCCTGATCGCGCTTCCGATTAAATCGCAATACGATCAAATTGAAGCCGCCATTCAAACCTGCGATCAGGTCGGAGTCGAATCGAAATACGTCTTTGATAAATTCGCTTCGATTTTCTCGCAACAACGATTCGAGCGCGGAAATATGCCGGCAGTGGCAATGAAGTTAATTGCCGATGATTATCGTCGCCTCATCAAGCGCATCCTTGATGTGGTGGTTGCACTCGGAGCATTAGCGATCTTGTCACCCGTGCTGCTGGTCATTGTAGTGGCCATCAAGTTGACCAGTAAAGGCCCGATAGTTTTCACGCAGGATCGCTTTGGTCAGAATAAGCGCCTCTTTAAAATGTTCAAATTCCGCACGATGGTCACAGATGCGGAAGCGCTCCTCGCCGAACTGGAGCAGGAAAATGAAGCCTCCGGTCCCATTTTTAAAATGAAGAATGACCCACGTATTACGCCTTTGGGACGTTTCTTACGCAAGACTTCGCTGGATGAATTACCCCAGCTTTTCAATATCCTGCGTGGCGAAATGTCATTAGTTGGTCCGCGTCCATTGCCTCTTCGAGATGTTTCCAATTTTGAAGCGGCAACGCTGATGCGTCGTTTTTGTGTGCCGCCGGGATTGACTTGTTTATGGCAGGTCAGTGGACGCAGCACACTCGGCGGCGAAGATTTGGTGGCGCTCGACCTGCAATATATTGACAAATGGTCGTTACGCCTTGACCTGCAAATATTGGCTCGCACTGTTCCTGTGGTTCTCAAAGGTTCAGGGGCAATCTGATCATCAGTTGGTCATTTTTAGTCGGTCAAGGTGGACGTTGAAACGCCGTAGCAATAGTTACAGAGGTTTTACCGTCCTCTTTGCTGTCTGACAGAAATCATCATGAATTTCACCTCTCCTTCCTCCAATCCTTTACCGAAGCGTGTGCTGTTAGTGGCGTATGCCTGTAGCCCCTACAAAGGATCCGAATCAATTGTTGGATGGGGACGTGCGCTCGAAACGGCAAAATATTGTGAGACGTGGGTTTTGGCAGGAACGGAGTCTGAGCCGGATATTAAGCGTTTTCTGAGCGAAAGAGGAGAAGTTCCGAATTTACATTTTTGTTTTCTAGCACGAGACCACGCGGCTTCATTATTTGATAAAATGCCGTCACTCTATGCGCACAATTATTTAGCGATCAACAACTGGCATCGTCGCGCAAAAGATTTTGTTGTCGACCTGCATCAGCAAATCAATTTTGAGCTGGTTCACCACGTGAATATTACAGGCTACCGGGAGCCTGGATATTTATGGCAGCTTGATATTCCTTTTGTCTGGGGGCCAGTTAGCGGAACGCAAAACTTGCCGTGGCGATTTTTGCCAACGCTTGGGTTGAGGCAAGGGGCGAAAGAATTTCTGCGTAACTGCCTGAATGTGCTTCAGCTTCATACGAGTTCTCGCGTGAAGAAAGCCGCGAATAAAGCGGCTGCCTTAATCACTGCAAATTCGACGAACCGTGAAGATTTCAAGGGGATCAGTAAGAATTTTCCAGTGCTACTACTCGAAACCGGGCTGACTGAAGTTGCTGAAATGATGCCGCAAAAAGAAACTTCTCACCAGACGTTGCGGATCCTTTGGAGTGGTGAACACAAGGCTTTCAAAGCATTACCGATTTTGTTAGACGCTCTGGCTTCATTGCCGGCGGATAGTAAATACGAATTAAAAATTCTTGGAAAAGGCCCCATGCGCAAAGCGTGGGAAGCCTTGGCACTCAAGCGCGGAATCAAAGCTGAGTGGTTAGGTTTTGTGCCTTACACCGAAATCATGCAGCAATATGATTGGGCGGATGTTTTCGTTTTTACCAGCCTGCGTGACACCTCAGGAAATGTCATGCTTGAAGCGTTAAGTCGTGGGGTTCCGGTGATCTGTCCCGATCATCAGGGCGCTGCTGACATTATCGAAGTTAATTCCGGGATCAAAATTCCGGTGAACTCTCCTCGTCAGTTAATCAGCAATTTTGCTGATGCCGTTGAAATGTTAGCCGAAGACCGTCACTTGTTGGCGCGACTTTCGCAGGGCGCATTGGAGCGTGCTCGTTATTTTCTCTGGGAAAATAACGGCGCACAAATGGCAGAAATTTATCGCCACGCTTTGTCAGCCAGTCAATCGGCAACTCGAACCTCCGGGAACTTAATCGAAGATGCAATTCACGCGCAGTAATCAGTTCGGCGTCATCGCCGCAACACTCAGGCAACCCATCAATCCGCAAGCAATCAAGAGTTTGCTGTTAAGTCAAACTGCGCTCACGGTCATTGATCAGGCGGCCTTCAGCGCCAGCAATTTTCTGACAGCGGTGATTGTCGCGCGACACAGTTCAGCCGAACAGTTCGGGCTTTATATTTTGGGATTGAGATTGATTGATTACTGCCGCGAAATGCAAAACGTGATGATCTGGTCGCCGTACATGTTATTCAGCCCGCGTTTGAATGACCGCGATCACGCACGTTATACAGGCAGCACTCTGGCTCATCAAATCTTTTCCTGCGGACTGGTTGCCTTGATATTTTTAAGCGGGGCCTTACTTCTCTCTCCGGCTGTCAGTTCTTTCCTGATCCCGCTGGCATTGGTCGGCGTGTTCTTCCCCTTACAGGAATATGCACGCCGCATCTGCTTCGCTAATTTTCAATTCGTTGCCGTCGTCATGCTAGACGCAGCTGTGACGGTGATTCAGTTAGCAGGTCTGTATTTTTGCGCGAGGCAACATCAAATGTCGGTCAGGAATGCGTATTGGATTATTGGAGCCGCGAACGGCATCGCTACGCTGGTGTGGTTTATCTGGGCGCGTTCATTTTTCGTATTTGAGAAAAAGCAATTTATTCCAGATTTTAAAACCAATTGGGAACAGGGGAAGTGGTTGCTCGGCGGTAATGTCACTTTATTGGCAGCCTCACAAATATATCCATGGTCATTGACTACTTTTCATGGCGTGGCGGCGACAGGGATGTACGCAGCAGGCGAAGGCATCGTGAATTTTATCCGGGCTTTCATGATTAGTATTCAAAATTTTCTGGGGCCAAAGCTGGCGCATGCTTATGCTAAAGGTGGCAAGAGTGAACTAAAACAAGTCGTCTTTCAAACGACGATTTTGTTAGGTGTCATGACAGGTGGATGCACCTTGTTATTTGCCTTATTTGGAGGCAGTTTGGCAACTTTGGTGTACGGCGAAAAATTCGTCGGATTGCGAGGAGTGATTGCTTTTTTAGCATTCAATATTTTTCTGGGCGCCTTGACCACCAGCCAATCTTACGCGCTCTCGACGATTGAGCGCTCTGACATAAATTTCAAAATAAATCTTCTTGGGTTAATGCTTTCGATGACGCTGGGAATTGTTCTGACACTCCAATATGGAGCGCTTGGCGCAGCGCTCGGCTTAGGTCTGAGCAATCTTCTGACAGCTTTGGCTCGCCAGATTGTTTTTGCCCGATTTTTTAAGCAGGAGGTGGCCTAAATGCAGAAGTCAGAAGATTACATTAATCTCACTATTATTCGTCTGGAGCGTGCGCTCAGCAACAAACAATTCTGGACGTTGGTAGTTTTTCTATTTGTAGTGTTTGCCTTTGTCACCCCTTACGAATTCGATTACTCCATTCGAGATAACGACGTAGCCGATGCGGTGGCGGCCTCGCAAGACGGGAGTCCAGGCCGACGGTTGGTCATGCCATTATTAGGAGTCTTTGGCCTGGTGGTAATTTTCGGCAATAAATTGCGACGAAAGATGGCACTGAATGGGGCTTTGGGCGTCTTGTTTTATTGTTACTTAGGCTTTTCATTTTGCAGTATTGCCTGGGCTGAAGAACCATTGCTGGCACTCAGAAAACTGGTTGTATTATTTCTCTTTATTCTTGGGGCCATCAGTATTGCGGCCTGCTTTTCCATGCATGAAATCTTAGTTTATATCGCCTTTACCTGTGGTGGGGCGATGATCCTGGCTTTAGGCGCAGAGCTGTACCATGGAACTTTTTTACAAGCGAGAGCCTACTCTGTTTATCAGCTTTCCGGGATCATGCATCCCAATGCATTGTCCTGTTACATCAGTTGTTACGTTCTGGCGGTCATTACCTTGATGTGTCAGAACAGGCATAAATATCAGGTTCCTTACCTCATTCTCATCGTCATCGGTTTTGTGGTTCTGAATCTGGCTAAATCTCGAACAGCATTTTTTTGTACGGTAATAGTTGGCTTCATTATCTGGTTGCCTTCTTCAACGATGTCACGAAGATTAACAGGATTCATGGCGTCAGCGATTCTGGTTTTATCGCTGGCTTTAGTCTTTCAAGACACTTTCGCAACCAAAATGAATTCAGTGGTTTTGATGGGGCGTGAAAGCGAAGAAGGAGCCTCAACCTTAACGAATCGTACTCCATTATGGAATGAATGTATGACGTATGTTGAGAAGAAGCCCTGGCTTGGTTATGGATATGACGCTTTCTGGACGCCCTATCGAATCTACATCATTTCTCAGCATCAGGGCTGGAGCGTTCCGCACAGCCATAATGGATATATTGAATTACTGCTCAGCATGGGGGTCATTGGATTATTTTTATATCTGGGGACCATTCTGATTTTTTTCAAACGAGTTCTGAAGTTTTATTTCAAGACCAGAGACGTTGTTCACCTTTTTGCTTTTGGCATGATTGTTTGGTTGAGCTTCGAGATGATGCTGGAAAAAGTCTATATGAATCCGGTTTTTCCGTCCTTTGTTTGCAATCTGGTGATTGCGCGCTACGCCTTTGTTGAAGATCAGGAATTCAAACTTCTGCTTGAGGGAGAAGAAGAAGACGAAATTATGGGGGTACTGGAGGTGACATGCTAGATCTGAATAATTTTGAAATCAGTGTGGTGATTTGCACCTGTAACCGTGCGGCAATGATTGCTCAGGCGGTGCAAAGCGTTCTCGATCAATCCGTCCCAGACCAGCTTACATACGAAGTCGTAGTCATCGACGACGGCTCAACAGATCAGACCGGAGAGGTCGTCAAACGAATGATTAGTGCCGGGAATCAGGGCAAACTGCGGTATGTCTACAAGACCGGAGGAGGAGTCGCAGATGCCCGTAATTTTGGGGTCAAAGAAGCTTCTGGCAAGTGGATCGCGTTTTTTGACGATGACCAGATTGCCGAGCCACAATGGTTGTCAGCTCTTTATCAGGTGGCACAAGAACAAAATGCCAAATGTGTTGGAGGCTCGCTCAGTCTACTCTTACCGGAAGGCTTCGACCTTGATCTTGGCCCGAAATCACGCAAAGTTTTAGGGGAGAGAAATTTTGGCACTGAGGTGCGGAAATATGACCATGACTCAGTTCCCGGAACCGGCAATGTCTTGTTTCATAAACAGCTTTTTCAGCAAATTAATGGTTTCGACACGACCATGCGCGAAGGTGCAGAAGACACCGATTTCTTCTCAAGAATGCAAGCGTTAGGTCATGATATTTGGTACACACCACACGCGCACGCACATCACGTCATCCCGGAATCTCGCGCCAATTTAGATTTCATTCGTTGGGTGACAACCAAGAGTGGGGTCGCGTGGGCGCGAATTCAATATAAGCAACGCGGGAGTAAACAATTACTACTCACGTCTCTTTCACGCATTGTCGGGTCAGTCGTGAGAGATCTTCCTTTAGCCTTATGGTCGTTTCTCAGCCAGAACTATGCCCTGAAGACAGATTGTCTTTGTACTTCAAATTTTACTGTCGGGTACATTAGAGGAAGCTTACACTTTCTGTCCCCCAATTTATTTAAGCAAAAGAAATTCATGGAATTTGTGGACTTCCGTCGTCATGGCGGGGAGAGAAAAAATTAGCCAGCAAAAAAGTTTGTTATGAAAAAACATCAATACATAGTTGTGACAGCGGCACGTAATGAAGCCTCGTACATTGAAAACACGATTGCTTCCTTGACAGCACAAACCGTCAAGCCGCTGAAGTGGATTATCGTTAATGACGGTTCGTCTGACGAGACTGGAAAAATCGCTGATCGCGCAGCAGCGGAACACGATTGGATTACTGTCATTCATCGTGATGATCGTGGCTTTCGCAAGGTTGGAGGAGGCAATGTTGACGCGCTGTATGAAGGCTTCAATTCGGTTGCTCACCTGCCCTACGAATTCCTGTGCGTGGTAGATGCCGATCTGATTTTCGGTGAAAATTATTTTGTCCGTCTCTTCGAGAAATTCGATGCCGACAAAGATTTAGGCATTGCCGGAGGTCGTGTCTATGATCTGAAAGATGGCGAATTAGTCAAACTCGTCTGTCGTTCGGAAATGACTTTTGGCGCCTTGAAATGCTGGCGTCGTGAATGCTTCGAGGATTTTGGCGGCTTAGTCAGACATCCCGGCTGGGATGGTTTGGATTGTTACGGCGCCATGATGAAAGGCTGGACGACCTGCACCTTTGAAGAAGAAGAAATGCATATCACGCATTTACGACCAATGGGATCGTCGCAGAAAAATATTTACAGCGGACGCATCCGACGTGGGCGAGGATTTTATCTGATGGGCGCACATCCTTTGTGGGTGTTAGCCAGTGCCTGTTATCACGTTCTGGAGCCGCCTTATCTGGGGGGACCGTTCTGTGTGATGTACGGTTTTATCAAGGCGTCATTTGAAGGTGAGCCACGACAAATCTCCAATGAGTTGGCGCGTTTTGTGCGTAACTGGCAGTTGAACCAAATGTTGAGCTTTTGGAAAGTGAGGTAAAGTCGAGAGCGGAAAATTTTTCCTCTCGTAGTTGTCGAAGCAGTACTTCTCTGCTCGCTCGCTTTTGATTCGAGAGTTTATGAATCTAAGATCAATCCAAATTGCTGCTGCCCAAAAAGTCTCTCGCGTAGTCTGGAGTCTGGCCGGGCGGAAACAATTTATTGGCAAATCTATTCCGGTGCTTTCCTACCACCGAGTCCTTCCAGACTTGATTGAAAAAGATGAGCCGATGTATTCAGTCCTACCGGAGCAGTTTGCCGAACAAATGCAATACCTCTCAGCCAACGGCTTTGTTTCGTTATCGCTGGAAGAATATGAGCAAATTGTTAAGGGTGAAAAAGATGTCCCTGAATGCTCGGTCTTAATCACTTTCGATGACGGGTACGCCGACTTTTATTCGCAGGCGCTGCCAATTGCCAGACAGTACGGGATCAAGCTCAATGTTTTTGTCTGCACAGGATTGGTCGAAGGAAATAATGCCGTGATCTATCCGCAGATTCCAGCCCACGCACGCGAACACCAGGAGGTCTTTCCAGAATTGTGGAGGGCGCTCAACTGGAATGAAATCAGGCAAATGAACGCAGAAGGTGTTGGGATTGGTTTTCACGGGCACAGTCATCGCAAGCTGGCACAAATGACGATTGAAGAAATCACTCTTGAATTCGAGCAGGGGCTGAATCTTTATACACGTGAGACGAATCATCAGATGAAGCATTTTGCCTTTCCGCACGGGTCTTTTGACAGCTATAACGACGAACGTGTGCGGTTTGTTTCCAGTCTCGGAATGAAGCTTCAATTCTCGACTCGTCTAAGTCGAACTCCGGTCAATACCACCGAAGCGTTGATTTCACGGATTGTGATTCATCAGGAAGATGATTTAGAGATATTTAAATTGAAACTCTTTGGTGCGTATGAATGGCTGGGGGTCTTGCGACACTGGAATCAGAAAAGAAAAAATTCTTCAGATGGTCAGGAGAATCAGATAATTATTAGAGGTGTACCTGAAAAGGTAGTTGGAGAGAGTAAATGAAATACATCGTTGTGACAGCAGCCAGAGATGAAGCAGGGTACATTGAACACACCATAAAATCGCTTACGGCTCAAACGATCAAACCAATTAAATGGGTGATAATTGAT
Organism: Blastocatellia bacterium; assembly: GCA_043775925.1. Taxonomy (GTDB): domain Bacteria; phylum Acidobacteriota; class Blastocatellia; order RBC074; family RBC074; genus JAFDVL01. Next base: position 26,901 of record JAYVRW010000034.1, read on the forward strand.
GATGGATCAAGCGATCAGACTGCCGAACTGGCGGAAGCTGCTGCTGCACAAAATGATTGGATTACAGTGATTCGGCGGCAGAATCGCGGCTTCCGTCAGGTTGGCGTAGGCAACTATGATGCCTTACAGGAAGGCTTTCGCACCATTGCAAACCTTGATCATGATTTCCTCAGCATCGTAGACGCTGACGTTGAATTCGCACCAACTTACTTTGAAGAATTAAGCGTTAAGTATTCTGAAAATCCCCGACTTGGCATTGGTTGCGGAGCTGTCATAGACACTCTTGATGGAAAGAATTTTAAAGCGGATATTTTGCCGGAGATGACAGCCGGACCGTTGAAATGTTACCGCCGTGAATGTTGGGAAGAAATCGGGGGATTAGTCCGCGCATCAAGTTGGGATGCGATTGATTGTTTCAAAGCCATGCAACTTGGATGGCTTTCTCGAACCTTTGATGAGGAATCGCTGCATATTTCTCATTTGCGTCCCACCGGTTCGACGCAAATCAATATTTTTACGGGAAAAAAGCGTCGTGGAGCAGGCATGTATTTTATGGGCGCACATCCGGTGTGGGTGATTGCCAGCGCTCTACGACGCTTTTTTGAGCCGCCCATGGCAAGAGGATCGTGGTATGTGTTAGTCGGATATTTTCAGGAAATGTTTCGCCGTGGAGATCAGCTTCAAGATCGAGAGTTGGTTTCTTATATCCGCCATTGGCAGATCAATAGACTATTTCGCGGACTACTGGCACTTGGATCAAGCCTGCGTAAAGTCTCATTGGGAATTCTAGGAATAGCAGAGTTCCTGTGATGATTTCGGAGGCACAGTTATGTACGGATTGATTACAGAAACAGTCAAAAATAATAAGGTTTTTAATTACGAAGCGCTGGCGAATGCTGTCAATCAAACGAAAATCGTCAATGACATCAAGGCCCGTCATCTGGCTTCGACGCATAAACGTTTAGACGTTTGCGCGGCAGAAATTGCCAGCGTTCTGCACCTCGTTCCTGAATTAAAGGTGCAGGATAAAGTCTGTCTGGAAATTGGTTGCGGATGGGTTTTGTCGTACGCCGTGATTTATCATTTGCTCGGAGCGAAAAAAATTATCGCGACGGATATTACTGCGATGTCGAATCCAGCGCGATTATACGACGCGCTGCATCACTCGACGACGTATGTTATCCGTGACGTTCTGGCTGCATTCGGTGAACACGAAGCCATTCGTGACCGCCTGGATTATTTACTGAGTATTAAAAATTTCGACGAAAAAATGCTGGAAGATTTAGGGATTACTTATCTGGCTCCGCTGGATTTTGCCAAAGAAAAATTTATTGAACCCATAGATTTTATCTATTCCCGTTCGACCATGAATCACCTGCCACGAAATTTAGTCATGCCAATTTTGCAAAACCTTTACGACAGCTTGAAGCCTGGCGGTTTAATGACGCACGACATTCATTTGGAAGATGTCAAAAATTTCGAGCGAGCGCCCTTCGCATTTTATGAAATTCCTGCGGCGGAATACTTGCCGGAATTTGACGGATTGCGCGGCAATCGAATCCGCGCCAGCCACTGGGAAGAACTCTTCCATCAAATCTCAAATAACAAGGCACGGGCATATTATCGCTGGAAAAGAAAAGAGTCAGAATTGCCATTGACGATTGATGCAAGCATTAAAAATAGTGGTAGAGATGACTTGCTGACTTCGCATGTTGGAATCGTGACGAAGCGTAGCGAGTAAATGAAAGAAGAAAATTTTTAGCCGCGAATTTCCACGAATATTTTTTGACAGGATGAACAAGATTGATAGCAGGATTTACACGTTAGTGATCTGTAAATCCTGAAAAAATCCTGTTCATCCTGTCTGATTTAATTCGTGTGAATTCGCGGCTAAAAATTTTCTCTTAACTCTTTGAATTAATTCCCAAAGCCTTCATTCGCCGATACAGATGGCTGCGGTCAATGCTCATGATTTCAGCGGTACGGCTGACGTTGCCATCGGTTTCTGCCAGCTTGCGAATAATGTATTCGCGTTCGTAAGTTTCCGAAGCTTCCCGATACGAATCAAAATTATAACTTGAAGCGGGCGGTGCATCGCCACTTAAAATCGGCAAATCATCCGCTTCAACGACTGCATCCAATCGCATAATAATGACGCGCTCAATGGTATTGCGCAGCTCGCGCACGTTGCCAGGCCAATCGTAACTTTGCATTCGTTCCAGCGCGGCAGTTGTGAATTGTTTTGGCTCACGATTATTTGCCACAGAAAACTCATGATTGAAATATTCGACGAGGAGCGGCACATCTTCAAGGCGTTCACGCAACGGAGGAATTTCAAACGGAATCACATTTAACCGATAAAATAAATCCGCGCGGAAATTTCCACTTTCAATTTCTGCTTCGAGTTTTTTATTCGTAGCAGCAATGATGCGCACGTCAACGCTGATTGTGGCTTCTGATCCGACCGCTTGAAACCGTTGCTCTTCCAATGCACGCAGAACTTTCGATTGTGTCTTCAAACTCATATCGCCGATTTCATCTAAAAATAAGGTCGCGTTATCGGCTTGCTCAAATTTTCCGCGCTTTGCCTGCGTCGCTCCCGTGAACGCGCCTTTGACGTGACCGAATAATTCCGATTCAATTAATTCTTCAGGAATCGCCGCGCAATTTGTTTCGATCAAAACCTGTGAAGCCCGCAACGAACGGGCGTGTAAAGCGCGGGCGACTAATTCTTTACCTGTTCCCGATTCACCATAAATCAGAATTCGTCCAGTCGTCGGAGCCGCATAGCTGATCTGTTGTCGCAGCGCCCGCATTGGCACAGAATCGCCGACCATCATGAAATTGCTTTCGAGTTTGGCGCGCATCGCCGTATTCGCCGCTTCGAGTTCACGTTGCTTGATGGCGTTCTTGACGACCAGCACGGTCTTCTCAAGCGATAACGGTTTCTCGACAAAATCAAAGGCTCCCAACTTGGTAGCCTTGACCGCTGTTTCAATATTTCCGTGACCTGAAATCATCACGACGCCGACTTCAGGGTAAGCGGCTTTTAATCGTTCGAGCGTTTCGAGTCCATCAATACCGGGCAGCCAGACATCCAATAAAACGCAGGTGTGCAAGCGTTGCTCAAATTCGCGCAGAGCCTCTTCGCCACTTTCGACAGCCACCACATCGAAGCCTTCGTCCTCAAAGACTCCGGTGAGCGAAAGCCGAATACCAGGTTCGTCATCAACAATAAGAATAGAATGAGACATAGATACGAAGGTTATTTTTTATTCGCTTTGACCCAATCGGCAAACGCCCATTTAGCGGATGTCTGACCATCGGTAATCCCAAGTGAAAGAAAATGTGTCAGCGTTTTGGCGGACAGAAAAGGAAAGGACGAACTGTACTCAACTTCTTCGTAAACATCATCATTCAGCACGAAGAAATTAATTTCATCATTTTTATAACACCACAATTCAGGCACGCCCAGCGCGGCATAAATAGGAAATTTCGAGAGCGACGGGTTAAAGAAATCTACTTCAAGCGCCAAATCCGGGGGCGGGTCATTGCTAAGATCAATTTTTCTGCCAATCACACGCAGAGCATTTTTGATGTAAAAACAATCATCTGGTTCAAGACCTTTTTGCTGAAGTTCACTCTTATGCGTTGTGGAGCCGTAGCTTTGAATTGGCAACCGTAATTCATCTTCAAGAACCCCGATCAGCTTTCTTAGAATCGCCAGGACTTCTTCGTGTTCGCGTGAGATCGTCATAATTTGCAAAGTTCCATTGTCGTAAGAAAGGCGAAGGCGAGGATCGTCCGTGATTTCACTCAGTAATGTTTGGTAATCCTGCCACGAAACATTGCGAAGCATCGTTGCCGCGTCAGATGGTAAGAATTTGACCAACGAAAGATAATTTGAAGTTACTGCAATCATAAAAATAAGTTGGACTGAAAATAAGCAGTTATTTTAATTATTCGCTACTTCCCCAATCACCGCCGCCACCGCTGTCACTACCGCCGCCCCAATCACTACTGCTATCACTGCTACTATCGCTCGAACCCCAATCGCTGTCGCCGGAATCTGAGCTATTGGATGACCCGCCGCCAAAACCAAAATCCATTCCGCCGGAATTATTGTCGTAGCTTTCCTGCGGCTCTGAATTGCTGTGATAATCGTGTTGCCGTGAATGACGTTCTTCGCCAAACCCAATTGAGTTGGAACCGTAATCTGAATAGCCGTGCATGTCCTGCATCGGCTGTGAATAATAGGGCTGTGAGTAGTAATAATCCTGATGATAATACGGATAAATCGAAGGCCCGTAATACGTGTGCGGACTGAAAATCTGGCTCATCATCCAGATGTCTACCCAGCTTGAATTTCGTTGGTAAGGATCATACGGGTGATAATCGCGGCGCGGATCAAACGACGGATCGTTTGACCAATGCACACGTTGCCCATTCACTTCGCGGGTGAGAACTTTCGGCACTTGTCCCTGTCCCATTTCGTCGGCATGCGCCTGCGAAGTCAGCACGCGAATTTCCTGCCCGTCTTTATCTTTCAAGGCGACTACGACGGCTTCATCCTTGTTGAGAGGACGACCATCGAAGTAATCAAAAACATCATCCGAACTTTTTTGTGGAGGCGGAGGCGCACCCAATTTTGCAGCGGCTTCCTTGATTTCCTTGATGCCGGGTTGGTAGTCGAAATAACGTTCCGGCTGACGCACGGCATCAGTTAATGTTGCATTGAAGCGATCAATTTTCGTGTGGTCTTTCCACGTTCCTTCGGCTTTGATGGTTTCGTATTCTTTATGCCAATTCACAAAGCGTGCGTTGACGTTGAATTCTTTTCCCAGCTTGTCGTTGATTTCGTTCATCAACAAATTGATGCCGTCATCAAGTTTCTTTTGGTAAGATTTTTCTCTCATCTTGCGACGACCAATGACGAAGGCTACGCCCGCGCCTGCTGCGCCTAATCCCAAAAATCCGAGAAAACCGTAGGAACCTCGGCGCGTTGAGCGGTCAGAGGTAGCCTCAGAAATTAACTGACGTGAAAACGCGACCAAGCCCATTCCATATCCGGTACGACCGGCTTCCTGCCGCTTGAAAAATGGCGCAGCAGCTTTCACTGCGAGGTTAATTTCTTCTTTGTCGAGTTCGGAATTTCCCTGTTGTCCAGCGGCATAAACTCCGGCGGGACTGGCAGCGACAATGATGTCATTTTCTCCGAGGTTGAGAAATTTACGGGCGTCACGCAGGACAAAACTCTGCGTCTCTGAAGCCGAAGCATTCAGAAAAGCGACTCGTAGGTTGAATTTTTTCCCACGCGCTTCGGCGACGACTTTTTGCAATTCATCTTTGTCGGCAGCGGTCAAAGTATTCGTGACATCTACGACGGAAGCTCCGGCAGCAAAGGCTGAAATAGTTTGATCGAGTTGCGCGTTATTACCTGATTGTGGAGCAGTAGATTTTGAATTCCCGCCGCTTCTGGCCTGGGCTAAACGATCCTCAAAGAATTTTCGATTCGGAGCAAAGGCGAGCGAGGGATCAAGTCGCTGCGCCGCTTCTAAGGGCTTGACGGCATCGCTGAAACGATTGAGGCGCAAATAGGAAAGTCCTAAGCCGTAATTGCTTTTCGCCTCATTTTTTTCTCTGACAGCGGACTCAAAAAGCGGCGTAGCTTTGGTGTAATCTTTTGCGTCGTAGGCTTTGCGCGCATCAGAAAAACTATCGGCAGAAGCACTGAAGGCAAAGGCTGAAATTAGAAAAATACTAATTAGTAAATGTCTCATATTTAATCCTTAATTTGCAGAAGCCCGCGTGTTAACAAGGGCGTTAGTGTTGAGGAAATTATTTTCTCAACACGGTAGCCCTCCTTAACAGTCGGGCTTCTGCCTTTATCACTCTTTCGCACTCGGTAATTCAATCACAAAACGCGCACCGTGTGGGAAATTATCTTCGACGCGGATTCGTCCGTCGTGTTCAGAAATGATGTGGCTGACAATCGCC
>JAYVRW010000035.1:0-8492 GCA_043775925.1 Blastocatellia bacterium
TTTGGGTGGGAGGCTTTATTGGCTCCAAATCAAAAACGCTGAGATTTATAGAGAAAGAGCTGATTCCAACCGCTATCGAACCTTGCCGGTTTTGGCGCGGCGCGGTCGGATTTATGATCGGAACGGAAAATTACTGGCGGACAGCAAGTATGCCTACAACCTGATTCTTGAACGGAAGCTTGGCAATAGGGAGATCAGACCTGAGCAGTTTCCTGAAGTCATTGACCTCTTAGTCAAAAATCTCAATATTGATCGTGACTGGCTGACAAGGCGATTAGAAGACGCCAAATCAAAACCGCGTTGGCAATCCATTGTCATAAAAGAAGAAGCCTCTCCTAATGAAGTCGCCTGGATTGAGTCACACAAATATGATTATCCTGAGCTGCGCGCTGAAAAAGCGCCTCAGCGATACTACCCGAACGGAAGTCTGGCTGCTCATGCGTTGGGTTACGTGGGTGAAGTCAGCAAAGCGCAACTGCTTGCGCCTGGTGGGAAATACAGCGCTGAAAAAGGATTTGATTATGGAACAATCGTCGGGAAGGCCGGACTTGAGGATTACTATAATGAAATCCTGACGGGACGCGATGGGTATCGTCGAGTGTCAGTCTATAGTAATGGAGTTATTCAGGCAACGGTTGATCAGGCTGAACCGATTCCGGGTCGGGATGTTTATATTTCGCTGGACTTAGACCTCCAGAAAATAGCTGAAAGACAGGGGGATCAGATGGGTTCGGGACGTGGTGCGATTGGAGCCATGGATCCCAATAATGGAGAAATCCTGGTTTTTGTCAGTCGTCCAACCTACGATCCTAATATTTTTTCACAACTCTCAAAAACTCCTGAAGGCAAGGAAACAATTTCCGAGTATTGGCAAGATGAGGATCGTCCCCTCTTCAATCGCATGGTGATGGGAGGTTTTGTCCCAGGTTCGACGTGGAAACTGATGACCACCGTGGCCGCGCTTAATGAAAAAGTTATTACACCCGCCGATTCACGTGTTCAAGACGGTGACATTTTGCTTGGAGATCGTGTGATGCATTCGATGTCGCACGAAGGAATGCCGGATATTGTCCGGGCGATCACGGTTTCTGCCGACGGTTATTTTTATCGGTTAGGAATCAAAATGGGAGAGCCGCTGTTCGCCAAGTGGGTTGAGATTTTTAAGTTTGGTCATAAAACTGGAATAGACTTACCGCAGGAAAGTGATGGATACCAACCAGTTCTCAAAACTAAAAAAATGCTCAGGGAGAGAAAAGCCAAAGCGATTCAGAAAGAAATTGATGCCGCTACCACGCCTGAAGAAAAAAAGAAACTTCAGTTTAAACTCAATGCGACTCTGAAAGAAGGAGAAGAGTGGACATCGTACGACATGGCAGCATCGGCTTTTGGGCAGGGAGAAAATAAATCTACCCCTACACAATTGATGCGCTACGTCGGCGGTCTGGCCAATGGCGGACACATGCACACGCCACATTTTTTGATGAAGACAACTGCCGGAACTGACCGTGATGATAAATTTCATCCTGAAATAAAATGGAGTGACCCGAATTATTTTACGATTCCCATGTCGCCTGAAATCCATGACATCGTGAAACGTGGCATGTACGGCGCGGTTAATCTGGGAGGCGGAACCGGAGGTGCGGCGAGAATTCCTGGCTTTGATGTGTGTGGCAAGACAGGAACTGCGCAGGTTGCTTCCAACAAGCGAGCCGGTGTCAAAAACAAAGATCACGCCTGGTTTATCAGTTTTGCTCCCCGCGACAAAGCGCAAATTTGTTCTGTCGTCTTAACTGAAAATGCCGGCTTTGGCGGGAAGCAATCGGCGCCGCGGGCGCAGGCGATTTATGAGCATTTTTATCAGCGAGGTGGCTTGAATCCACCTCCACAGGCTGAAGCGCAGGCCGCTTTACAGGAATCGCGTTAAAGGGATGAATGGTCATGATGACAGGATTATGCTGTGATAATTGAGAAAATAGCGTATGATCCGAGGCGCCCTCACTGAAGTTTATGTTTGCACCGAACCCGAGGTTTTTTAGAGATTTTGATTGGCTGTCATTCCTATTAATTATAGGGTTGATGATTTTTGGTGTCGTGGAAATTCGCAGTGCGCAACCAAAGTTGCCGGGCTTATGGCAAAAGCAAGTGGTTGCCATCGGCATTGGGCTGGTCATCATGTTCGTGGTGACGAAGATTGATTACAATCGAATTTTTAGTCTTGCTCCTTACCTTTACGGTTTCGGTTTGTTCCTCTTGGTGCTGGTTCTGATTCCGGGCATTGGTAAAAATATCAATGGCAATCAAAACTGGATTCAGATTGGTTCAATTGGAGGTCAGCCTTCAGAGCTGGCTAAAATTTTCACCCTGCTGATGGTAGTTCGCTACCTGGCAGACGTTCGAGAGCGCCCGTTGAAGTTGAAGCCGATGGTGATAGCGGGCGCCATCTGGTTAGTACCGACAGTGTTGGTTTATTTAGAGAACGACACTGGAAGTACGCTCAGTTACGGCTCTTTTTTCGCTGCCTTGTTGTTTCTTAGTGGTTTGCAGTGGCGTTGGATTTTGGGTGGTCTGGCTGTTGTCTCGCTGGCGTTTTACCTGTCGATACCTTCAATTAAAGCTTGTACCAGCTACAAATGTGAACGCATTAAAGCCGCTTGGTGGCCCGAATTAGCGAATAAGAAATATCGTTATCAGTACGAGCAATCCAGTATTGCTGTCGGTTCGGGAGGTTCTTACGGAAAAGGAATTGGCAGTGGCACTCAGGGGCCATTGGGATTTGTTCCCGAAGTTCATTCTGATTTTATTTTCGCAATTAGCGGTGAGGAAACCGGCTTTGTCGGGTGCATTCTCGCCTTATCAGCTTATTTGATAATCATCTGGCGTTTGATTCAGACTGCGCAACAAGCGCGTGACCGTGAAGGAACTTTGCTGGTCGCAGGAATCGTTGCATTGCTTCTCTATCATATTGCAATCAATGTTGGGATGGTGCTTGGTTTTTTGCCGATCATCGGAATCCCGTTGCCGCTGATGAGCCATGGTGGATCGTCAATTCTCGGATCGTTATTTGCGCTTGGGCTTTGTCTAAGTGTGGGGCTACGACGATTTGTGAATTAGGACTATCGAATAAGTTGTGAACAAACACTTCGACGTCAATTGACGTCCTTGTGAGCTGTAGTTCCATAATTACGGCTCGCTCTCTTCAAGCATCACTAACGCCCAAGTGCAAATAAGTTGTGCTTGAACCAGAACAGGTTCATTTAATGTACGCCGTTCCGAAGTCGTCTGCGGGCGCTGCTCAAATTAGCAGCGTCCGCCACTCGACTCTCCTTCTTCAGCGTTCAGGTATCGTCGGGGACTTTAATAGTTTTGATGTAGAAGCTCACTTCTTTGTAGTTGCTCCATCAGATTCTAACAGTAGTATTTTCCTGACTTTCTCTAAAACGCTAAAACAAAAATTATTTAAAACTGTAAGCCTGTGGTTGGCAGGAATAAGCACTGCGTGCGCTTTTCGCGCTGATTTGTGTTGCTTATTCTACTGCTCCGCAGGCTTTTTCAGTTTGTAGCTTGCGAGCGACACTTGTCGCTCAGGAGAATTATGAGTAAAGAATTAGTAGTTAGTCTTAATGGACGAGAAAAGAAAATTGCCATTATCGAAGATGATGTCGTCACTGAATTTTATGTCGAACGTGGCGATGAAAATCAGGGCATTGTCGGAAATATCTACAAAGGCAAAGTCATGAAAGTCTTGCCGGGGATGCAATCTGCCTTCGTGGATATTGGTTTGGAACGCGACGCCTTTCTTTATGTTTCTGACTTCATTGATGATGAAGAATTTGAAGGCGCCTTTGATGATCGTAAAGAGAAGGAAAAAGAGAAAGACTCCCGCCCGCCGATCACTTTGGGAAAAACTCAAAAACCAGAGCGCCAGGAACGTCCGCGAACGCCAAGAGTTCCCACTGGCGCGGCAGCTCAAAAAATCAATGAGCAGGATTCAGTAGAAATTGATCAGGATGAAGAAGCCACGTTTGAAGCTTTGCTGCATATCGCAGAAATCAGCGAAGAGCCAGTGATTGAACATGCGGATGACGACGAACCGAACAATATCGTTGTCGAACAGCCGCGAGACAGTTTCGATCAACGTCGCTCAAAACGGCTCCGGTTTGTTCCGCCTCCCGAAAAAATCAAGGAGGTCGAAAAAGTTGAAGAAGTCGAAGAGGCAGTGACTGAGCCGGAACCTGCGGAAGCCTCTCCCGTCGTTGCAGAAGTTGAAGAAGAAGAGTTTTCAGGGCGTGGTCGTCGTCGTCGTTCTCCTCGCGGTGGCGCTAAACGCGGCGCTAAACCTGAAGTGGTTGAAGTCGCCGAAGCACCTGCGGAAGTTGTGGCAGAAGTTCCTGCTGAAAATGAGCCGGAAGTCGAAACTCGATCGGAGAAAAAATCTTCTGGTTCAAATTTCGATCCGACCCTGCTCGAAAATTCCGGCGAACCAATGGAGCGAATCGCTGACGATGACCTCCCGATCAAGCCGAGCCGTCGCGCCCCTCGCGCTGAAAAAGCGATCACTAAGAAACTGCAAGTCGCGCCCACGCCTGAAGTTTTGGTTGGCTCTTTAGCCGCCGATGTCGTAACTGCTTCAGATTTTGAAAAAGTTAGCGATGATGAAGCCCTTGAATCTTCTGCCTCTGCTGCTGAAGTTCCAGCGCCGCTTGAAGATGCCAGCGCCGATTTACGCGATAATTCTGCTGCCGCTGAATTTGCCACTCGTCGCGGAGGCCGAGGTCGTCGTCGTCGTCCTTCAGGCGAGGAAGGAGGCTCGACTCAAGAGGAACCCGAAGAAAAATCTGACGAACCAGAGCCAATTGAAAAAGAAGAGCCAAAAGATACATTTCTTGGTTCGCGCGGAGGCACTGGCTCCTTGCGTCCATCACGTCCGATCATTTCAGATATGCTCCGTGAAGGTCAGGAAGTCATCGTGCAGATTGCCAAGGAACCAATCGGGCAAAAAGGCGCACGCATCACCTCTCACGTTGTTCTGCCGGGACGCTATGTCGTTTACATGCCGACGGTCGAGCATATCGGCGTCTCGCGCAAAATTGCCAATGATGAAGAGCGTCGCCGCTTAAAAATTGTCTTGAACCAATTGCGCATCGAAGCCAATATTCCCGGTGGGTTTATTGTTCGTACCGCTGCTGCCGGACGCACCAATGAGGAGTTACGCGATGACGTGCAATACCTTGGGCGCACCTGGACGGACATGCGCAAACGCGCCGATAAGACGAAAGCTCCAACGGTTGTCCACCGTGATTTAGACCTTGTACAAAGAATTTTACGCGATCAGCTTTCGACTGATTTCACCGCCATTCGCGTTGACAATGAACTTGAATACGAACGCATTGTAGACTTCGTGCATCGCTTTGCTCCGAAACTGATTCATCGCATCAAGCTTTACACCAAAGACACTCCAATCCTTGAAGAATACGGTGTGCAGGCTGAAGTTGACAAAGCTGTCAAGCCGCGTGTCTGGTTGAAATCCGGCGGGTACATCGTCATCAATCAAACCGAAGCGTTGGTAGCGATTGACGTGAATACTGGAAAATTCGTCGGACGCTCCAACCGTTTGGAAGACACTATCGTTAAAACCAATCTTGAAGCCGCGAAGGAAATTGCGCGACAAATTCGCCTGCGCGATTTGGGCGGAATCATCATTCTCGATTTCATTGATATGGAAGAGCGTCGCAATAAACAGCGTGTCCGTCAGGCTCTGGAGCAGGACATGCGCAACGACAAGGCTCCGTTCAAAACACTGGAATTTAATGATTTCGGGTTAGTCGCCATTACTCGCAAGCGTGTCAAACAATCATTAGAGCGCACCCTTTGTGAGCCTTGCCAATATTGCGGCGGCGGCGGAATGGTGAAATCTCCGCAGACGATTTGCTACGAATTATTAGCCGAAACTCGCCGCGTAGCGAAGCATCAGGATAATCCGAGCGAAGTCATTCTCCGCGTCAACCCTGAAGTCGCCAAAGCTTTACGTTCGACTGAACGTGAAATCTTCGCCGACATCGAATCCCATTTCACCGGAGTCGTCACCATCAAGAGCGACCCGGCAGTTCATCAGGAACAATTCGATATTGCGTTAGTGTAACCTGGGAGCGCCTGCTGCCAGCGGGCGAAACTTACAAATAAAAAGCAGGCTTCGGTAGAAGCCTGCTTTTTCAGTTTTTAGAAGAGGATACACGTTATCGCTATAGCTGGTGAACTGTAAATCCCGCCTGCGAAGCAGCCAGTGCTAATTTCTCATCAAAGCAGATAAAGGGGCGACGGCGAGGGCGTTCCTGACACCAAGCCAGCGCCGCCGCTAATTGGAAAGCATCAAGAGTTCGTAACTGGTATTGATCGGGAAGTGTTCGTGCCAGTCGCCTGACTTGTTCTGTCGGATTAATCTCGCGTACCACCTGTTCCAATATCTCCCATTTACGGATGGCGTTATGTAGTTCGCGCTGTGTTAGCTTGCCATCCTGTCGCAAGCGAGTTAGCGCGCTGAGCGCCTCCACCTGCGTTCCCCACCAAATTACTGGTTGCTTGAACTGTCGCCATAAAATCCGCGAACGGCTGGAGAGTCCAGGCTGGAGGCAGCATAAAGGGGCTAAAGCGCTCGTATCCCAAAAAGCAAGTTCAGTCTTCATCGCGCTCATTCCTGATGACACGAACGACCCCTGCCTCGCTGAGCGATGCTCCTTTGATTGAAAAGAACGAGGCTGGCAATTTGTCAGCACGAGGTAAGGTCATAACTCCCGCAGCAACTAAGGCTGCTTCTTCAGCTTCGTCATTACCTGGGCTGGTCAGCGGAATAATGCGCGCAATCGGACGATTTCGATCCCGCACGAGAATTTCTTCGCCGCGTTGCACCGCTGCTAAATAACTACTGAGATGACTTTTTAATTCAGATACATTAGGTGATTTCATAGATGGTTCTCTTATGACTATTATGGTCAGGTTGTTATGGCGCGTCAAGTGAGGAAATATTTAGATTTAACCAACTCCCTTTTCGTTTTGCCCTTTGTTTTGTATGATACCTGTTTCAATTAATTAGAAACATAATTTTATCAGAAAGGTAATTAATAATGAGTGCGATTGAGCAAGTTAAGGCCAGAGAGATTTTAGATTCACGAGGCAATCCGACGATCGAAGCCGAGGTCTTTTTGGAATCTGGCGCGTGTGGACGCGCGGCAGTCCCTTCCGGTGCGTCAACCGGAGAAAATGAAGCGGTTGAATTACGCGACGGAGACGATGACCGCTATCTTGGCAAAGGTGTCATTCAGGCCGTTCAGAATATTAATCAGGACTTGGACTCCGCTTTAGTTGGCATGGACGCTTTTGCACAGGCGGAAATTGATCTGACCATGATCGAATTGGATGGAACTCCGACGAAATCGAAGTTGGGCGCGAATGCTTTGTTAGCCGTTTCGATGGCGACGGCGCGAGCGGCTGCGAATGAATTGGAAGTTCCGCTGTATCGCTACCTCGGCGGAGTCAATGCGCGTACTTTGCCAGTGCCGATGATGAATATTATCAATGGTGGAGCGCACGCCGACAACAACGTAGATTTTCAGGAATTCATGATCGTTCCGGCTGGGGCGCCGACTTTTTCCGAGGCGCTACGCTGGGGCGCGGAAGTCTTTCACAGCCTCAAAAGGGTTCTGAAAGAACGCGGCTACTCGACGGCGGTTGGCGATGAAGGCGGATTCGCTCCGAGTTTAAAATCAAACGAAGAAGCGATTGAGGTCATTCTTAAAGCTATCGAAAATGCGGGCTACCGACCCGGCGAACAAATCGCCATTGCGCTTGATCCGGCCTCTTCGGAATTTTATTCGGAAGGGAATTACGTTTTTAAGAAATCCGATCAACGTAAATTGAGTTCGGATGAGATGGTGGCGTACTGGGTTGAGTGGTGCAAAAAATATCCGATCATCAGCATCGAAGACGGCTTAGCTGAAAACGATTGGGCTGGCTGGGCGAAGATCACGGAAGAAGTCGGAGACACCGTGCAATTAGTTGGAGACGATTTGTTCGTGACCAACGTGAAATATTTGCAGCGCGGCATCGAAGAAATTGTAGCGAACTCAATCTTAATCAAAGTAAATCAGATTGGAACTTTGACGGAAACTCTGGAAGCGATTGAGCTGGCGAAAACGAATAACTACACTGCCATTTCCTCGCATCGTTCAGGGGAAACAGAAGACCCGTTCATCGCCGATTTAGCGGTCGCGACGAATTGTGGACAGATCAAAACCGGTTCACTATCACGCACAGATCGCATCGCCAAATACAATCAGTTACTCAGAATTGAAGAAGAATTAGGCGCGGCGGCGAAATATCCCGGCTTCAATACATTCTATCAGTTAGAGTTGAATGATTTGAATTTTAAGGTGAATACTCGCGGCTAACGCCGAAGGTGAAAATGTAGAAGCCCGCCCGAAGTAAGGATATTACTTCGG
>JAYVRW010000036.1:0-8491 GCA_043775925.1 Blastocatellia bacterium
CCGTCCGGCGACCAGCCGTGCCAATACGACGGCGCAAGTTTTGTGATGAGCTTTGGAGTTCCACCCGTCATCGGTAACGTATAAATTAACGATTGTCGCTCAGTTTTGGCTGGATCGGTGAATTGCGATTGATCGCTGATGACCAATTGAGTGCCGTCCGGTGAGATGCCGTGATCGTTGTTAGCGCGGATCGCAAAGCCTGTCTCAAGCGTTTCGATGGCGCCGCCTGTTGCTGGCATTTTGACCATTCGTCCGGCACGATTGAAAAGCAAATATTTGCCATCGCGCGACCAATTGGGCGCTTCAAAATGTTCGTTTGCACTGTAAACAACTTTGCGATCTTTGGAAGAAATTGCCATCGTTTCCAAAGTGCTTTCGATGATTTTTGTGTTCATCAATTCGACATCGGAAAAGACTGCTTTTTCCAGCGCGTTGTTGTCGTGTGCACAAACACCGAGTCCGATGTAATACGGCTCCGTTAATTTAATTCTGAATGATCCGCCCGCTGAATGAAGCGGTTCGCCTGCGCGGGCGATTGACATAAAAACGTAATCACCCTCTTTTTCAATGCGCAGGCGTGTCGGCCCTTTGACGTTGGATTGCACTTCGCGCGTTGGCCCACCTTTGACTTCGCGGTATTGCAACGAAGTCAATCCGTCTGCGTGCAACGCTGCGTCTGCATAAGCAGAATCAGCATCAAGACTTTGACGAATCATCAACACGCCTTTTTTATGAGCATTGCCGCCTTCACCAGGAATTTTGATAGTTGCCGCAAATGAAACATCGCCGGACATTCGCTTCCACACGAAATGAAAGCCGTCCGCCGTGGCCCACATATTTTCACCGCCGCCGCTCACGGTATAGTTTTTCGTAGCGGCGTCGAATTCAGCGCCACCTTTATTTTTCACTACGCCCACGTCGTTATTGTTGTCGAAAATGCCGATGGCGGTTGATTGAGCGGATGCAGCACTAATCGTTAGGAGGAGAGTTGTCAGTAAAATTAATAAGCGTAGTTTCATAATTTTCTCACCGTAGAGGCGCAGAGTTTTTAGACAGGATTTACAAGATTGACAGGATGAGCAACCCAGATTTTTCAAAGCCAGAAAAGGCTTCTGTTAATCCTGAAAATCCTGTTCATCCTGTCTAAAGGTTCTTTACGACTTAAAACCGTAATAGCTCCAAAAATCGCATGCTCACTGGAATTTGCTCAACGGAAACAGGCGATTCGTCTTCGATGAAATACCACTTCACGCCAGCTTTTTGCGCAGCTTTCAATATTTCAGGCCATTTCATAATGCCAGTGCCGAAAGCAACGTCATTGGTGATGTCGGATTTGCCTGTCAGTAATCCGGTCGGAGTGCCTTTGCGCATATCTTTGACGTGCATTAACTCAAAGCGGTTTCCATATTTTTCAAGCAGTTTCACCGGGTCTTGCCCCGGATGTACGATCCAGAAAATATCCATCTGGTAGCGCACAAATTCCGGCTTCGTTTCTTTCATCATCAAGTCAAACAATGTGCCGTCGCCATAAGGCTGAAATTCGTAGCCGTGCGTGTGATAGAAAAATTTCAGACCATGTTTGGCGAGCGCTGCGCCAGCGCGATTGAAAACTTCGATAGCGCCGCGCATATCCGCTTCGTTAAATGATCCGGTTTTATGGGCGATCCACGCGCAGCCGACGTATTGCAAGCCCAGCGCTTTGGCTTCTTTGGCTACACCTTCCACGTCGTCACGATAACGGGCGTAATCGTACAAACCACTGACGGGTTTTAAGCCTCTGGCTTCAAGTTGTTTTCTGAATTCTTCGGGCGCGAGCTTGTAGGTGTTTCCTACTTCGACATATTGAAAACCAAAATCGCGTACCCGGTCAAGCGTAGACGGAACGTCTTTCGCAAGCTGTTCACGCAAGCTGTAAAGTTCCAATCCGATTGGCCCCTTGAAACTTGCGCCCGTGCCAGTTGTGGGTTTCAGCATGCCTAAATCCGCGAGCCATTCTTCAAAGCGTTTTGGCCACGAACCAAAGGGGATTCCATCACGCGGCTTGATGCCTCCGCCGTGTCCGCCGTGTGCGTAAATATGTAAATCTGTTTGCACGCCAGCCTTGAAAAGTGAGTCGTGAAATTCGACAGTTTGTTTGGCGTGAAAAGCGTCATCAAGTCCCGCGCTGGTCAAAAAAGCAGGTGCAGCATCTTTTGGCGCAGTGATGTCCATCGGCGACCAGCCTGGATAAACCAGTCCGACAAAATCAGGACGACAGCTTTGACGATCAATCGGATCAGCGGCGTCAGCTTTGCCGCGATCAAAGCGAATATCGGCGAGCGCGGCGAGTGCGCCTCCGGCAGAAAATCCTAAGACGCCGATGCGACTTAAATTTACACGCCATTCTTTCGCGCGTTCGCGCACAATGCGGATAGCGCGTTGCGTGTCCTGCAACGCTTCGCCTTCGACGGTGTATTTATAATTCGGTGTTTGTGCTAAACGATATTTTAGAATGAAAACATTTATGCCCATCCCGTTCAGCCATTCCAGCAAATCAGTTCCTTCCGAACCCCAGACGAGTTGGCGATGTCCGCCGCCCGGCGCTACGATTAACGCAGTGCCAGTATTTTTTTCCGATGAAGCCAGATGAACTTCAATGGAAGGGCTATGAACATTGACGATGGACGCGATGCGCTGACCCGGTTGCGGGTTCGCCGGAGTCGTGACTTCCTTCTCGTTCGCGCCTTGCAACGTGGGATGACCACTCGGCCATAAATAAACAAGCTGTGGCGTTGATTGCGCCAGACAAGTTGCGGCAGCCAGCAACACACATAAGAACAACAAGCGATGAGTCATCTTGCAAAACATGGTGATTATTTTCCTTTCTAACGAAACTTGATGCGGGATATTTTTTAACTTATTGCTCTGATCAGAGCAGGCTTATTTGAGCATACGCCTTGAAAATTTGGAATGCCTTTGAGTAGTTGCTGGTGAAGCAGATTGGGTTCCTGACAATCTGCTTCACCAGTTCGTCCGATAAGTTTACAAAGAAACTTACAGATCGAAATTTAGAAGACCAGTTTCAGTGCTAATTGAATTTGGCGTGGACCATTCCCCTGACCTCCAACTGTCCCAAAGCTCCCGGAATCAAGCTGGCTGTTTGGCCCGGAGAACCGCACGCGATTGAAGGCATTGAACATTTCAGCCCGGAATTGGACATTCCATTTGCCTTCGTTGAAGTAGTTATTCTTGAACAAAGATAAGTCGAAGTTTTTATCACCGTCCTGCCGCAGGTTGGGCATCACACGCGCTGTATTGCCAAACGTGAAGGCTGGCGTCAGGGTGAAATCAGTTGTATCGAACCATTTCAACAGCTTATCGGTTTTAGTGCCGGTAAGATTTGAATCAGTGCCGTTCCAGGTGGGGCGCTGCGTTGGATTAAAGATGCCAACGTTGTTTGCTCCCTGAGTGATAATAATCGGTAAGCCACTTTGAAAAGTGACAATGCCGTTGAATTGCCAGCCGCCCGCTACCCAGTTGGCAATTGGGTGCCAGTTACTACCGAACCGCTTGTTTTTGCCTACTGGTAAGTCGTAGACAAAGCTGGAGACGATACGATGTCGAATGTCCTGCGAACTGATGGAGCGTTCTGCCGCACGGTCATAGACGTTCTGACGCGCGCTGGCTTGTCCCAAAAATCCAACTGTGGTTGACACGTCGTCAATCAATTTGCTCCAGGTATAGGCCACGAGGAAGCTCATGCCGTTGGAGAAACGCTTGTCTACCTTCATTGTTCCAGCGTGATAGATCGAAAACCCAAATGGTACGCGGAAGGCGTTAACGTCACCATATTGCGGGAAAGGACGCAGGAGCTGTTTGCGCTGCACCGTAGCAAAGCGCAAATTCGAAGTCGGATTCGTAAAGATTCCGAAGAACGGATTTGCTACCTGCGCATTTAACTGCGCATCAAGATTGGCAAAGCCTGATTGCAACGTTAAGAAAGAGGCAGGTAACTGGTTAAGGTTCACCCCGTTTTCACCCGCGAGCAGGCGCGTGCCTTTACTACCGAGGTACGCGGCTTCAAACAGTAGTCCGCCCGGCAGTTCACGCTGGACGTTGAAATTCCATTGCTGAATATATGGGCTGTGCGTATCAGGAAAAACACCACCATCACCGCCGCCCACACTCAGACCGAGGCGCGTGGAGGCTCCCAGGCTGGTACCCGTTGGCAGGTTAAATCCGCTCGCAAACGGGTTGTCAAGGAAGGAAACCGGAACGCGACCATCTGTACTGACCACCATTTGACTGGCGGTACGGAATCCGATCATACCTGACGAACCGGTGTGTCCGGCGGCCTGATAAGCTGATGGCGAATAGGAAATCCCATAGGCTCCACGGATCACCGTTTTCGGTGTGATATTATAAGCAAAACCGAAACGCGGGCCGAAATTGTTTTTATCTATTGGCACCTGACGACGGTTATCGGCAGTAACAAAATTCACAACACCTTTGAGATCGTTGGAACTAAAGAACGGATTGACTGGAACTTTGCCCACGAGCGGTGACGCCGCCGTCGGATCAAAGACGCCATAACGATTGAATCGTTCTGTGCGTGGAATATCGAGTTCATAACGTAACCCTAATGTCAGAGTCAGTTTCGGGGAAACTTTCCAGGAATCCTCGGCGTAAAAGCCCCAATATGGACTGGATGAGGCGGGTGTTGGATCGTGGCTTAAAGTACCACCACCTGCCGTAGCACTATTGCTATTGCCCGGGACACCAAGCAGAAAAGTCGCCATGCCAAATCCTGCTGTACTGCTACCCGAATTAAAGACTCGTTGCGTCCACGATTGGTTGAAGCTGTACTGTCCGGCAGGTTGGCTTAACTGCTTAAAGTTGAGCATCAAAAAACGATAATCAGCTCCGAACTTCCAGGTGTGCCGCGCAAATGTTTTGGTTGCGCCGACGACAAAGCTGTGCGTGGTTGGCGCAATCACTAAATCGTTGAAGGTTTCCTGCCCGAGTGACGATACGCCGCTGATGTCAAAGCGTGGAAATTCCAGCGCATCCGCTACCGTTTTCAATGATGAAGGGAAGCCGAGTTGCGTGAAATCAAAGCCGGTTGAGAAGGGCGTGCGGATTGAGACGCGACGGCTTAACCCATAACGAAAGCTCATCACGAAGGTCGGGCTGAACGTGTAAGAGTTGTCTATCGCAACGCTGGTCGCAGTGTTTTGCGTTGGGCCGGCATTGTTCGGCGTGGCGAGATTGCCGTAATGATTGTAAGGAAGGCTTTCATTTTTGAACATGCGAGAAAATCTGATGAACGAACGCAGGTTCTGACTGAAATTGTGATCTACGCGCGAATCAATCTGATTGCTCTTATTAATGTTCGTGCCAGAAGCAAAAAAGTTATTTTGCTGCGTGTTGACATTGCTGGGCGCGGTGTTGGGGGTGGGCCAGTATTTCATCAGATTGCGGGCAACCGCACTCTGACGGTTGGCGCAGATGACATTGAGGACACCGTTGCAGGCAATCTGGGTGCGCGTCCCGTCAGCCGCTGTAGTGAGCGGGTCATAGATCAAAATGTCCGCACCGGAAGAATTCTTTAAGCCGCGAAAATCTCCATCACGCCACGCCTGAATCGGTACAGTAAAGTTAGAGGCGGATGCCGAACCCTGTCGGTTGCCTTCAAAGTTGAAGAAGTAAAAAGTTTTATCTTTAATAATCGCGCCGCCGACATTACCGCCAAACTGGTTGCGTTTGAAGCTCCCTTTCTTTTGTCCGGCACGATTGGTGAAGAAATTAGTCGCATCCAGCGCGCTGTTGCGGTGAAATTCAAAGAGCGTCCAATGAAAATTATTTGATCCACTCTTGGTGACAAGGTTGATGACACCGCCGCCGGTGCGCCCGAATTCGGCGCTGAAGGCGTTGGTCTGAACGCTGAATTCCTGCACCGCATCCACGGAAGGCGTGTATGCAAGGTCAAGAATAGAAACGTTATTTTCAGCGCCGACGTTGGTAATACCATCAATTGTTACTTCGCTGGTCGCGTTGCGTCCGCCGCTGATGGAAGGTGAAGAGCCACCCAACGAAGATTGGACGCCAGGGCTGAGTGAAGCCAGCGCAAACGGATTACGTCCGTTCAGTGGTAAGTCCACGATGCGCTTGTTTTCAATGCTCTGGCTAATGGTCGAACTCGTGGTTTCAATGGTGGCAGCGCCTGTGGCTGTCACTGAGACGGTTTCAGAAGTTGCCCCGATGGCAAGCGCGACATCCACTTCACGCACCTGTTGTACGTCAACTTTGACATTGTCTACCGCAGCGGCTTTGAAACCGGATTTTTTGACTGTCAATTTATAAAGTCCCGGTTTTAATTGCGGGACGACGTAGTTGCCATTGTTTTCGGTTACGGTATTGCGCATTTCGTTGGTAGCAAGATTCGTAATTGCTACTTCGGCTCCCACAACGACCGCTCCGGCAGAATCCTGCACGGTTCCGCGCATAGTGCCAGTGAATTGTTGGGCGAAAATTGAGCTGGAACAAATAATTAGCAACAAGCTGAGTAAGCTGATGCAACTTAACCTTCTTTGGGATAAAGGTCTGGACATATAGTGTCTCCTTACGGTACAAGAATTGTTTTTACGATAGTCGGGCAGCGCTGTGACTTACCTTGAGCCGTGACTCACAGCATTACTGGCAACAAAAAGCACACCCGTCATGATTTCGGTTTGAATACTATTTCTTTCAAAAAAAATTATTTTTATAACCGAGTTGAATCAGGGGTGGTTTCCACTATCAGAACCTGACATTGATTACTGCTTCCAATCTGGTCTAATATTGACCTGTCTTAATTTTTCTTATTTTTTCTATACTTTCCCAGCTAGAGAGCTTTTAGCCTGAAGTCGCCATGAAATCCTTTAGGTTAGGTAAATTTTTGATAAAGGAACAGGTAAAGTTCTTCTAAAGATGTCATTTATGGCTACTGGCAACCAATTTGCGGAAAATACTTATGAGTTTGGCCCGTTCCGGTTGATTCCCACCGAGCATCGTATCTACCGTTTGGATGAACAGGTGCTGCTGCCGCCCAAAGAATTTGATCTGCTTTTATTGCTGGTAAAAAATCAGGGGCAAGTCATGCCGAGGGAAGCGCTGATTAAAGCGCTGTGGCCTAACACGGTAGTTGAGGAAGCCAATCTCAATGTTCATATTTCGGCCCTGCGTAAGGTTTTGGCGGAAGGGCAGGTTGATCAGCATTACATCGAAACATTGCCGCGGCTGGGGTATCGCTTTATTGCTCCGGTGACAGCGCATCCAGAGATTGAACCTCAGCCAACTGCCGAGATTATTCTCCCTGCGCGAGAACCAGCCGCCGGACAAGCGATAACCGGGCAGAAGAATCGTTATCCGTGGGCGCGGCTTTCATTACCTTTGTGGTTAATTGCCATTGGGCTGTTCGGGCTGGCAGGGATTTGGCTATTTAAAGATAAGCTTTGGTCAACGGCTAAAATCAATGACTTCACGCCCAACGTTATTCCTTTGACCAGCTACCCGGGCCAGGAAATGCAATCGGCATTTTCACCGGATGGGAATCAAATCGCCTTTGTCTGTCGTGGTGATAAAGAAAGCAATACTGATATTTATGTCCGGTTAGTGGAAGGCGGAAATCGCGTTCAAATTACTCATCATGCAGGTGATAATGCGAATCCTGTCTGGTCGCCTGATGGTCGCACGCTGGCCTTTTATCGCAGCACTTCAGACGGCGATGGCATTTTTCTGACCACTGCGCTGGGCGGATCAGAACGAAAATTAATCAGCGTTTGGGCGAATCGGTTCAGTTTCGGCATTCATACGTGGCTGCATTGGTCGCCCGACGGAAAATGGTTAGTCATCAGCGATAAAGAATCTGCCACTGAACCATTTGGTTTATTTTTAGTGAATACTGAAACAGGTGAAAAGCAGCGGCTGACGACGCCCCCGAATGCTACCATTGGCGATTGCAGCCCCGCATTTTCGCCGGATGGAAAAACGATTGCGTTTGTGCGCGTAGTCAGTGCTGTAGTCGGTGAAGTGCAATTGGTTTCTGTGCAAGGCGGAGCGCTCAGACAACTTACTTTTGATGGGGCAGGGGCGAGCAATCTGACCTGGACAAAAAATGGTCAGGAACTTATTTTCTCGTCGCGGTATGGCGGCAAGAGCCGATTGTATAGAATTGGTCTTGAAGGTGGCACTCCCGAATGGTTGGTGGCAAGTGGGAATAATGCGCAATATCCGACTTATTCTTCTGTTGGCAACCGACTGGCGTGGACGCAAAACAGTGAGAATTCCGACATCTACCGCTTGAGCTTAAACGAGGGGCGGGCAGTTGGTGCACCTTCCGCACTGGCAACTTCAACGACAATGGAAACCAGCCCACGCTATGCGCCTGATGGAAAACGAATTGCCTTCGTCTCCAATCGCTCCGGTAACGATGAAATCTGGGTTTCTGACAGTGAGGGCGAAAATACTACTC
>JAYVRW010000037.1:0-32856 GCA_043775925.1 Blastocatellia bacterium
TCTTCGCGTTCCTGCACCGCTCCGCTCGCAATCAAATCAACGTAGCGTTGACGATAGCGCAATTCCTTATCCGTAATGCCGTGATATTTGTCCGGCATCGGCAACAAGGCTTTTGCCAGAAATTGCAAACTAACAACATGCAACGATAATTCACCCGTTTTCGTGATGAATAAATAGCCTTCGACGCCGATCCAATCGCCCAGATCAAGCTGATTGTATAAAGCCCACGCCTCATCGCCGATGTCGTTTTTGCGAACGTAAAGTTGTAATTTCGCGCCGCCGTCAGAGAGATTGACGAACGCAGCCTTGCCCATCAACCGCGTAGTCATAATGCGTCCGGCGAGGCGAATCTTGCCATCGCCAATCGCCTTGAGTTCGGCATTGACGCTCGCGGCTTCGGCTTCATCTTCACGTTTTCCCGCGTAGCCATGATAGCTCTCAACAATTTTCGAGATCGTATCCGTGCGGTCAAAACGATGCGGATACGCCGCATGACCGAGTTTAGAAATTTCTTCTAAGTGAAGATGACGTTGTTGAATTTGATCGTTGTCTTGTGTCAGCAAGGTTAGTTAGCTCCTTATAAAAATTACAAAATTTCAGTAATAATATGATTCAAGTGAGTATGAGTTCACGGCGTTGGGAAACATTTTCAAGAGCCTTCAATAATCGGTCACGATTGGCAGGCGAACGTAACAAATAAGCCGTTTCGTCTTCTTCTCTTTCCACTGTTTTGCAAACAGCAATTTCAATTTCCTTATCTTTGAATAAAGATTTCAAAGATTTCAGAAACTTGCTGTCTAATTCGTTCGCATTTAAGCGATAAACTGTGTACATCTTGACTCCATTCCAAATATTTATACTCAAGCATCAATGCCAATAATCATGACAGGAATGTCAATGTCAGAAACTCCGCGATTTTCTAAATCCCAAATAAATTGCTCGAAGTAAGAAACGCCTGTAGACATTTCGTTCGCAAATGCTTTCACGGGAACAATCTCAATGCCACAATCAATATGCCCAAGATTATGGAAAATAGTCATCTTGGCGCAGACGTTGTAAACCATAAACGCATATTTGCCGAATTGAACTTCGACACCAAGACGCTCCTTGATAAAATCCATTTCACGGAATGCACCGCGATGATTCGGGCGCGTTGCGTAATCTTTCAGGTAATGTGCTGGCGAATATTCACAAGGTATACGAATCGAATTCCAACCTCTTTCCCCAAACTCAGCTTTGAACGATTTGTTGATTGAAGCAGGCTTGAAAAGTACCTTTCCCAGCATTGTTTTTTCTTTACTAATTTTACTTTTGTGGTCAGTAGCATTCACAGCATTAATCGCAGCTTTTACCTCACCCAGTAATTTTGGATAACGCCGTGTAACTTCTTTCTCACCATTATTGAATGAGTAAATCCCTGCAATCTTCATAAAAAATTTTCTCTATTTTCCAAGCCATTCCATCGGGATCTGACTAACTTTTTCGCGCCCCGTCGGTTGATGGACAGGTTTGCCTAACGGACGATAGCCAAGTTTCCCAGAATACAAATCGTTAATTCGTTGATGCGCAATTTGAATGTAATTCTCTTCTTTCTCACAACCCAATGCACGACGCTGATGTCGTAAGGCTGCGAGTAAAGCTGAGCCAACACCTGAAAACGGATCCAATACCCAATCATTTTCATTCGTCAAAGCCAGCACACAACGCTCAACTAATTCAATCGGAAATTGACACGGATGAATTGTTTTTTCAGGATGATTTGCTTTGACGTTGGGAATATCCCATAACGCCGATTCCCAGTCCCGTTCCACAATTTTCCATTTGTCCGAAGGATTTTTACCTAATGGATTCCCTGACGGCAAGCCGTGCTTTTCGCCTTTGAAATGTGTCTTGCCAGGATACTTTGATGGAACGCGTACATCGTCAAGATTGAAGGTGTATTCATCACTTTTGGTAAACCAGAGCATGACTTCATAACGCCCTGATAATCGTTTGGAAGCGTGCAAGCCGTGGTCAAAATGCCAGATGATTCGATTACGTAATTTCAGTCCACGCGATTTAAAAAATGGATAGTAATAAATATCAAGCGGGAAGACTTCGCCACTCTCAACATAATTGCCAACCTGCCAGCACAGCGAACCTTCAGGCGAAAGCACGCGTACAAGCTCATCAACGATAGGGCTAAGCGCATTCAAATAATCATCAAGGTTCGTCGCCTTTTCATATTCCTTGCCGATATTGTAAGGCGGAGAAGTGATAATCAATTTCGCCAGTCCATCAGGCAACCCACGCATCGTTTCCAGACAATCTCCGGGCGCGATGACAGCTTCCGCTTCAGGGTTGAAAAAACTGGCAATGTCTGCCGACCAAAAAGAATTTTCGAGCAAGCTCATATTCATAAGTTTACGTTACTACCTCCGTCCGCACCGTCAAAGCCTCAACCCGTTTCTCATTCACCTCAAATCCAATCCCCGCACCTGTCGGCGGAACAATCGTACCACGCGAACTCACTTCAACTTCCGGTATAATAATGTCTTCTGACCAATATCGCTTGGACGCCGAAACGTCTCCCGGCAAAGTGAATCCTGCCAGCGTAGACATCGCTATGTTATGGGCGCGGCCAATGCCAGCTTCGAGCATTCCTCCGCACCAGACGGGGATGTTTCTGGCGCAGCAATACGCTTCGATTTTTTGGGCTTCGGTGTGTCCAGCAACTCGTCCGAGTTTGATATTGATGATGCGGCAGGCATTTA
Source organism: Blastocatellia bacterium (assembly GCA_043775925.1). Taxonomy (GTDB): domain Bacteria; phylum Acidobacteriota; class Blastocatellia; order RBC074; family RBC074; genus JAFDVL01. The sequence goes on from JAYVRW010000037.1 coordinate 2,754, forward strand.
ATTTTAGGGCTTTACGCGCATCGTCTACGCTCAGGATGGATTCATCCAGACAGATCGCAGTTTTCACCTGCGCCTGCAATTCGGCGTGGTCAATAATGTCGTCGTAAGCCAGCGGTTGCTCGATCAACAGCAAATCAAACTCATCCAGTTTTTTCAGCAATTCGACATCGCTCAGCGTGTACGCCGAATTCGCGTCTACGGTTAATTTTATATCAGGAAATTCTTTGCGGACGGCTTTCGTCATTTCGTAATCGCGTCCGGGTTTGATTTTAATTTTGATGCGCTGGTAGCCCGCTGCGACTTCGGTTTCGATTTTTTTGAGCAGGTCAGCATCGGTCGGCTGCAAGCCAATCGAAACACCACACGAAATTTCTTCTAAAGTCCCACCCAGCAATTTCCAGAGCGGGAGATTTTGCCGCCGCGCTTCTAAATCCCAGATCGCAGCTTCGACCGCGCCACGCGCCATTTTGTTGCCACGAATCCGGCTGGTTAGATTCGTCACTTCCGCAGGCGAATTAATTTCTTTGCCAAGAATCATCGGTGCCACATAATCACGAATCGTAGCCCAACAGCTTTCCGTAGATTCGTGGTTATAAAAAGGATTTTCGCCCACCGTGCATTCGCCCCAGCCGATCAAGCCTTCACTAAAAACTTTGACAATAATAATTTGCCGCTCCGTCGTTGGTCCAAAGCTGGTTTCAAAGGGCGCGACTAACGGCAGATGAATTTCACGGAGTTCAATGCGTTCGATTTTCATAATGGAAAGAATATGTCGGCTCTCGCCGCAATCAGGAAGAGCATACCAAATGATGAGGATTCTTTCGATTCGTCAGCGGAAAAAGATTTTATATTCGTGGTGCAATTGATGAATTCTGTTTGATATGTTCTGCCTGATGAATCCTGTCTGCTAAATTGTTGCCATTGAATTGTGCTTAATGAATTGCCATTAGCTCCATCTAGCATGAATTGCCACTTGCTTCAGAATGAATTGCCACTGACTTGCCACTAGCTTCAGCTAGTGGAGAGCAATGATGAATAAAAAGGCTTTAGCCAAATATCTGAGAAATAAATCAAAAGTCCGAAGTGCTTCAGCTAAAGCAACTCGGAACAAGGAATTTCAGCTCTTCGGCTAAAGCCTGTTAGATTATATTCTGGCTTCCACTAGCTGAAGCTAGTGGCAATTCATTAAACGGCTCACCCTGCCAATGCTTCTTTGAGCGCGACTTGCAATAAACTTTCCGCTTGCCCTTTGCTTTCCCGAATGTTGGCTTCCAATTCATCGCAATATCTCATCAGCTTTTCCAATTTTTCGACAATTCGCTTTTGTTCGGCTAATGGCGGAAGTGGAATAAGAGTATTTACTACCACACCTTGATTTATCTTCGGCATAGTTTTTTGTGCTCCAAATGCGTTTGATTGAAAATATGCTCGATTAAAAGGTGAAACTAGACATTTGTGAAGAAACTTGGGATTTATAAATTTACTCGCCCTAATTTTAATCATTAAATCTGGATATATAAATTGTTTATTTTCACCTTCATATAAAGCCGCTATTCCAACATAATCAAGTGAATTGCCTCTTTGCAAAAGAATATCTTCTGAGTTTAACCATAAAAAAGAATCTTCTTTTACCTCAATATCAACAAACTTATAATATTCCTTTTTGAAGTGTCCTGAAGTTGTCGCTGTTAAAGTCAAACACTTTATGCCTTTTTCATTAGAGTTCGCTTTTGGAGAATAGCCGTTAGTTGGACCGAAAGTAATAATTTCGGTCAACTTGCACCAAGTCCAATTGTTTGGAATTTCAAATGGAATTTCTTCGGGTTTGATTTCAGAAGCAGGTTTATCTTTTTTGATTTTCTTTTCCGCAATGAGTTTTTCTTTTTCGGCTTTGATCTTTTCGAGCAGAATTTCAGCGGGTTCGTCTGCTTCGTCTTGCGGAATGAGTTGGCCTTGCATCGCTTCACGTAAAAAGGCTTGGCGAAGTTGGCGGACTAATTCAAGTTGGTGTGAAAGCTCGGTCGAAATCGAATCTTGCTTTGAATGAAAAGATGAAAAATTCTTAACAAGGTGTCTTTGTTCATCTAACTCAGGGATTATTACTTCCAATGGTAAAAGGTGTTTCGGCTTGATTTCTGTTTTAATGCCGCCTGGAACCTGTTCTTTTATTGCACTCAGAAATTTTGGACTTTTGAGAAATAGCTTAAGAAAATCAATATTGATTTTCTTATTGTCAAATTCATAACTCGAATAATGGATAGTCGCTACGATGTCCTGCTGTCCGCCGTAAACAGCAATCGCTCCTTTTTCAACATTTATTCCAGATATGAGCAAATCCCCTTTCTTAACCAAAATCATATCTGTATTGGAGTCTTTGTTTGATAGATAAATATTTCCTGAAAAATCAATCTTAGCAACTCGTTTTAACCCTTGAATTGCTTCGTCATTAGGCTTGAAACGATCTTTTCTTACATTTAGAAAATCACCAAGTTTTACAGTTTTCCAAGTCATATTTCTCAAACTAAATTTGTTTGGCTGAAGCCATCAGAATTGGCTTCTTAATAGTTTGGGCTAAAGCCCTGCCCTCTTTTTATTGCTGTCCTCCAGCTAAAGCTGGAGGCAATTCATCCAAACTCACTAGCTGAAGCTAGTGGCAATTCATACTGCCAATTGCACTCAAGTATTCTTATCAATTGCCTCCAGCTTTAGCTGGAGAACAGCTGAAAGCCAAAAAAGGGCTTTAGCCGAAATGTAAAAAAGCATTTTCCTTTTCGGCTTCAGCCTAAACTTTATCACTGAATTTCTGAAATCCGGCTTTAACTAAAAATTCATCATATTCTTCCTGAAAAGATTTTTTCTGATGATGTTCCTCTTGTCGCCGGATGTAATCTCTGACTTTATCAATAACAGCTTCACTAACAGAGACCACAAAATATTCATCCTGCCAACCGAATTTAGTTTTGCACAAATTATTTTTATTGATCCAAAACGAAGATTCGCCTTTGATGAGCTGCATAATTTTTTCGATAGTTTGATCGCTTCCCAATGAAATCAAACAATGGACGTGGTCTTCGTATCCGTTAATGAAATCAATGAAAATGCCTTTTTCGCGGGCGTTTTCGCGGATGTGCTGAAACACTGTCGGTCTGATTTGCGCGGTCAAATATGGCTCGCGGTTTTTCGTTGACCAGACGAAATGAAGCCAAACTCTGATGTGGGGCATAACTTAGATCTGTGTTTTTAAATGGCCTAACAATTCATTGCTTTTCGCAAAACTCTTTTCGAGTAATCCAAAAAGTTCTTGGCTCGTAAATTCGTGTGATTCCTCCTGTTTGTTCGGGTTTTTGATGTCCAAATCCTAACCGCGTTGTTTGATGGTTTCGATGTGGACTTTCCAGCAAATTTCGCTTTCGGTGCGGTTGTTCCACCAATCTTTGATCGGCTGAAATTCTTCGACGCGAATCGTTTTTGTTTTGCTGTAGCTTTTTTGACCGGCGGGCAGGCGATGTTCGTAATACCAGATTTCGCGAGTCGGCGTTCCTTTGGTAAAAAATAAAAGGTTTGTCGCGACTGGATAAGGTTGGAAAACAGACCGAGGCAAGCGAATGATCGTGTGCAAATTGCATTCGGTCAGCAGTCGTTCACGGACTCGCTGCTTTACGCCGTCACCTGTTAGCACTGCATCGGTAAAAGCAAGTCCAGCGCGTCCGCCCATCTTCAAAAGATGAATTATCAAAATAAAATACAAATCGGATGTTTCTTTAGAGCGAAAATTCTGTGGGAAATTCTTTTCGTTATTGCTGATAATGATACCGCCAGAAATGGCAGCGTGAAGGATTACATCTACACGATCTCGCTCAACAAAGTTCGTCAGCGGTTGCTCCAGCGCATCGCGGAAGGTAATGTTGGGAACTTCGATGTCGTGCAAAATTAAATTCGTCGTCGCCAACAAAAACGGGAGCGGTTTGTATTCCCAACCAATCACATTTTGCTGTAATGCCTGACGCGCTTCGACGTTGTTGGCTTGTTGTTTCAAATGCTCAACCGCGCAAGTCAGAAAGCCGCCCGTGCCGCAGGCCGGATCGAGTACGCGTTCGCCGCTCTGTGGATTGATGATGTCGGTGATGAATTGCGTGACGGCACGAGGCGTATAAAATTCGCCGCTTTTGCCTGCGCTCTGCAATTCTTTCAGGATGCTTTCGTACAGTTCGCCGAACGCATGGCGATCTTTGGCGATATTGAAATCAAGCTCGTTAAGTTTGTTGAGAACTTTGCGGATATAGATTCCGCTTTTCATGTAATTGTTGTTGCCGCCGAAGACTTCGCGGACGATCAACGCACGCGGATTGCCGGAAACATTGATGTTGCGCAAGGTTGGGAAAAGGTTGCGATCTACGAATTCCAACAACTCATCGCCCGTCATGCCTTCGTCATTGGCTGCCCAATTTTGCCAGTGTAGTTCTTCGGGGATCGGGGATTTATAATTGTCGTCGAGTAATTCAAGCTCCTGATCTTTATCGCTGAAGATTTTGAAAAACAGCATCCAGCCAAGCTGTTCGATGCGCTGGGCGTCACCGTTCAAACCAGTATCCTGCCACATGATGTCGCGGATGGATTTAAGAATTCCTTGTAAATTTGCCATGAGAAGTTTTGGCTAAAGCCTTTGGATAATTTTATTTCAGAAATTTGGCTAAAGCCAATTTATTTGTTTCCTGTCTCCTCCAGCTAAAGCTGGAGGCAATTCATCAAAGCTATTCAAAATGACTTGCCACTAGCTAAAGCTACAGAACAAGATGAATTGCCACTAGCTTTAGCTAGTGGACAAAGTAAAATTCATTAATTGGCTTTAGCCAAATAAAAAATAGTTTTTCAATTGGCTTCCAAACCTATTTCAAGCTGTCTGATAAAGTGCTCGCTCTAATTCGCTCACCGCCGCCTGATATTTTTCTCTGCCGCCAAAAATTCCTCTGACAATTTCAATGCGAGAGCCAAAATCAGTAAAAGGTTTGACGTTCAAAACTTCCAGGCTCTCAATATTCGTGATGCCTTCGTCGGCGTATTTATCCAACAGAGCTTCCAACACCTGACGCGCCTGTGCGCCGTACTTCATGAAGTAATTACGCTTCTTCACATTGTTGGCGCGTTCTTTTCTGGTGAGCGGCGGTTGATCGTAGGCGACGTGACAAATCAAATCAAATAAATCCAGCCGTTGCTCAACCGAATTCGCTAAATCATCAACCGGGACGCCGTGTTCTTCCAGTTCGCGGATGATGGATTCTTTGCGGTCGGCTTCGTGCCATTTGGTGAGAAATTCGTTGAGGGTAGCGAATTGTTCGACTACGATTTCTTTGGTGTAATCCGTCAACTTTTTGGTGATGAGTTTGCCGTCTTTATCGAACGAAAGTTCACGCGCTACGAGAATCGAAACGTCTACGCCGTTGACGTAAATCTTTTCACGCGGCGTATATGCCAGAGTCGAAAATGGATTCCGAATCTGCGGCGGTGCGATGCTGATTTCTTCGCCTGTGACTTCGTCAATAATCGGCGTTTCGTCGGCTTCTTCTTCGTCAATCAGCGTACTTAAATCCGTGTCTTCGGAAACAGGTTTGATTCGCAAAGGATCGCCGTCAAAATCCTTGTCGGCGAACAAATCCGTCGCATTCCGAAAATCCAGAATCGTAAAATAGAACTTGTTATACGCCTGATTAATGCGTGTGCCTCTGCCGATGATTTGCTTGAATTTGGTCATCGAACTGATGTTGGAATCCAGCACAATCACTTTGCAGGTTTGCGCGTCTACGCCTGTGGTCATTAGCTCTGAGGTCGTAGCAATAACGGGGTAGGTTTCTTCAGGATTGGTAAAATTGTCGAGTTCGCGTTTGCCGATTTCATTGTCGCCGGTGATTTGCACAATGTATTTGTGATTCGCGGCGAATAAGTCAGCATTCGCATTCGCCAACTCGCTGGTCATTCCTTCGGCGTGTTCGATGTCGCAACAGAAGGCAATTGTTTTATCGAAGCGGTTCGTGCCTTTCAGAAATTCTGTGACCTTTTGCGCGACTAATTTGCGGCGCTCTTCGACCACGATGTTTTTGTCAAAGTCGGTGCAATTATAAATCCGGTCTTCGACGAAGCGCCCGTCTTTGTCGCGGAAGTATTTGGGCGGTCGCCAACCTTCGGCGTCAATATCCAACGTGACACGAATCACGCGATACGGCGCAAGGAATCCGTCGTCAATTCCCTGCTTCAGCGAATAGGTATAAATCGGCTTGCCAAAATATTCGATGTTACTGGTTTCGTTGGTTTCTTTCGGTGTCGCGGTTAAGCCAATCTGCGTCGCGTTATCGAAGTAATCCAGAATTTCACGCCACGCGCTGTCATCTTTGGCGCTGCCGCGATGACACTCATCAATCACGATCAAATCAAAAAAGTCGCGTGAGAATTGTTTGTAAATATTGCGGTCTTCTTCGTTGCCCGTTAAGCCCTGATACAGCGCTAAATAAATTTCGTAGGCTTTATCAACCTGATGTTTTTGCACGACGGTCATTTTGTCTTTGAAATGCTTGAAATCGCCGCGCCGCGTTTGGTCAATTAAGGCGCTGCGATCCGCCAAAAACAGAATCCTTTTTTTTGCGCCTGCTTTCCAAAGTCGCCAGATGATTTGAAACGCTGTATAAGTTTTGCCCGTGCCAGTTGCCATCACGAGCAGGATGCGATCCTGCCCTTTGGCGATGGCTTCGACGGTGCGATTGACGGCGATTTGCTGGTAATAACGCGGCAACCGCCCGCTGCCATCTTCGTAATAATCCTGCGCGACAATTTTCTCAATATCCGGCGTTATGATGCCTTTATATCGTTTGTATTTTTCCCACAGCACCGCAGGCGATGGAAAATCTTCTAAACTAATTTCGGTTTGCAGATTGCCATCCGTTGCTGTGCTGTCGTGAAAAATAAAACCGTCGCCGTTGCTGCTGAACGCAAACGGAATATCCAGAATGCGGGCGTATTCGAGCGCCTGCTGCAATCCGGCGCGAACGGTATGTTTATTATCTTTGGCCTCAACAATCGCAATCGGAATGCTGGGTTTGTAATACAAAATATAATCGGCGCGTTTGGCGGTGCCTCTGGCGTGAAGCTTGCCGCGTACAATAATTTTGCCATCGGTGAAAGAAACTTCTTCCAGAAATTGCGTCTGCTTATCCCAACCTGCCTGTTCAATGGCAGGCGTAATATATTTCGTGCAGATGTCGCGTTCAGACAGAGATTGCTTATCAATCATAGATTTGAGAAATGGAACATTGTAATTATTGGCTGGAGTATTGTGCCATATCGTGTTGATCGGTGCAGCATTTAATAGTTGATGCCTCCCAAAGAATTCTTACTCAGCGAACGTGCGCATGAGACGCAATCCTCACTTGTAGCTGCACATCTTAGTGAAATAAATCTGAATCACTTTACGGTTGGAAAAATCAAGCAGTTGTTGTTACGATACTTGTTTATTAACCGGTCTCGCTTAAAATGATCCACGAAAGGTACTTTTTTACGTTGTATGTCATCTCCTGAACTAAGCGCTATCTTTGAAACTGAATTCGGTGCGAACTCTACTTATGTCGCCGATCTCTTCCGTCAATATCAGCAAAATCCTAAAGCTGTAGATCAACAGTGGGGCGCGTATTTCGCTTCGCTGATCAATAATCACGGCCTGAATATCAGCGTCAATAGCGGGACGGTCAACGGTGCGACCACGCCAACGACAGCAGTAGCGTCCGGTTCACTGGCTGTCGCGCCTACAGTCGAAACTGCGGCGGCGGCTACGACTGTGGCAGCAACTGAAATTGCCGATAATAAATTACCGATTCGTGGACCGTCCTTGAAAATCGTTGAGAACATGGATGCCAGCCTGACGATGCCGACGGCGACTTCGCAGCGGCAGGTTCAGCTCAAAGTTCTTGATGAAAATCGCACGTTGATTAATCGTCATCTCGCAGCGCAAGGTCGCAAAGCTTCTTACACGCACCTCGTCGCCTGGGCAATTGTCAAAGCTCTTAGCAAATTCCCGCAAATCAATGACGCTTACGAAGAAATTGACAGCAAGGCTTTCCGCGTCAAACGCGAAGAGGTCAACATCGGACTCGCCATTGACCTGGTGAAAAAAGACGGTTCGCGGACGCTGCTCGTACCAAATATCAAAGGTGCGAACAAAATGAATTTTTCGCAGTTCCTTGATGAATATCAAAACGTCGTGAAGCGTGCGCGCGACGGCAAATTGCAAGTCAGTGATTTTCAGGGAACGACGCTTTCATTGACCAATCCGGGAACACTGGGAACGACGGCTTCCAATCCCAGATTGATGAAAGGTCAGGGAGCGATTATCGCTACTGGCGCGATTGATTATCCACCGGAATACAGCGCGATGACGCCGAAAGCATTGTCGCAGCTTGGCATCAGCCGCGCTTTTACCATCACCAGTACCTACGATCATCGCATCATTCAGGGTGCAGAATCCGGTGCCTTTCTCGCCGAAATTCACGAACTGCTGATGGGCAAACACAACTTCTTTGATGATGTCTTTTCTGACATTGGCATCACGATTAAGCCCTTCCGCTGGTCAGTGGATTTGAACCCGCTCCTGCTGGGCGGTGATCGAATTCAGGAAGAAATCAAGAAACAGGTTCACCTGTATCAATTAATCAATGGTTATCGTATTCGCGGACATCTCATTGCGGATATTGATCCGTTGAAGTTGATGCCGATTCACGAACATCCTGAACTGGAAATAGGAACCTACGGACTAACGATCTGGGATTTGGATCGTGAATTTTTCACGGATGGATTGGGCGGGACGGAACGTGCCACGTTGCGACAGATTCTGGACATGCTGCATCGCTTTTACGGCGAGACGGTGGGCTATGAATATCGCCACATGATTAACCTGGAAGCAAAGACCTGGTTACAGAAAAGAGTTGAAAGCGAAGCGCAGGCAATTCCTGCTGATGTTCGTAACCGCATTTTGTGGAAGCTGATTTCTTCAGAACAATTTGAGCGGTTTCTGCATACAAAATACGTCGGACAAAAACGTTTCTCAATCGAAGGTTGCGACGGTGCGATTCCATTGCTGGATCAAATGATTGAAGGCGCAGCCGCACGGGGCGTTGACGAAGTTGTCATCGGCATGGCACATCGTGGACGCTTAACCGTGATGGCAAATATCGGACATTTTGCTGAACGTATTTTCACCGCGTTTGAAGGCACTGTTCATCCTAAATTTCCTGGTGATGAAGGCGATGTGAAATATCATCAAGGCGCTGCCGGATCGCGTAAAGCTGCCGGACGTGAAGTCATGGTAACGGTCGCTTCCAACCCCAGCCATCTTGAATTTGTTAATCCGGTCGTCGAAGGCTTAGTCCGCGCCAAACAGGACGCTTTGCCCGTAGATAAAGAAACGGCACGCGACAAAATCCTGCCGATTCTGATTCACGGAGATGCCGCTTTTATTGGTCAGGGCGTCGTCATGGAAACGCTGAACCTTGCCGATCTCAAAGGCTATCGCACTGGCGGCACAGTTCATCTCGTCATCAATAATCAAATCGGATTTACGACGACGCCAGAATCCAGCCGCTCTTCGATTTACTCCACGGACGTAGCGAAAATTACGCGCTGTCCGATCTTCCACGTGAATGCCGACGATCCTGATGCGGCGTATCGTGTCTTGCAAATTGCGCTCGACTTCCGTCAAAAATTCCGCCGCGACGTGGTCATTGATTTGATTGGCTTCCGCCGTCACGGTCACAACGAAGGCGACGAACCGAGCTACACGCAACCGCTGATGTATCAGAAAGTCAAAGATCATCCGGGTGTCCGCGAACTCTACGCGCAAAAACTCATCCGCGAAAAAGTTCTGACGCAGGAAGATGTGAACGAATTAATTACGAAGCGTGTGCAAGGCTACGAAGACATTCATGCCAGCGCTAAAGCCACTGTCATTAAAAAGAAAAAACCCTCGAAGCTGAAACCAGTGTTGCCCGAAGATGATGGCTCAGAGATTCTTGAAACAGGAGTTGAGCGGGAAGCTTTGAATCAAATTTCAAAAGTGATGAGCATTGTCCCGCCGGATTTTGCTATTAATCCGAAAATGGTCGGACAACTGACGCGACGCGCCAAAATGGGCGAGGGCGAAGTGCCGATTGATTGGGGCTTTGCGGAAGGTCTCGCCTTTGGTTCATTGCTGTTGGATGGCAGTTCGATTCGATTGTCAGGACAGGACAGTGGACGCGGCACCTTCAGTCATCGCCACGCTATTCTTTACGATACACGCACGGGAGCTTCGTGGACTCCGCTCGAAGCCTTTGCCAAGGACAACGTCCGTTTTGAAGTCTTTGACAGTTCCCTCTCAGAAGCCGGCGTACTTGGTTACGAATACGGGTATTCCGTAGTAGCCAATAACACTTTGACTATTTGGGAAGCGCAATTCGGCGATTTCGCCAATGGTGCGCAAGTCCATATTGACCAATTTATTGTCGCGGGTGAAGATAAATGGAAGCAGCATTCACGATTGGTCATGATGTTGCCGCACGGTTACGAAGGACAAGGCCCGGAACATTCCAGTGCCCGTCTGGAACGCTTTTTACAGCTTTGCGCTGAAAATAATATTCAGGTTTGCTACCCATCGAATCCAGCGAATTTCTTTCATTTGCTGCGCCGTCAGATGAAACAGGAAGCGGCGAAACCATTGATTATTATGACGCCGAAGAGCTTGCTGCGCTCTCCGCTGGCGGTCTCTTCCATCAATGAATTCACGGAAGGCGGATTCAGATCAGTCATTGCCGATGCAGTAGAAAATCCTGAAATTATCAAACGTCTAGTACTGTGCAGCGGCAAGGTGTATTACGACTTGCGGACGGAATTAGAAGCACGCGGCATTAACGTCACAACGCTGCTTAGAATGGAGCAATTTTATCCGTTCCCCAAACAAGCGCTGCAAGAGTGGCTGGCCCAATTTCCAAACGCGAACGAAATCATCTGGTGTCAGGAAGAACCGAAAAACATGGGGGCCTGGACGTTCCTGCAACCACGGTTGGAAGACCTGTTGACCGGACGCAAACGGCTCCGTTATGCCGGACGCGCCGCCAGCGCCAGCCCTTCCACTGGAAATTATATTATTCACGGACTCGAACAGGCGCAGTTGGTGAGAGAAGCGCTGGGAGTAAAGTAGGGCAAACTTTCCAGTTTGCCACTTGTCATATTTAGTGCAGAAGCCCGCACGAAGTAAGGGCGAAATTCACCCACTTACTTCGTGCGTGTTTCTGCATTTTTAGCCACTCAGATCATGCAAAAAAACAACCTAATCGTCGGACTTATTTCTCTGGTACTGGGTATTGGTATCAGCTATTTCACGACGCAATACATCAATAAAAATGTGCCCCCGACTGCAACTGAAACGGCCTCGGCACAACCTGCCGGAGGGCCTCCACCTCAGATCATGGCGCTGATTACCAAAGCTCGCAATGAACCGGAAAATTTTGAAGCGCAGATGCAGGCTGCCGCGTTGTATAAGCAAATTAACGGCATCCAGCCGCGCCCGGATTTTGTTGAAAAAGAAATAGAATTTTTGAATCGTGCGATCAAACTCAAGCCGAACGATGAATCCGTCATGATAAATCTCACCAATGTCCTGATCGAAAAAGGTGACAAAACTGAAGCGCAAAAAATCTTTCGGCAACTGGAAAAAATTCCTTCTACCAATCCTCAAACCAAACCTGAGCGCGAAGAATTACGAAAGAAAATAAAAGCTTCCTGAGCTGTTGAGACCGATCATCTCAATAAATATCATAATTTTTTTCTGGACAACGATGTTCTTATTGCTCATCATTGCCTGCCATTGTTCGCAAGTCTAGCCAGCTTGTAACCAACTTCTTAATCACATTCATCAGCTTGTGGCTTGAGAAGATACCCAAAAATTCACTCGTTATTTTTATCATCGTCGCCTCACAGTTTTGACAGTTCCCGCCAAAACGACTCGATGATTATTTCAGCTATTAAAGATAAATTTGTGCTTTGAGTTTTCAAATCACTGTCCGCACCCATGATTTAAATATTTTCAGTCCGCGAAAATTGCGCCAGCCATGCAAGTTTTCGTCATCGTGCTACGATTCTTCTCAAAGCCTTTCAGTACTTAAAAAGGAGTCTAACCTATGTTCAGCGGATCTTTGCCTCACTCAAATTTACCCTCTCGTCTTTGGACGAAAAGGAAACTGTTGATTACTATCTGCGTCATTGTCTCGCAGCTTAGCTTTAATCTCGTTGGATTTTCCCAGACGCAACCGAGTGGATTGCAAGTCAATCACCTGGCTTCTTTGACACCTGACGATCTGGTGCTGGCAATTCTGGGACCAGGGATCACCTATTCAAATGTTCAATATCAAGGCAGCCCGCTGGCGGCTGGAACTTTCTCTAGTGGTGATGGAATCATTGGGTTTGAGGGTGGAATTGTACTGGGAACAGGATCAGCCAAAAGTGTGATTGGTCCTAATAAATCTGATACGACAACGACTAATCTGCACCAATCCGGTGATGCCGAGCTTAACCTTTTGGCAAATGGGACACGTGATGCCTGCATCCTTGAATTTGACTTTGTTCCCGCTTACGAACAACTAACCTTTCAGTACGTCTTCTCTTCTGAAGAGTATAACGAATTCGCCAACTCCCCTTTCAATGATGTTTTTGCATTTTTTCTGAACGGCTCCAATGTCGCGATAATGCCAGGAACCAACATCCCCGTCTCAATTAACACGATTAACGGTGGCAAGCCCTATGGAACCAATGCCAAAAATTCTCAATTTTATCGCAACAACGATCTGGACGATCCCGGACCAGCGACTATTAACACCGAAATGGATGGCTTAACTGTAGTACTTTCCGTTCAGTCCAGAGTAAAAAAAGGACAAGTCAATCACATCAAATTGGCCATCGCCGATGTTGGAGATGCCAGCCTTGATTCCAATGTCTTTATTCGCGCCGGAAGCTTCACTTCCATTGGCAGCGCCGACCTGAAAATTGCCAATGCTGCGACTGCTGCGACCACTGCTGGCGGTTCGACCATTACTTATAATATTCAAGTTACCAACGACGGAGCTGCCGATTCCCAAAATATTTTTATGGATAACGCCCTCCCTGAAAATACAACGTTCCAATCAATGACCCCGCCAAATGGTTGGGCGTGTGAAGTGCCAAAACCGAATGTCACAAGCACAATCATTTGTCATACGACGGGTATCAATAATCAGGCTTCGGTAAATTTTGCGCTGACTGTAAAGGTCAATGATAACGTTGCATCTGGTACAATCTTCACCAACACAGCTTACATTTCCAGTGGCACACCTGATCCCGATCTACAAAATAATTCCGCGTCAGCAACTATCACAATTGGTCAAAGCTCTGCGAATTGCGGGACAGGCACTTTCACATCCAATCCAAGTCAGCGAATGGGAGATTATATTTCTTCACTGGCGTCCGGTGATCTGGACGGCGATGGCAAAGCCGACCTCGTAGCGGCAAATTATGAAAGCAATTCCATGACTGTTTCGTTGAGCAGTACCCCCGGAATTCTCGTCACCTATTCGGTCGGTTCTAATCCCAAATTTGTCAAAGTCGGCGACCTCAACGGTGATGGCAAACCAGACCTCGCCGTAGCGAATACCGGCTCCGGCGATGTTTCTATTTTCCTGAATACCGGATTGGGAAACTTTGTGGCGAAGCCCAGAATTCCAGAGATGGATCATCCAACGTCAATTGCGATTGGCGATTTCAATGGCGACAATCAAGCCGATCTCGTCATCACCAATTCCGGCGCGTACAACGTGCTGGTAGTCTCCGGCAATAACGATGGCACTTTTAATAACACGTTCAATGTGATTGATTCCTACCCGGATCGCTGTCCGGTGTCGGTAGTGACAGGCGATTTCGACCAGGACGGAAAAATGGATTTCGCCGTAGTCAACCTGGTTTCTTTCACCGTGAATGTAATTAGAAATAATGGGAGCGGAACCTTTCAACGCGCAACTTACAAGGTTGGAATTTGCCCGTTCGCCATTGCCGTCGGCGATTTTGATGGCGATGGCTATCTTGACCTTGCGACGGCAAATTACGAAGAAAACTCGATTAGTATTCTGATGAATAATAAGGGCAACGGATTTATTCCACCGATTACTTTTCAGGTCGGCAGTAAACCAACCTCGCTGGTAGCGGGCGATTTCAACTGCGATGGAAAAGATGAATTAGCCGTGATCAATGCCGGCTCAGGCTTCCTGTCCGTAGTCACACGCCAAAGCAACGGACAATTCTCGCGGATAGATTTACCCTCCGACATTGATTTATCGGCGGTGGCAGTCGGAGATTTTAATGGCGATGGAAGGCTTGATTTAGCTTCGTCAAATTACTGGCTGGGACGGGTTACTGTGATGCCTAATCAATAGCAGCAGTCTGGCTATCAGCAAAGACTAGAGCAGATTTAGATTAAATATACGGTAAAATGTAGAACAGGCTGTCAGCCGTTCAGCGCCATGTTCAAGCTCGAATTTCCGATTATCAGATCGCCTTCGCTGACATCTTAGGCATCTGCGCTGTTTAAGCTAACTTGTTGATTCTACAACCACAACAACTCTAATGTAAATCGCCCGAACGAGGTTACTGGTTTCAGTGAGTGGCACTGGCTGAAACACAGAGTTTCCATCAGAGAATCTCAACGCACCGCGAGGCATCACCAATCATCATTCATCACTTCCCGCTCACGTCGAACGGCAAAGCAGAGTAGCAGTAGATAAGTGGCGAAAGATTAAAAGGGGGCAGTCAGTCAAGTCAAGCATAAAATTATTGTGAGTGGTGAAGTCTCTGGCTTTTTGTTGGGGTTTTGAAAAGATTTATTTTGAGCGGCGGATTTTCTAAGGCAAGTTATTGTCCTCAGATTGCTGGCGATACAAATCACGTAAGCGCATCGTAAATTGCATTTCAGAATTGACCGATTGCAAGGCGAGTCGTGTTTCGACGATCAGCAAAATTGAGCCGTAAAAAAGCAGGACGGTTCCGGCGATTCCCAGCGCTGCGGGCAGCCAGGCTGCCCAATGCGTGAGCGCCGTCAGGCCAATACTGACTGTCGCTGCGACGAGCAATCCTAATGAACCATAAAATCCTGTCATCGCGTTCTGAATAATTTTTCCCCGGCGCGTATGCACGAGAAGCTGTCGCTCAAATTCCAGCCGTCTCTCTTCTGCAAAGACAATCTTTTCACTCGTAAAAATTTCTTCGGTGTCACGGCTTAATTCGCGGACTCTGTCCACAATCCGCGCCAGACGAAGCGAGGTAGACATAATCAAAGTGCCACACGCGGAAATTAAAACCGCTGGTGTAATCATTGCGCTGAGTAAACTGAGTGGGTTTTCCATAAATAGTTCGCAGCGAGAAAGTTCGCAGGAATCAGTTCGCAGCTCGCAGTTCGCAGTGAAGGCAGTTCACAGAATTCTTACTGCGAACTGTCAACTAAAAACTGCGAACTTTTCCTACTGCGAACCGTGAACTGATTTCTGCGAACCGCATTTCCAGTTTCTCATGCTCGCTGAAACTTGTGCAATGACCTCGTTAAAGCTAGACTAATACTTAACCGAATACTTGCTGCCAGTCGCAATTTAAGGAGACTTTGAGACCCCCGATGACTACGAAACTTAGCGATCTCAAAAAAGCTGAAACACGGGTTCAATTAGACCGCACAACGCTCCTGGATTTTTACCGCACGATGTACACTTCGCGGCGGATTGATGATAAAGAAATCCAGCTCAAACGACAAAATGTAGTTTACTTTCAAATCAGCGGAGCCGGACACGAAGCCATTCAAATCGCTGCCGGAGCCGTCTTGCGTCCTGGCTACGATTGGATTTATCCGTACTATCGTGACCGCGCTTTGGCTCTGCAAATTGGCATTCCTCCGATTGATCATTTGCTGGCTTCGGTCGCGGCGAAAACTGATCCAAACTCCGGCGCACGTCAAATGCCGAATCATTGGAGCGACCCGCGCCTGCACATGGTTTCGCGTTCTTCCTGTACCGGAATGCAATTTTTGCAAGCCGTGGGCGCAGCCGAAGCCGGACATCGCTACGCGTTGATCGAAGAAATTCAAGACCGCGCTACGCTTTTTGCCGAAGATGAAATTGTGCTGGTTTCATCGGGCGACGGCACGACCAGCGAAGGCGAATTCTGGGAATCGCTCAACACTGCCTGCAATTTAAAATTGCCGGTACTGTATCTGGTGCAGGATAACGGCTACGCGATTTCGACTCCGGTGGAAGTACAAACGGCTGGTGGCAGCATTTCAAGATTAGTCACAGGCTTCCCTGATTTATACATCGAAGAATGTGACGGCACAGATATTCTGGCAAGCTTTGAAGCGATGACTCGTGCCGCGCAATATTGCCGCGAACGTCGCGGGCCAGCGATGGTACACGCGCATGTCGTGCGCCCGTATTCGCATTCGCTCTCCGACGACGAACACAATTACCGCATCGCAGAAGAACTTGAAGCCGATACTCGCCGCGATCCCATCAAAAAACTGAATCATTATTTGATTAGTAATCGGATTGCTTCACGGGCGCAATTGGAACATCTTGAAGCTGAAGTAAATCAGGAAATTAATGACGCAGCAGATGAAGCGTTAGCCGTCGGGCAACCGTCAAAAGCTTCTGCGCAACTGTATGTATATTCGCCGGATGTTGATCCGACTTCAGCGCAATTTGATACTGAATCGGAGGTCAAATTTCATGGCAATGAAGCTACCATGGTTGATCTGATCAATCGTTGCCTGCACGAAGAGATGAAGCGCGATCCGCGTATTCTGGTCTTCGGCGAAGACGTCGCAGATTTGTCGCGCTCGGAATATTTGAAAGAAATCAAAGGTAAAGGCGGCGTCTTCAAAGTCACGCATAACTTACAAAGAAAATTCGGTGATGATCGCGTTTTCAATTCTCCACTCGCCGAAGCCAATATTGTGGGACGCGCCATGGGAATGGCAACACGCGGCTTCAAACCCGTAGTCGAAATTCAATTCTTCGATTACATCTGGCCCGCGTACATGCAAATGCACAATGAAATTCCGTTGCTGCGTTGGCGCTCCAATAATGCCTGGAAATGTCCGATGGTGGTGCGCGTTCCATTTGGCGGCTACCTCAAAGGCGGAGCGATTTATCACAGCATGACGGGGTCACAAATGTTTACTTCCATTCCCGGATGGCGCGTGATTGCGCCTTCGACGGCATTGGATGCGAGTGGATTGTTGCGGACTGCGATTCGTTGTGACGATCCGGTTTTGTTCCTTGAGCACAAACATCTTTACCGCCAGACTTACAACAAGAGCCAATACCCCGATCCAAATTTTCTAATTCCGTTCGGTAAAGCCAAAACGGTTTGTGAAGGAACTGACGTCACGATCATTGCTTATGGAGCCTTGGTGCATCGCTCCGTAGTCGCTGCTAAAGAAGCTGCTACCCAAGGCATCAGTGTTGAAGTCATTGATTTGCGCAGCCTGAATCCGTACGACTGGGAAGCGATTGCAAACAGCATCAAAAAAACCAGCAAAGTCATTGTCGCTTACGAAGATTCACAATCGTGGGGCTACGGCGCAGAAATCGCGGCCCGCATTGCCGATGAATTGTTTGAATATCTGGATGCTCCAGTGAAACGTGTCGCGGCGCTGGATTGTTTTGTCGCTTATGCGCCGGATGTTGAGGATGAAATTTTGCCGCAAAGTGATGATGTCTTGAAGGCGATTGCAGCTTTGGCAAAATATTAATCAAGTGAGGTGTTCTTGATGAACAGTTTAATGAATAGAATTACGATCAATCCTGAACAATGCGGCGGGCGTCCCTGCATTCGCGGTATGCGTATTCGTGTGATTGACGTGCTTGATTTATTTGCAGCAGGACTAAGTGCCGCACAAATCCTTGAAGAAATGCCTGATTTAGAAATGGATGATTTAACTGCGTCGCTGCTATCTGTAACAATCTGATTTTTGACTATTCGATGACTTCATCAAATGGCAAACTCCTCGGCATTTTCATCGGCTCAAACAAAGGCGAGTCCAAAGCCGCCTTGGAAACTGCGGAACTAATTCCCGATCACGGACTCAACGGCGATCATCACGCCGGTCTCAAGCCTCAGCGCCAGGTCAGCTTGTTTGCGGCTGAGACCTTATACCAAATCAGCGACGCCGGTATTGCCATTTCTCCTGAAAAATTAAGTACAAATTTGCTCACGGAAGGTTTGCCGCTTGAGTCGCTTGCCGCAGGAACCAGACTAAAAATTGGTCTAACTATTATTGAAATTACCGAAGCTCGCAAACCTTGTGGAGCACTTACGAAAATTGATAAACGGCTCCCGAAAGCGACGTATCAGCATTGCGGACAATTCGCTCGCGTCATCGAAGGCGGATTTATTCGGACAGGCGATTCAATAGAAATTCTTCCCATTACCTATTAAACTTAAAATTAATAATAACAGCGACTTACAATAGTTTTATGGAGGCTGAAGAGGAAGTCAGACAGGCTAATTGCAGAATTTTTATCTTCGATATTTTGCTAAAATCCGACTTTCTGTGGAAAACCTGTGGAAAAGCCGTTTAAAGCCTCCCGAAACGTCACAAAGGTTAGTTGTTAAAGCGTTAGATAATTAGCGATTTATCTGAATTTTCAAGAGAAATGATTGAATTGCAGCATCTGTGGAAATTCAGCCCTCGCTACGAACCTCTTTTGCGGTGATTTGAACCAAAGCTTGAGCATTGCGGCGCAATCCCGCGACCTTAGCACGTTTGATCGCGCTCCCGCGAAATCTGGTCGAAAATTCCTCTTGCGACATCTCAACTAATTCTTCTAACTTCAGTTCTGTAATCCCCGCACGTGGAGAAAATCGTTCTTCATTCGTCAGTTTTGAAAATCGAGTCCACGGGCAAACATCCTGACAAATATCGCAACCGTAAACCCAGCCTTCGAGATTTTCGCGCATCACTTCCGGTAATTCTTCGCTTCGGAGTTCAATCGTTCCATACGAGATACAGCGGGTCGCCTCCAGTTTATACGGTTCGATAATGGCTTGGGTCGGACAGGCATCAAGACACGCAGTACATTTTCCGCAATGGTCTTTTTCGATGTAGCTGTCGTATTCCAATTCTTCCGAAATCAGCATCTCACCCAAAAATACCCAGGAACCGAATTCGCGCGTAATCACATTGGTGTGCTTGCCAAGCCAACCAATTCCGGCGCGGACAGCCCACGCTTTGTCCATCATCGGTGCAGTGTCTACACAAATTTTTGTTTCGATTTCCGGCGTTTGTTCCTGCATCCAGGCGCGTAAAGATTTTAATTTTCCCTGTAAAACATCGTGATAATCATCGCCCCAGGCATAGCGTGAAACCTTCGCCGTCTCCGGTTGGTTTTCCGGGTGAAAATAATTTAGCGCGACACAAATAACGGATTTGGCAGAAGGTAAAAGCAGGCGAGGATCAGAACGTTTTTCCGGTTCACGTGCCAGATAATGCATGGAGCCGTGAAAATTATTGGCAAGCCATTCCTGCAATTCCTTCCCCTCTTCGGAGAGTGCGCGGGCAGGGACAATTCCAACTTTATCGAAGCCAAGTTCGCGGACTTTTTGTTTGATTTGATGAGTGTTCAGTGACATTCCAAAACATTGTCACAGGAGTCGAATCATTGAGGCAAATGAAAACAGGGTTAAGAAAAAATCCTCAACCCCGTAGCGGTAGTATCAATTGAAAGAGGTAACTTTTTTTTACTCAGTAAAGGCTCCTGATTTGTTGGCGCTGCCAACAGTGGCTCCCTTGGAATCAATCACCATCAAAATGCTCGCCCCCTTGGCTTGAGCAAAATCATAGAGAATTTGGAGCTTTTCTTTGCGGGCGGCAGGTGGCAGGGCCACCCAACTGTCATTGACCTCGCAAAGCAGTAAATCACCATTAAGTTTAGCTTGCCTGATCAATTCACTACCGGGTAATTCACTCCGATTAAGAAGCACAACAGCGGCTCCATCTTTTGGTACTTCTGCTTTATCAAAGTATAAAAATTTAAATGCCAGCGCCGAGACCATGACAATGCCAGCTCCAACGAGCAACCATTTGTTGACCCCCAGGCGAGAGGCAAGTGATTCCGTTGGAACCTCTACAGCTACCACTTCGTGGTAATTAGTAGGGACAACTGTTTGAGTCGCCTCGCTTCCCTGAGCCTGCGATAATTCACTGGCGGTGCGTCTGACAATGGCAGATTGCATCCGCAATCGTGCCCCCATCAAGTGATTATAAACTTGCAGCAGTGCCTCATAGTTGGCGTTTTGATCCTTCTGTCGAGTTTCCTTGATTAAATCCCGAACCTCTTCACTGGATCGTTCCATCTGATTAAAGAGGCGATCTACGCGAACTTCGATGTCATCACTCGGCTCACAATCCTTGCCTAATTCTGTTCTAACCAGATAATCCGCACTGAGAATTAATTCCAAAGAATCGCGGCGTAAGGCAACATCATTATCTAAGTCAGATCCCTCAGGTAAGGGCGAGAGAAAATTGTGAATGTCGAGTTTTCGGACTTCTGCCGAAGACTTCATATACGATTCAACCAGCGGCTTCAGCTCTGAATTCGAGCAAAGAATCTGTAAATCGGGACTCATTTCCTCTTCTTCGGCAGGCGTGGTAGCAAAAGAAGGCTCTGGAATAAATGCCATGTCTTCGGTTCCGACGGCAACCACAAAGGCTTCATCCGGTAAAGGTGGCGGTGGGAGCTTGTTACCTTCTTCGGATTTAACAGCGATTTGCAATAATCTGGTAAAGCGCGAAACACGCTCGCGGACAACTGCTCCGTGCTGCTGTGAATTATGTTGTAATTCACTGATAATCCTTGCAATATCGCTGGATCCACTGGAATAAATATCACTGTAGACTGCTGCTATTTCCTGTATGGCTTCAGGCTCTTCACGAACTTCTTCAGCTTCGGCCTCCATTAAAACCGTAAACCGATTCGAGATAATGATATTCGTCTCAACCGAAGTGGCAGTAACTTCTGGAATGTATAATAACTCTCCAACGTTAGCCTTAAAATCACGAACACGTTGAAAGAATGAACTATCCGCCATTTCCTCTAAACTGGTAATGGCGCGGCCTTCATTGATAAACGCATCGAAACAACGATTGACTTCAGTGACTTTAGCTGAATCAGATGACCAACTCTGGGTATCTTCACCCCAGGCCGCGCACATTTCAGTTAAGCGCTTGACCACTTGTTCACGGCTGGTACGCAAGGTCCGAAGCTTATTATTTGAGCCTGGAATGGTCGTCGAAAAAAGTCGTGTGACCACGAAATCATACTTTCCACGATTCTGTTCAGTGTGCGGAAGTGAGCGATAAAAACTGGTCAAGGCAGCAAAGGCATTGAGATCAAGGATCGTATCCGATTGGTCACAAAACCGCCGCATATTGTACGGCTGGATATGATCGTCGCGTTGAACCAGATGGTTGACAATGGATTCCAGCTCAAAGCTGACACCACTGTTCGCTTCTCGTATTTTAACTTCATCGTTCAACCGAATCGCTTCGTTGAGAAAATGAATTGCCGATGTCAGCGGGATTAAATTAAATTTCTCTGGGACTTTATTGAGTACCGCTTTTTCTACACTGGCAAGCACTCGCTCAGTGGCTTGCAACGATTTCATCTTCTCAATTGCACGGCGAAGAAAAGCCAGAGAATCCCTGGCAATATTTTTGTCCCTGGCTGGCGTAGCGGCGGTCGCGGATTCGTTAAGTGACATAAAACTTGAGAGAGGGCTAAATGATAGAAAGAACAAACCAACAGACTACCAATTTCTTAACACGGGTAATAACTGGGTAATATTTCCACGCTCAGTAATCTGAAATTTAAGCGTTTGCGCATTATCGTAACCGTTTGCTTCCATCGTGAAAGTACTGGAAAGGGATGCCGGGGTGGGAGTGAGAGGAACCGTCTCATAAGTATAATGCCCATTTGAAAGCTTATTATCTGCTGTCACTGTACCAAATGTTCCATTCTGAGTGGCAGCTAATTCAGCCACAGTGGCAAACCGCGAATTTTGAATATGGTAACTCTCTTGCGCACTAAACATGGACCTCAATTGAGCGACTGCGGAAGATTTACCAGCTGAAGTTTTTGCATCCACGAAAGCCGTCGCTGAAATCGAAGCGATAATCCCAATCATCGCGACGACAATTAATAATTCCAGCAGCGAAAAACCAGCCGCCTGCTTTGATAGTTTTGTCATAATCATTGCCTTTTTCGAGAGAAATTAACCTTGCCTCTTCTGGATTGTCGCGCATCGCGGCTGTTGTCAGGCAAGTCGGAGTTTGATTCGTGGTTAGCTGAATTGATCGGGACGATCAAGGTTTCTCGGCGGGACTGCGGAGAACGCTCCATCATTATTGATGGTTATGGTTAGTTGTCAACATTTTTTTTAACAAGCGATCTTTAGTATTCAATTCCAGCCAGGAATAATCCTGAAGGTGGAGCCGTCAAAGCGTTCATTTCACGGGAGTCATTGGTCAATAATTTTTCAAAATCTTCCATGCTTAACGTGTGCCTGCCCACTTCCACCAGAGCGCCCATTAACCGTCGCACCATGTTCCATAAAAAATGTGAGGCGGTAATACGAAAGATGATCAAATGCTGATCAAGTATTACTTCTGCCGCCTCAACTGCAACAATCGTTGACTCATCCGGTCGAGATTGATCATGTTTGCGAAATGCTGAGAAATCATGACGACCAGCTAATAATTTTGCACATTTCGACATCGCTGCCACATCTAGTTTGTCTTTAATCCACCAGACACGTTTTTTGTCGAAGGCTGTTTTGCGCGTAGAAATTTGGTAGATATAGGTTCGCACATTGGCCTCGTGCCGCGCATGAAAATTCGGAGGCGCTTCACTCGCATCAATAATACAAATATCTGCCGGTAATCGGTCATTCAGACCGTAAATTATTTCCTGTGGTTTAAAATTGGAACGCTTCACAGAGTCGCCGCCTTTGCGCAAAAACTTCAGGTGCGCTACTTGATGCAAAGCATGAACGCCTGCATCTGTCCGCCCCGCTCCGCCCAACTCAACACGTCCACCAAATAAATCTTCTGCCGCTTTTCTTAGCTCTCCCTGAATGGTCTTCGCGTTAATTTGCTCCTGCCAGCCGTGATATTTTGTACCATCGTATTCCAGCGTCAACTTCCAGCACTGCAAATTCGCAGTTGCTCTGAAAGGTGGTCGGCTGTCGGTGGTCGGTGGTCGGTCGCTGATAGCTGGTCTTCCCTGATTGTTAGTTGGGGGGCGAAAACTCCTTATCGGGCGGTGATCGGTGGTCGGTGAACCGTGACTTGTAGCTGGCCGTTTAGCCACCAATGGCTGTTTATTTGTAGCCGGTGGACGGAAACTTTTGATTCGATTTTTATTTTCAATACTCATTTTTGCAATTTGAAAAGGTCTTTGGCTTTTGAACTTTGAGCTTTGTCAAGATTGCCAAAAGATATGCTGTGACCCAAATATTAACTCTCCAACTACCGCCAGAAACTAACTATTTACACGACGATGCCAAGACCAAAAACCAAAAACCCAAGTCCTAATTTTACAAATCCCATCCATCTTTCGTAAATGTATCCTTGGGTCTCGGCTTCACTAATTTTGCTTCATCGCGTTCGCGGGATTTCTTCTCTGAATCGGTAAAATATTTTTCCCACCGCGCCGGAGCGTCTATCGTTTCTCCGCCGTGTTTCGTAATTCTTGAGCGAACCTGACACAGTACAGGAGTATTGATCGCAACACCAGATACAATGACTTGTCCTTTCGTCAGCGCCGGCAATTCGTCCAGCAATCTGCGCCCCGCGCCTTCGACCGACGAAGCAATCGTCTGCTGATCTATCGGATTCACAATCCGCATAATAAATTGCGTCATGCATTGCGACAGCACATCCTGATCCAGCTTGCCGGGACGTTGCGTAATCAATCCGATGCCGACGCCGAATTTTCTACCTTCGGACAAAATTGTTTTCAAAATATTTGTCGAAACTACCTGCGTTCCGGCGGGCGCATAGCGATGCGCTTCTTCTAACAAAACAAAAACTGGATACGGCAAAAAACTTTCATCTCCGGCGTGGGACAAATCGCGTTCCGTCGAGACCCGCGCTTTATTAATGCGGCGCAGCAACGTTCCGACAATCACCTGCTGTTCATTTTCTTCGATGTCGGAAAGCTGTAATACCGTGCATTGACCGGGGCGAAACATCTCGCTTAATTCAATATGTTCGTGATCGGAAAAAGTCCGGCTTTGCTCGAAGCGACGTTTCAGTCGCCATTCCAGGGCATCAATCGTACTCGAGTTCCCTCCGCCTTTGCCTTTTTCGTCCTCGTATTTTTGCGCCATGATTTCGTTCTCTAAATCTTTGTAGCCCCACATTCCATTGGGATGTGAATTGACTACGGCGCGATAAGCCGGAGACAGAATTGACTTCATTTTCTCAGTCATTTCCGGCAACAAATACGTGATGTCGGCTTCCGTCAGCGAAGACATGCGGACTTTTATTTTTTCAGGCGTGAAGATTTTGACTTCAGGCGCATAGCCGCCAGAGCCTTTAAAATCAGGGTGATTATGCAATTCAGTCAGTGTTTTGTATTCGCCGTGCGGATCAACAATCAGCACCGCCGCGCGATTGTGCGGCATCATCAGCTCTTCAATTAAGACGCTGGCAGTATAACTCTTTCCCGCACCCGTACTCGCCAAAACTGCGAGGTGAGTCGAGACAACATCCTTGACCGAAAGCACAATCGGCACTTCGTCTTTCTTGCGTGTCAGCAGCGATCCGATGTGTGCGCCGCCAACTTGTCCTTTTTGTTTTGGCGAAAGCATCTTCGATAACATTTCATTGGAAGCAATAAAGACAGGCTGTCCGGGCATCGGAGGAATTCTGGGATTAATAAAATCCCCCATCCCTTCGCTGAAATATCCGATGGCTTCGACGGTGATTTCGTAAAGCTCCACCTCAGAATCCGGCAAGCCAATCAAGCTCGCAATCAACGAAGGCGGCGTGTTTGGGTCAGCCAGAAAACTATCCGGCAAACTGCGCACCAGCGTCCGTTCCGTGATCGTGCCAATGATGTTGAGCTTGCCCGCTTCATCACCCGTATCCGCAATGTAATAAACAAATTCGCCAATGCGCGTGCTTTTGTTATCGCTGGTAATCAACGTATATTCGTGCGGATTTTCGCCGGGGCCTTTGACTGTTCCGATTAGTGTTTCTTGTGTCATATCGTTATTTTATTTCTTCTTCATCAGATACAAATTCTTTTTTTCTTCGCGGCTGTGTCGCCCTGATGTGCGAAAAGGCTGCGCCTTTTCGAGAGCCTCGCACTCTTCAGGGCTACGCCCGAAAATCAACATTATTGCTTCAATTACTGCCTTTTTTCGCTTGAAATTATCATAACGGGCATAGCCCTGACTCTCTTCAACCTACCGAAAAGGCAGAGCCATTTCGCACAGCAGGCGGCAGAGCCGTAAATTGGAAATAATGAATCTACCTCTTTGCCCGAAACCATTCAACGAATTTTCCAATCCCATTTTCAATCGAAGTCTGCGGCGAGTATTGCAACAATTTTTCTGCTTTGCTGATGTCGGCGTGAGTCAGTAATAAATCTCCGGGATGCATTGGAAGCCTGTTAATATTGGCTTTGATGCCAAGCGCGGCTTCAATTACTTCAATCAAACGATTCAAAGAAATCATGTTTGAACAGCCAAGATTGATCGCTTCAAATGGAGTCAGATCGTAGCCGAGCGCCGCAATCATTCCATTTACAATATCGTCTACAAAAGTGTAATCGCGCTGCGTTGTGCCGTCGCCAAAAACGGGAATCGGCTTTCCTTCACTCATCAACTTTGCGAATTTGTGAATCGCTAAATCAGGGCGTTGACGCGGGCCGTAGACCGTGAAAAAGCGTAGGCAAACAGTTTTGATCTGGTACAGATGGCTGTAGGTGTATGCCAGCATTTCGCCAGCGACTTTGGTCGCGGCATACGGCGAAATCGGCATCGGCAATAAATCTTCGCGGAACGGAGCGTTCGGATTCGCGCCGTAGACAGAACTGGAAGAACCAAAAATAAATCGCTCAATTTTAAATTCTCGCGCCAGCTCCAATAAATTCAAAGTTCCCGTGACGTTCACCTCTTCATAAAATCTGGCTTGATCCAGCGAAGGACGAACCCCGGTGCAGGCGGCAAGGTGGATGATACAATCGAAGCGATTCACGGCTACAACTGCGCGGAGTTGATCGAAGTCGCGGATGTCGGTTTTGATGAGCTGATAGTTAGGATTTTCAAGCTGTTGGTGAACATTAGCGCGCTTAATTTCCGGCGAATAATAATCGCTAAAATTGTCTACGACCACGACGCGGGCGTCAGTGGTTGCGAGCAAACGATCTACGAGATGGCTGCCGATAAAGCCTGCGCCGCCGGTGATTAAAATACTGCCTGAATTCATTAATGAAGAATTCCCTTATTAGATTTTCTTGCACAAAATATGTGCGTTCTTCGTCGCAGCGCGACGTCTGAGTTTAGCCGTGGCGTTTTAACCCACGGTAAATTTGCGAATTTTTGTTTACGTCACATAGTGACGACTGAAACCATGCAATATTCAATGAAATGCCTGACTTACTTTTCCATGGGTTAAAACGCCACGGCTAAATTCAAATTGTCGCTAAGCGACCGAAAGACATTCCAGCTAAATCGAAAAAATCTTCATATCGTCTTATCTTGACAAAACAACTTATAATATTCGCCCTGCTGCGCCAGCAATTCCTCATGCTTGCCGGATTCAACAAGCTTCCCATTTTGCAGCACTAAAATTTGATCATAACTTTCTAAATCAGAAAAATGATGCGCAATCACCAGCGTTGTTTTGCCTTCGCGTAAGTGGTCAACAGCGGCGTGAATTAAATTGGAAGACTCCACATCCACCGCCGAAGTCGGTTCATCCAAAATCAAAATTGAAGGATGTTTGATGATCGCACGCGCTAAGCATAGGCGTTGCCGTTGCCCACCGGAGAGCGTCGAACCGCGTTCGCCAATAATCGTTTCATAACCTTCGGGCAACGCGGCAATAAAGTCATGCGCATAAGCTTGACGTGCGGCGGCTTCGATTTCCGGCATTGTCGCGTTTGGTTTTCCATACGCAATATTTTCACGAATTGATGCGCCGAACAACAGCGAATCCTGAATGACGATGCCGATTTCGCGCCGCAGCATTTCGCGCTGATACCGCTCCACATTTACACTATCAATCGTAATCGTCCCCGCCTTCGCGTGATAAAATCGCAGAATCAAATTTGCAATCGTAGACTTGCCCGCGCCCGATGCGCCAACCAAAGCGACGCGCTGACCGGGCGCAATCTTAAAAGAAATATCGTTCAGAACTGACTTGCCATCGCCATAGTCAAATGAAACATGGTCAAAAATTATTTCGCCGTTCAGATGCCTAGCTACTACCGCAGATTCGCCGTCCCACGTTTCCGGTTCAGTATCCAAAATCTCGGCAATGCGATGCATGCTGACGGTCGCTCTGGAAAGCCGCGTCGAGATTTTTGCGAGATTTCTGAGCGGCTTATACATATCATTGAGGTAAGCCGTGAAGACCAGAACGTCGCCGGGAGTGATCTGATTTTTGAGCGCCATCAGCGCGCCAAATAACACCGTAGCCCATAATCCAAAGGCTTTGATTAACTCTACAGTGCGCGTCGCTCCGGCTGCCATCCGTTCCGTTTTGATACCTTCTTCAAGGGTCAAAACGCTCTCTTCATCAAAGCGTGCCTGTTCAAATTTTTCGCGCCCGAAGGCTTTGACGAGTGTGACGGAAGAAAGAACTTCGCTAACCCGCGCTGCGATTTTCCCTTCGCGTTCACGTTGTTGACGGGTTGAGATTTTTATTTTTTCGTAAATGTAAGCCAACGCAAAAAATAAAATTGGCAGTGTTATCAGCGTCACTAAACTTAAACGCCAATTCAGCCAGAACATGACTATCAACATTCCACAAACTGTTAAGATTTGCGAGAAAGAGGTCAGCACCGATTCAACAAAAACATCCTTGAAAACTTCGGTTTCTCCGGTGACTTTCGTAAGTAATTCGCCAGTGCGGGCGCGGCTGTAATAACTGAGTGAAAGTTGTTGCAGATGCGCAAAAACTTCGCGGCGCAACGTGTACACCATCTGATAGCCGAGACGCGAAAAAAGAAAATCCTGCCAGTACGAAAAGATACTGCGCAAGCCGGAAATTAGCAAAATTCCTAATGAAATGATGACAATCGCAGTGACTTTGCCCTGAGAAATAATTGATGTCAGCGAAGCTAAGGAAAGCGGCAGTTGCCGATCTAGCAGGATGTAATCAAAGATAATTTTCAGCGGCCACGGCGACAGTAACTCCGTCAGAGTCAGAATCAGCATGGAGGCAAAGGAAAGAATTATGCTGCGCCGTTCCTTCATCAGATGGCGTTTGATAATTTCTTTAAAATTTGCCTGTTGCTGCTTTTTCATTATGATTTTGTAGAAGCCCGCACGCAGCAAGGGCGTCATACTGATGTAATAGCGCCCTTACTGCGTGCGGGCTTCTGCATCCAAACTCTTGAACGTATGAAATCTCACGGCTGGCGATTGCTTCAGCGCATCCAGCAATTGCTCGACGAATAAAAATGCTTCGTCGTTCATCACTTTATGGTGCAGCATAATTCCGAGCGAAGAGCCTGACGTCATCTGCCGCGCTAATTCTTCAAATAATTCTTCTGATGCTTTCAGCGTCGCACCATTCTGCCAGCGAAAAATATCCAGCGTGACGGAAATCTCCTGAAATTGAAAGCCTGTAACTGGCGGATGACTGCCACGTAAAGTTGAAAGGACGCGAAAGCCGAGTTCATCAAGCGCCTGATGCGTCGCTTCGGTGCAGCGATTCCAGGGAGGAATAAACGCCGGAAACCAATTTTCGCCAAACGCTTCATTCATCATTTTTTGTCCAGCGACGATGTCTGATAATTGTTGTTCGTAGCTGCGACTATTTCCGAATTCGCATTTTCTCTGTATTAATTCGTAGTTTTCGTGCTGCCATCCATGCTGAACTAATTCTGTGAATTCTGAAAAGACTGACAATAAATTCACACAATCTGCTGTCAACAATTTTGGAATGACGCCCAAAATTATTGGAATTTTTCTGCTGGCAAAAATGGTCAATAAGCGATGTAAATTTTCTTCCTCTACGTCTACATCATCATCACGAAAAAAAACATTGCTCGTTTTTGCTTCGGCTAAAATTTTCTGAAATTGATTCATAATGCCGACAAAATTTTTGCGCTCTGCGGTGCGCCATTCAGATCAAGTGAAATTTCTGGAACAGGCGTTTGTAAAGATTGATTGATCATTTTTGCCAAGTGTTGAGGCGCAAGCAAATCAGCCTGAACCACCATCACTCTTCCTGATTTTTTCAGCTTCATCGCACGGATTGTTTGCTCCTGATTATTATTACCAGTGAAGGGATACACGATGGCGCGTATCCCGGCCGACAAAATATCCATGCAGGTATTATAGCCCGCCATGCTGATGGATAAATCCGCCGATTGCAGCAATGCAGGAACATCTGGTGTGAAGCGTTCCAGCGTAATAGCAGGCATTTCAACGATGCTTTGCTGGATGCGCAGGAAATTTTCTTCAGGACAATGCGGCCCCGTGACGATGTGCATTTGATGCGGAAATTTAAGCAAGGTACTTGCCGCAATCGCGCATTCAATTAACTCATGACCGACGCGACCTCCGCCAATGCTGACCAGAATCCGAGGTATAACAGGCATCTCGTCTGCCGATTTTTTTTGCAGGCGAGACCCCTGTTGTACCTGCGCTACAAATCCCGTATATCTGACCTCACATTTAATCTCATTCAGGCGCGGAAATGTTGCTTCCAACCGCTGAAACTTAGGATCGGAATGAATCAATAACAAATCAAAATACTGATTCATCAAAGCACAGGCTTCGT
>JAYVRW010000038.1:0-8481 GCA_043775925.1 Blastocatellia bacterium
TTAAAATTGCCGCCGAAAATTGCTTGCGACTGCTCCGCACTGACGCCAATTTCCGCGAGCGCAGCGACTTGCTCTTCAAAAATTTTACTTACCCAGCCGCGTGGGAAGAACGAAGAATCTGATCCAAATAATAAACGTTCCGTACCGACAACATTGATTGCCTGCTTGAAAATCGTCGGCAAGTCCGTCGGCGTTGGCGCGTAGTTCATCCATTTATTACTGCTCGAAGTATCAAGCCAAACGTTCGGACACAAATCTGCGAGCATCAAAGCTTCACGAAAAAACCCGGCACCAAAATGCGGCACGATGAATTTTGTAGCGGGAAATTCGGTGGCTACTTTGTAAATGTCGAGCGGATTGCCAAAGCGCAAATCAAACTGGCTGGGCACTCCAAGTTTTTTGCGTGCGCCCACCGACAACGCGCCACAATGCACAAATACTGCCGTGCCGGGACGTGTGCCGGCAGCGGCGACGACGGCACGGACGCCTTCGCATTCCGCCACCGAAAAATGAAACATCGCGGGGAAGAGGCAAGCGACTTTTAATCCGAGTTCATCAAACGCACGAATGGCGCGGGCTTCAACCTCAGGTTTAGTCGGGTCGAGAATAAATGCGCCGACGATGCGGTCAGGAAAAGCTTGCACGGCGGCAGCGATGGAGGCTTCGTCGTTGGGCACACTCGCCATCATCATGGCACCCGCTACGTCGTGACGATCAAATTCGCTAATCCATTTTGTTGCAAAATCCGTAGCTTCCGTGGGCGGTAGCTCCCAGCCCGTCATGGCTTCGACGGTAGCGAAGGCCTCAGCGTCCTGACTTAACTTCGGTGATTGTTTGATAAGCGTTAAGAAAAAATTATGAGAGAAAAAATGCGTATGCGCGTCCCAGATTTCGAGTGCGCCAAATGGAGTTGTATTTTTCATCGCCGCGATTATCAGCGATTGTCGGGCTTCAGGTAAAGTGCGGGATTTTATCAACCGTGTCGCTGCTAAAATACGCCGCGTGATTGCGCTGGGCAATTTTCCCCATCCCTCGCGGCGGAACAGTTATTGCTACAGATAAGTTTTTAGAATTGACTACATTCAATTTACCCATGAGAGGATAAACATGCAAAAATTTCAGGCAATCCAGGCACAGCTAGAACAACGTTTCGCTGAAATTCAGGAGCGACTAAAAAAAGTTGAGCGTGAAATTCAACATAAAAATGAACCACTCAGCCCTGACTTTGCCGAGCAGGCAGTACAACGCGAAAACGATGAAGTACTCACGGCGCTGGATGATTCGATCCGCGCCGAAATGCAGCAAATTCAGACAACGTTGCAACAATTACGCATTGGCGAATACGGAATTTGTGCGGCTTGTCAGATACAGATTCCGGTCAAACGGCTGTCCGCTTTGCCCTACGCAAATCTTTGTGTGACCTGCGCTGAAAAGGCGGGAGCGTAAATTTCATGCTTGAGGTACAAGGTCATACCGAGAGGAGACAAGCTGACTTTGCTAAGTCGCCGCGCACATCTGAAGCAGTAACTAATACCTGCTTCCATTGCAGTGAACGATGTGACCACAACACGTTACCTTTTCAAGGCAAATATTTTTGTTGTGCCGGATGTCAAACCGTTTACGAATTATTACAGAACAACGATTTATGTGGATATTACGACTTTGAACAGCGCGGGACGCCTTCCTTCAAACAGACGCAGCATTCACGCTTTACATATTTGGACGACGACGATTTGCGTCCACAGTTGCTACAATTCAGCGACGGCATTATTGCCAAAATAACGCTACGATTACCGCAGATTCATTGTGCTTCGTGTATTTGGTTACTTGAAAATCTTTTCAAAATCAACCCAGCTATTTCGCGCTCCGAAGTCAATTTTCTGACGAAAGAAATTGCGCTGACGTTCCGTGAACAGGAAATTAAGCTCAGTGAAGTTGTCAGCCTGCTGACAAAACTCGGATACGAACCCGACATCCGTCTTGATGCCAATGCCACACAAAATCAAGCCTCCACAAATAGCCAGCACAAATTGTATTTGCAGGTTGGATTGGCAGGATTTGCCTTCGGGAATGTGATGTTGTTCAGCCTTCCTGATTATCTGGACAGCACAGAGATTTTAAGTGCTAACTTCAAATTTTACTTTGGCTGGTTGAGCATTGTATTGGCTACGCCGGTACTTTTGTTTAGCGCATCAGATTATTTTATTTCATCGTGGTACGCGCTCCGGCAACGCAAAATTTCACTGGACGTACCTGTCGCGTTAGGAATCAGTGCGCTGTATTTTCGCAGCATCTACGACATCATCAGCGGTGCGGGAACAGGCTATTTGGATTCGTTTACAGGTCTCGTATTCTTCTTACTAATCGGTAAAATCTTTCAGCAAAAAACGTTTGCGGCACTTTCGTTTGATCGTGATTATGCGGCTTATTTCCCATTGTCGGTGGCACTGCTCAAAGATGAAAAAGAGATTTATATCCCTGTTGCCAAACTGAAAAAAGGGGATATTTTTTTTTCCCGCAATCGTGAACTTGTCCCTGCCGATAGTGTCTTACAATCAGCACAGGCCTGTATTGATTATAGTTTTGTCACTGGTGAAGCTTCTCCCGTGACCATCCACGATGGCGACCTTGTCTATGCAGGTGGACGTGTAGTTGGAACGGGCGCAAGGTTCACCGTCATCAAAGAAGTTTCACACAGTTACTTAACGCAGCTTTGGAACAACGAAGTGTTTCACAAAGAAAAACGTTCTTCGTTATTGGATGTTTCAGATGCGTTCGGCAAATATTTCACGATGACCGTGAGCGCCATTGCCATCATTGCTGCGTGGTACTGGCTCCCCAATGTTGACAAAGCAATCAACGTTTTCACGGCAGTATTAATTATTGCCTGTCCCTGCGCATTAACATTGGCTGCGCCTTTCACGTTAGGCACGACTGTAGCGATTTTCGGTAAAGCAAAATTTTACTTGAAAAACGTCGGCGTCGTAACGGATTTAGCTGCGCTGAATGCAATTGTATTTGATAAAACCGGGACACTCACGCACGCCGGAGATGCGAAAGTTGAATTTATTGGCGAACCTCTCAGCGATGATGAAACCGAGATGATTATTGAGTGTTTGCAACATTCGACGCATCCGTTAAGTCGGCAAATCCTGGGAGCGCAGGTACCTCACCTGCGACACGGCGAGCGCAGCAACGCCGTGCACCTCACGCAAGAACCAGTTGTCTTGGCAAGTAATTTCTCCCGCGAGCAGACCAGCGACGTTTCACTCGCTGATCGCAGGCGAGATGCCAACGCTACTTTTCAGGAAATTGTTCATTGTGGCATCGAAGGCAATATTAATAGACATCGCGTTGCGATTGGATCTGCTGCGTGGATCACTGTGCAAACAAACACAAAGACACAAAATAACTCTTCGTCCGTATACATTGCCATTGACAACATCTATCGTGGATATTTTCGTGTTGATAATTCGTATCGTGTCGGAATTGATACATTACTGAAAAACCTGCGACCTGCTTACGAATTATTTTTGCTATCTGGTGATAATGACAGCGAGCAGGCAAATTTGCTTTCACTTTTCCCTGAATATCATCTCGCCTTTTATCAAACTCCCGAAGACAAATTACAGTTTGTGAAAAGCTTGCAACAAAATAAAAAAATCGTAGCCATGATCGGTGATGGATTAAATGACGCAGGCGCGCTGCAACAAAGCAACGTCGGTATCGCGTTGACCGAAGATACCAGCGCCTTCACTCCTGCCTGCGATGCAATTTTAGCTGCTGAAAATCTCAACCGTTTGCCTGTGTATATTGATTTTGCGCGGTATGCGTTGCGTGTCCTAGTAGCGTGTTTTTCACTTTCACTGGTTTACAACGTTGTCGGATTAAGCTTTGCCATCACAGGGAAATTATCACCACTGGTCACGGCAATTCTCATGCCGATTAGTTCATTGTCAGTTGTGGCAATCGCGTGGGGCGCAATGAAAATCCGCCAGCGCAAAATTACTCAGCAGTAACAACGAGGGAAATTTCACGCACCTTCCTGAGAAAAACCCCGCAAACACCAATCAATCATTTAGCCAATCTCAACATTTTCGACTGGCACACAAAATGCAATTTGTGTGGCTGAGAGCATTGCTATGGAAATTTTATTTATTCTCATCGGATTCAGTTTATTAGTAGCATTATTTTTTTTAGGCTGCTTCTTTTGGGCTGTCAAAACAGGGCAGTACGAAGATCGTTACACACCTGCTATCCGCATGCTCTTTGAGGAACAACAACCAAAAATTCATTCATCCGCACCACCTCAGGAGGAAAAAATTTATGCAGAGTGAAAACCTGCGCGTTGAAAAATTTGCGTATGACAATAAGATTGTCCGCGATTTTTCTGTCGCGATGGTCGTCTGGGGAATCGTTGGATTCCTTGTAGGTCTCATCATTGCTATCAAATTGCGCTGGCCTGATTTTTTAGGCTTCATCCCTGTTCTATCGTATGGACGCTTGCGCCCACTACACACCAACGCCGTCATCTTCGCCTTCGCAGGTAATGCCATTTTTGTTGGTGTGTATTATTCGCTGCAACGCTTGTGCAAAGCGCGAATGTTCAGCGACGCGCTCAGCAAAATTCATTTCTGGGGCTGGCAATTAATCATTGTTTCAGCCGCGATAACTTTGCCGCTCGGCTTCACTTCCAGCAAAGAATACGCCGAATTGGAATGGCCGATTGATATTGCGATTGCGCTGGTGTGGGTCGTCTTCGGCGTCAATATGATGGGGACGATTTTCAAACGCCGCGAACGGCACATGTATGTTGCCATCTGGTTTTTCATCGCGACATTTTTGACAGTCGCCATGCTGCACATCGTTAATTCATTAGCGCTGCCCGTCAGCTTCATGAAAAGTTATTCAATGTATGCAGGCGTACAGGATGCGCTGGTGCAATGGTGGTACGGACATAACGCCGTCGCCTTTTTTCTGACGACACCGTTTTTGGGAATCATGTATTATTTTCTCCCGAAAGCCGCCAACCGTCCCGTGTATTCCTATCGCCTTTCCATCGTTCATTTCTGGTCACTGATCTTTTTGTATATTTGGGCTGGCCCACATCATTTGCTGTACACGTCATTGCCGGATTGGGCGCAATCACTTGGCACGGCTTTTTCGATCATGCTGATTCTTCCGTCCTGGGGTGGGATGATAAATGGATTGTTTACGCTACGTGGCGCGTGGGACAAGGTGCGTGAAGACCCGGTGCTGAAATTTATGGTGGTCGGAATTACGGCTTACGGAATGTCTACGTTTGAAGGTCCGATGATGTCTCTGAAAAATGTAAATGCCATCACGCATTATACGGATTACACCATCGCACACGTTCACGTCGGAGCCTTAGCCTGGAACGGTGGGCTGGCGTTTGCGATTTTGTATTACGTCATCCCGCGCATTTATCGCACGGAACTTTTTTCCCGCAAATTAGCCAACGTTCATTTCTGGTTCGCTACGTTAGGAATTTTGTTTTATGCCATTCCGATGTATTTCGCAGGCATTACGCAAAGCCTGATGTGGAAGGAATTCACACCTGACGGAGTACTTCGCTACCCCGTCTTTCTGGAAACCGTGACACAGATTTTACCGATGTACGCGCTGCGTGTCGTAGGTGGAACCTTATATCTTCTTGGCGCGTTGACCGCGACCTGGAATTTATTTCAGACTGCCAAATCCGGTGCTTTGGAAGCCAACGAAAAAGCTGAAGCACCAGCGCTTGATTCCTTCACAGTCACCAAAGGTGGTCACTGGCATCGTGCATTAGAAGGCAGGCCGCTGCGGTTTGCAGTGCTCGCATTTGTGGCGGTTTTTATTGGCGGAGTCATCGAATTTGTGCCAACGGCTGTCATTAAATCTAATATTCCAACTATCGCCAGCGTCAAACCATACTCACCACTCGAAGTTGAAGGCCGCGATTTGTACATCGCCGAAGGCTGCAACAATTGCCATTCGCAAATGATCCGCCCCTTCCGTTCGGAAACGGAACGATATGGGGAATATTCCAAGGTTGGCGAATTTGTGTATGACCATCCATTTTTGTGGGGATCAAAACGAACCGGGCCGGATTTACATCGCATCGGCGGCAAATATCCTGATTCGTGGCATTACCTGCACATGCGTGAACCGCGCTCCACTTCGCCGGGTTCGATCATGCCTGCGTATACGTGGATGTATGACACGAAAACCGATTACAGCCACACCGAAGGCAAGATTATGACATTGCGAAAATTGGGCGTGCCATATCCCGCCGGCTACGAATTCAAAGCTACTGATGATGCCAAAGCGCAGGCTGTCAGGATTGCAGCGAATCTGGAACAAAGTGGCGCTAAGGTTGATCCCGATGCACAAATCATCGCGCTGATCGCGTATATGCAACGCCTCGGTACGGACATCAAAGCAAAATAATCCCTGGGAGCGCACGCAGCTTGCGTGCCGAAAGCGAGTCTTCGAGCTTTCTTTCACACGGCTGAGAAATTCCACGGGCGCTGTCGCTCACACTCCAGCAGCACGCAGGCTGCGTGCGCTCCCAGGTTCAGCAGAA
The DNA here is from genome assembly GCA_043775925.1 of Blastocatellia bacterium. GTDB lineage: Bacteria > Acidobacteriota > Blastocatellia > RBC074 > RBC074 > JAFDVL01. The sequence goes on from JAYVRW010000038.1 coordinate 6,587, forward strand.
GGTAAATATGTATAAAAACGTCTTACAAACAATTGAGGGCATCGGTATTTTCCCATTAATTTCAATGTTCATTTTTCAGGCCGTATTTCTGACCGCAGTGATTTGGTTTTTTCGCGCCGATAAAAATCATTTGCAACACATGGCAGAACTTCCGCTAGAGCAAAATCAACCACACGACAAGGAGAAATAAAAATGGCTGAGAAGGATACTTCAACCGGACAGGATAAAGACGTTTTGATCCAGAATCACGACGCAGATGGCATCACGGAATTCGATAACGATATGCCATTGTGGATGTTTGTAGGCTTTATTTTCACCATCGTTTTCGCCGCCGGTTATTTGATTAACTACCATCTCGCTGAAGGGCTATCATCCAAAGCCGAATATGAAGCCGAAGTGGCTGAATTCAAAAAATCACAGGAACCGCCTGACTCCCAAGCAGTCAAAGCTGAATTAACTGCCTTAACTGACGCGGCTTCCATAGATGCAGGCAAGACCATTTTCAATGGACAGGCGAATATGTGCTTCACTTGCCATCGCAATGACTTAGGCGGATTAGTCGGGCCAAACCTGACCGATGAATATTGGATTCACGGGGGTGATTTCAAATCAATCATGGCCAGCATCAAGTCGGGCTATCCCGATAAAGGCATGCAACCGTTTGGTAGCGGCGCAAAATTATCGGAGCGACAGATGCAACAAATCGCCAGCTTTATCGCTTCGATGAAAGATTCGCATCCGGGCAATCCCAAAGTTATTGACCCAACTCGTGAAATTAAATGGGAAGAAAAGCATGCGGAGGAAAAGGAAAGTAAAGATAAAAAGCACGAGAATAGCGATCAGCACACCAAGCCGGTCAAATCTGTCATCAAGAAAGGCTAAGCACGCACGATGTCTATTATTAATGCACCCAAAGACACGCCGGATAGCTTTCGCAATCAGGTCGCTACCGTTGGGTCAGTCGGAGCCAGGAATTGGATTTATCCCAAAAAACCGCATGGAAGATTTTATAACGCTCGCACCATCGTGAGCTGGATTCTCTTCGCCGTGTTATTCGGGACACCATTCCTCAAAGTGAATGGGCATCCGTTCATGCTTTTTAATATCATTGAGCGGAAATTTATTTTCTTCGGGCTGGTATTTTTCCCACAGGATTTTTATCTCGTAGTGCTGGGTGTACTCACCTGGTTGGTTTCGATTTTTTTATTTACCGCTGTCTTCGGCAGAGTCTGGTGCGGCTGGCTTTGTCCGCAAACCATCTTCCTGGAAATGCTCTTTCGTAAAATTGAGTATTTCATTGATGGTGATTCACACAAAGCCAAACGTGAGGCGGCAGCGCCGATGACTCCCGTCAAAGCTGCGAAAAAAATCATCAAACAAATTATTTTTTTTGCGTTGTCATTTCTGATCGCTAACTTGTTTTTGTCCTATATCATCGGAGTTGATGCGCTCAAAAAAATCATCACTGACCCTCCCTCCAGCCATCCTGTCGGTTTAGTTGCGATCCTGATTTTCAGCTTTTTATTTTACGGCGTCTTCGCGTGGTTTCGGGAGCAGGCGTGCATTGTAGTTTGTCCTTACGGGCGTTATCAATCGGCTTTAGTGGACGCCAATTCGATTGTTGTCGGCTACGATTTTAAGCGCGGCGAACCACGCGGCAAGCTCATCAAAATTGACCCGAAGCGTTCATCCACGGAGCAGTTAGCGCTGCGCGGTGATTGCGTAGACTGCGAACAATGTGTAGATGTTTGCCCGACCGGAATTGATATTCGCAACGGCATTCAATTGGAGTGTGTGAATTGTACCGCCTGCATTGATGCCTGCGATACGGTGATGGACAAAATCAAGAAGCCACGTGGACTAATTCGCTACACTTCATTGAATGGCATCAAAAC
>JAYVRW010000039.1:0-8450 GCA_043775925.1 Blastocatellia bacterium
GGAGTCCCGCGAAACAAATGAAAATTATCCACAAAGATTTTCCAGATTTTGCGATGATCCTGCTCAACTGCGCCGCCATCAATACGCGGTACGCCCAGACTTTCCATCGAAATGCCCTGCGAATGCAACATCCTGAAAATGTAGTGGTCAGGAATCAACAATAAATCTGCGGGTGAGCCAAACGAATAATTCGGATCAGCAAACATCGCTGGGTCTACGTGTCCATGCGGGCAAACCAGTGGTTTATCTTTCACCAGATTGTACAGGTGAAGAGCGATTTCTTTTTGCTTCGGGTCAGCATCAAAATAGCGGTCGTCAGGTAACGTAATTTTCATAGTCATATTTTTTTGTGAATCGTGATGTCAAAAGTTGAAGACGAATACTAACGCAAATTGTATGGCGAAGGCGAGCCAGCAAAATGTTTTCTGCATTCGTATTTTGAAGTTTTCGTGACATCCATCATAATTGTTGACGTGCTACTTTTTTTCATGTCAAGGCATCACGCAATATTTATTATTTGTGGTTACTTATGTTTGGTCGGAATTTTTTTATTGTAATTTTACTGGTCATCGTTTCTCTGCCGCTGTCGGCACAATCACAAGCCACTGACCAATCCCTGAAAATTGGCTCCAAAGAAGTTCTATTGGATGTCATTGCCCGCGACAAAAAAGGTCGCAATGTTCGTGATCTCAAGTCTGAAGAAATTGAAGTTTACGAAGATGGTGTCAGACAATCCATCGTTTCATTACGTCTGATCGAAACTGATCCACCCACAACGAGCACTACCACTACAGATAAAACCAATCCGACCAGCTTCCCTGTTGATCCTTCGCGTCCGATTAATCTGGTCACAATGGTTTTTGATAATCTCGACAATAGTAGCCGCAAGCTGTCCCGCGAAGCCGCGCTTGATTTTATCAACACTGGCATGCGGCAAAATGTCCTGGTCGCGGTCTACACTGTAGGCACTCGGTTTTACGTTTTGCAATCATTTACCTCAGACAAAGAAAAAGTTCGTCAGGCCATCGAACTGGCAACGAATCGCGCAGAGGTTCAGTACGCTTCAGTTTCTAAAAACATCACGGCGCAAATGGAAATCGTAGCGAATTCTGCTGATTTCGGTCCCGGCTCAGGCGCTCCCGCCCAGGCGCAAGCCGCAGTTATTTCAAATTCTAATCCGGCCATTCCGACCATGCCCAGTGGGATCGCGCCAACAGGAATTGGACGTGGCGGAACGGGACTGGATAAAGCCATCGCACAAATTACACTCAATACTTTATTGGCAGTCGAAACCGCACAGGTGGAACAACAGGCACGTTCTTCGCTCTACACCTTCCTGCACGTCGCGCGCGAACAACGCATGTTAGGTGGGCGCAAGACACTACTGTATTTTTCAACTGGAATGGTGGTGCCGCCGAATTTGGTAGATGTGTTGCGCACCGCTTTGAGCGAAGCCAATCGTGCCAACGTCAGCATCTACGCCATTGATGCGCGTGGGCTGCAAATTGATAACGAGAGCGCTAATGCCCGAACGCAAATGGCGCTGGCGATCAAAGCCAGTAATGATGCTTTCAACGAAGGCGGGAGCATGTCTGCATTGGCGGGTTCGTTCAAATCCAGCGAAATCGTGGAAAGCAGTATTCGGCAAAACAAACAGGGGACGCTGGCCGAATTAGCCGAAGGCACGGGCGGAGCGCTCATCGCCAACACGAATGATTTGCGCAAACCGATTCGACAGGTTGCGGACGAGATTGGTTCTTACTATGCGATTTCATATTCACCTGTCGCGCAGGAACTCGACGGAAAATTTCGCAAGATCACGATTAAGCTGACGCGCTCCGATGTCAAAGTCACTTCGCGTAGCGGTTATTTTGCAATCCCGACAGTGGACGACAAAGCCGTGATGGGCTATGAAATGCCGATGCTGGCGGCGTTAAATGAAGCTGCGCCGAAAAAAGATTTTCCGTATCAATTCACAGTCATGCGGTTCACTCCCGGCGCACCATCGCAACATTTATTAATGATGGCAGTGCCGCTGTCCGAAATTACCTTCAAGCAGGACAAAGCGAAAAAACAATACAGCACACATTTCTCAGTATTGGCCCTGGTGAAAAATGAAAAGGGCGAAGTCGTCACTCGCGTCAGTCAGGATTATCCGTTGCAAGGCAAGCTCGAACGTTTGGAGAGTCTAAAAAAAGGTAACTTTGATTTCACGAAACCTTTCTCGCTCGCGCCTGGAAAATATACGGTACAAACTGTCGTGCATGATTTTGAAGCGAGCAAAACCAGTACAAACAGCCGCGCACTCATCGTCCCTGAAGTGAATCCGAATCTTGCACTCAGCAGCCTGGCACTCATTCGCCGACTTGATCCTGTCGGGACAACTAAACCCGAAGCTGATAAGCCACTGCTCACCACGAACGGTCGCGTCGTCCCTGATTTTGAAAATAATCTTTCCGCCGAAGCTGCCAAAGGCGTAGGCTTTTTCGTCACTGCGTACACCAATGCAAAAGAAAAATCACAACTAATTTTGTCTTTCTCGCAAGCCGAAAAAATCATTGCGCAAACCGCGATGGATTTACCTGCGCCAGATGAAATGGGACGCATTCAGTATATTTTTAGCATCCCGATTGACAGCTTTGCGTCCGGCGAATATCAGGTCAAAGCCATCGTCAATCAGGCGAATGCAACTGCCGAAACGTTCACAACGTTCACTCTGACGAATCCCAATCCAACCAAAGCGGTAGTCACGGCAACCGCACAAACAAAGGCTTCCGTCGCTGATAATGAACCTGAAGTGAAGGAAGTAAAAAATATTATTCCTTCTGTTTCGACCATTGGAATTAGTGATTCCGTGCTGAAAGCAACAACCGTAATGAGCAACAACAAAAGCGTTGGTGGTATAGCTGTCAACATCAATGACCTGCTCAACGAAGTCAATAAAAATGGCGTCGCGTTGCATCAAAAATTATTGGGCTTCACCTATCAACTTCGGAAAGTCCAGCACACGCTCAACGAAGAAGGCCATCCAACCAAAGAAGAATTTCAGGATTATGAAGCGTATCCGGTTCGTGGCCGGCACGTCTTAATCAAAATTGCCGACAATGGAAAAAAGCTGGCGGATTGGGAAATTGAACAGGAACGCAAACAGGCGGGCGGCGAATTAGAAAGAGCTGAAGCCGACAAACTCACAGAAATCAAAAGCTATGTAACCGCCGCCGTGACGGGGTCTTATCGTGGCAAATATGCTGGTTTATTGATTGATCCGACAGCTTTTTTACAGGCTTGCGATTTCACCGATCCGCGCACCGAAATGTTGAATCGACGCGAAATGATTGGGTTGGATTTTACGCCACGCCTCGGAGCTAAATTACCCATCGCCAAAGCCTTCACCTCGAATTTAATGGGCACGATCTGGATTGATGCGAATGACAAAATCATCGTCCGTATCGAAGCCAAAAATATTATTCCCGGACTCGACAAAAATGGTCAGCCGTTGCGCCTCAGCCCTGAGCCAAAGCTGGTCTATCAACAAACAAAATTGTCGAGTGGCGAATGGTTTCCGTCGGTGATTCGGATGAATGCGGATGGTGATGGCTCCGCGTTTTATGGTTTGAATTGGGATGTCGTGTTTGAATTCACCGGCTACCAGCAATTCAATTCAATCAGCGAGAAAGAAAAAATAATTGCCCCACCCGCCAAGCAGTAATAAACGGATAGCTAATGGATCAGGGGGCAAACGATGCTGGCAAATAGCGGAAAAATGCGAACAATTATTGTTATTGCTATCGGTTTGTTACTGGCAGTTGTTTTGACATGGAAGTTTTTATAACTTTGTCATCAGCACTGCGCGAATTTCTCCATAGCTAAAATCTTCGCCAAGCAATTCTCTAATTTCGCCAATGGATTTTTCAGCGCCATGCGCAGCGATGGCATGGCTGATCGCTTCCACTTTGTCTTCGGAAACAAGGTCTTCCAGGTTGATTTCGCCCGTTGGAAGATACCGAATCAAATGACCTTCAATCGTACCCACAGTTAAGCCACGTTGCCGAGCAATTTCCGCTACAGGCATTTCATCGAGAAACATATCCAGAGAAATTTTGTAAGTACTGTTTCCATCAGCATCACGTTTCGTCCGAGTTTTTGGTATCCGCTTCTGTGCTTTTAGATTGATTCGTGAAGTAAGCTGATTCGTCGTGCAATAATTATTAATTGTCTGCAAAAATTTAGCGCCGTATTTTTGCAATTTTAGATCGCCAACGCCGGAGATTTTCTGCATTTCACTTTCGTTCAACGGCAGATAAGTAGCGAGTTCAACTAACGTCGCGTCCGAAAAAATTACATACGCAGGAACATTCTCGCGTTTCGCTAACGACAGGCGGAGTTGCTTCAAAGTATCAAGCAAATCCTGTAAATACGGATGCGCAACTTCATTGACCAGTGATGATTTTTTCTCAACCTTAGCCTTGACCTTGATCAGCTCAACCTGCACATTTCCGTGCAAAACATCATTACTTTTTTCAGTGAGCACAAGCACCGGATATTGCCCTTCGGTCTGTTTCAAATAGCCCTGCGACATCAAATCCCGAAAATAATCAAACCAGTTTTCCTTGGAAATATCTGAGCCAACACCATAGGTTTTCAAGTTCTTATGTTCATCACGAATAGCTTTTGCCTGTGAGCCGCGCAGGAAATCTATCAGATAACTCAAACCAAAATTCTGCCCCGTGCGGGTCACTGCGCTCAAAGCTTTTTGCGCGATGATCGTTCCGTCAAAGCGTTCAAATTCTGTCTGGCAGTTGTCACAGTTGCCGCAAACTTCAATGGTTTCTTCAGAAAAATAATTGAGTAAAAATTTTCGGCGGCAGGATTTCAAATCACCAAAATTGCCCATGACCTTGAGCTTCTTCAGCATTATGTCGCTCTGTTCGGCATTGCCTTCAACGCGCGCAAAATCTTCTAATTTCGCTACATCGCCCCAGCTAAAAAATAATAATGCTTCACTTTGCAAACCGTCGCGTCCGGCGCGACCTGTTTCCTGATAATAACTTTCGATGTTTTTTGGCAGGTCGCAATGCACCACAAAACGCACGTTGGATTTATCAATCCCCATTCCGAATGCAATTGTCGCCACGATGATTTTCACGTCATCTTTTAAAAATAATTCCTGATTTTTGTCGCGTGTTTCTTTGTCGAGTCCCGCGTGATACGGGAGCGCCGCGAAGCCTTCATCATGTAAATCTGCGGCAAGGCTTTCGACGGATTTGCGGCTCAGGCAATAAATGATTCCGCTTTCCCCTTTGCGTTCTTCGAGGTAATCCAACAGTTGTGGGTAATGATTTTTCTTTGGCTGGACACCATAAAAAATGTTTGGACGATTAAAACTCGAAACAAACAACGCCGCGTCCTGAACCTGCAAACGCTCGATAATATCTTTGCGAACCAGCTTATCCGCCGTCGCCGTCAGCGCAATTAAAGGAATGTCAGGAAAGTGAGATTTGAGTTTGCCAAGCTGAATATATTCCGGGCGAAAATCGTGCCCCCAACTGGAAATACAATGCGCTTCGTCAATCGCAAATAACGAAACTTTGATACCTTTGAGGTAATCGATAAACTGATCGCCGCTTTGCAAGAGTCGTTCAGGAGCTACATAAAGCAGTTTCAAATTACCTTCACGAATGGATTTGAAAACCTCAGCCTGTTGCTGTCCCGATTGCGAAGAATTCAAAAATGCGGCTTCGACACCATTAGCTTTCAACGCATCCACTTGATCTTTCATCAACGCAATCAGCGGCGAAACGACCAGCGTTAAGCCATCCAGCATCAGTGCCGGAATTTGATAACAAAGCGATTTGCCTCCGCCGGTCGGCATCAGCACAATGCAGTCTTTTTTCTGTAAAACCGTCTCAATCGCCGATTCCTGATTCATCCGAAATGAATCGTAGCCGAATTGATGTTTGAGAATTTCTTTGGCGTGGGCAATGTTCATTCAATTTTTAAGTAGTAGGAACCTAAGAATCTTCAGCGACAAATTACACGAATTAACACGAAGAATTTTTTAGACAGGAGTGACATGATTTCCATCAGGGTTTTCAAGAAATTCAAGTCTTTGCTTCATATCAATCCTAAAAAATCTTGATGATCCTGTCTGGTCTAATTCGTAAAATTCGCGGCTAATTTTCTTTCCTTTATTTTTTCTTATTTTTTAGTGACTTCTGCAATTTCTTGAATTCTGTCGCATACCGCTTCCCCATTTCGCGTTGCGCCACCGCATCAAAATGTAGCTCGTCACCTTTGTGTCCCAGCCCCTGCGAAGAGATTACACCAATCAGCAAGCCCTTAGTTGGCAGAGTTGCGATGCCATCATTCACGATGCGAGCCAGGGAAAATTTTCCATCTTTCCGCGCATATAAAAATTCGCCCAACTGTCCGGCAATGAAGGGAACGTCAGGCGCGTTCAGGTCGGCGCGTAAATCCGCAATCATTTGTGCCAGCGTAGTACCATAAGCTTTGGCGCGTGCCTCATCATCCGTTTCATTTTCGCCCTGATGCCAGAGGATGCCTTTCAGTGTCCCATTTTTCATCGCTTCTTTCGTCCGCTGAACAGCACGCTCATACAAGTCGCCGCCTTTGACCCAGCGGCTGATCGAAGTCCCGCCAACCGCGCACGGAATTAATCCGATAATTAATTTCGAGTCCTGTTTACGCAGCTCCCGCGCAAAGTTAATGCCCGGCCCCATCCCTAAATTCGTGTCCCGATCCTGATGCAAAGGCTCCGTCGCCGTGACCCATTTTCCGAATTTATCGTACGCGAAAATTTTCAGATCGATCAATTTATCCTGCTCTTCAATCGCGCCGCGTCCTGCCATGTTCGATTGCCCGATCAATAAATACAGGTGAAGCTTTGATTTATCTTTCGGCAAATCAGTTTGCGCCAGCAGAGTGGTTGAGAAAATAAATACGACGAAGATGAGTGATGGAATAGTTTTCATTTTGAGTCCAGTTGTGTCAGATATTTTTTTATGTTCTACCTTACTCACACCAAAATTGCGTTGATAACTTTGCCTTCATCCGTCGGCCCAATCAACCGATTATTCAGCCCTTGATAGGCGTAGCTGAAACGATAAGGATCAAGCCCCAGCACATGCTGAATCGTCGCTTGCAGATCACGAATACCCACTGGATTCTCGGTTGGAAAATATCCGAACTCATCTGTTTGCCCGTAAGCTAAGCCCGCTTTGATGCCGCCGCCAGCCAGCCACATCGTGTAGGCATTCGTATGGTGATCGCGCCCGATGTAGCCTTTTTTCAATTCAGTCCGCACGTTGTTTTGCATCATCGGAGTGCGCCCGAATTCTCCGCCCCAAACGACTAAGGTTTCGTCGAGCAAGCCGCGCTGTTCGAGGTCAAGCAGCAAACCGGAAATCGCACGATCAATTTGTTGAGCTTTGATCGGCAGTGTGACATCAATGCTTTCGCCCAGCGAAGAGCCGTGATGATCCCAGCCCCAATCATAGAGTTGCACAAAACGTACACCGTTTTCGATCAGTCGCCGCGCCAGCAAACAATTATTCGCAAATGTCGGGTCATCGCCTTTGTAGGTGATACGCGGATCGTCGGCGCTCTCGGCAGGTGAGACATAACCAGGCTTTGCACCGTACAAATTCAAAATATGTTGCGGTTCTTTAGAAATATCCATGACTTCGGGCACGGACATTTGCATCCGGTATGCGAGTTCGTATTGCGCGATGCGAGTGAGCGTTTCGGCATCGCCGCTGCGCTCGTATTCAGCTTGATTCATTTTGGCGAGCGCATCTAAAGTTCGCCGTCGCAAGCTGCGATCAAGACCTGCGGGATTGCTTAAATACAACACCGGATCACCTGCGGTACGGCATTGCACACCTTGATACACGCTGGGCAAAAAGCCTGACCCCCACAAAGATTTGCCGCCGTCGGGAGTTTTGCCGCCGGAAAGTAACACGACAAAACCTGGAAGATTTTCATTTACGCTGCCCAGACCGTAAGTAACCCAAGCTCCCATCGCCGGATTGCCTAAACGCGGTGAACCTGTTTGGACAAAAAGTTGCGCCGGAGCGTGATTGAATTGGTCAGTATTCACAGTGCGAATGATGCAGGTTTTGTCTACGACTTTGGCGAAATGTGGGAGCAGTTCGCTAACCCATTGCCCGCTGTTTCCGTGCTGTTTGAATTTGAATTGTCCGGCAAGAATTTTCGGTACACCTTTGATGAAAGCGAAACGCTTGCCTGCGAGAAATGACGGCGGCGCGTCTTTCAAATGCAATTTTTCCAGCTCTGGTTTGTAATCAAATAATTCAAGCTGCGAAGGCGATCCCGGCATGTGCAAATAAATCACGCGCTTCGCTTTCGGCGCAATCATGGGTGGTTTGGGCGCGAGAGGATTATTCGATTGCGGATTTTGGATTGCGGAA
>JAYVRW010000040.1:0-32660 GCA_043775925.1 Blastocatellia bacterium
TGAGGTACTGTAGCGGCAGGTTCCTAAATCAAGGAGAATTCAAATGGCAGAACCAGTAATTATTGACGCCGTTCGCACGCCGATTGGCAAATTTCGTGGCGCTTTTCGTGAGACGCGTTCCGATCAATTGCTTGCGCACGCGCTTGAAAGTCTCGTCAAACGCACCGGAATTGATAAAGCAAAAATCGAAGACGTACTTGCCGGATGTGTCACGCAAGTCAATGAACAAGGCGTCAACATTGCGCGTCGGACTGCCTTGCTGGCAGGGTTTCCAATCGAAACCCCGGGCGTAGTGCTCAATCGTTTTTGCAGCTCTGCGCAACAGACAATTCATTTTGCAGCGCAGGCGATTGCGGCGGGAGACCTGAATTATGTCATTGCTTCCGGCGTCGAAAATATGACGCGCACGGTGATGGGGGCGGACTGCCCTGATTACAAAAACATGATTTATTTACCGATGCTGGAGCATTACGATTTAGTGCATCAGGGCATCAGCGCCGAATTAATCGCCGATCAATGGGGCATCACGCGCAAAGATGTAGACGAATTTTCGGCGGAATCTCATCGCCGCGCTTATGCCGCAATTCAAGCCGGACATCACAAAGAAATTGCTCCGGCGAGCGGCATTGATGCCGAAGGAAATAATCTTTCATTGACGCACGATGAAGGCGTTCGCGCTGTTTTGAATTTGGAAAAGATGGCAACGCTCCCGACGATTTTTCGTCCTGATGGCAATGGTGTCGTGACTGCGGCAAACTCCAGCCAAATCTCAGACGGAGCGGCGGCAGTCTTAGTTGCAAATCGTGAAGTTGCCGAAGCTGATGGCTTTAAAGCATGTGCAAAATTCCGCGCCAGAGTCGTTGTCGGCAGCGATCCGAAATTACAATTGACGGGCGTGATTCCCGCTACGCAAATCGCTTTGAAAAAAGCCGGATTATCTTTGCAGGATATTGACTGGATCGAAATCAACGAAGCATTTGCGACCGTCGTTTTATCGTGGGAACGCGAATTAAAACCCGACATGGAAAAAGTAAATCCGTGGGGTGGAGCCGTCGCGCACGGGCATCCGGTCGGCGCGACAGGATCAATTCTGATGGCGAAAATGTTGTCGGGACTTGATGCAATTAACGGGCAATTTGGCTTACAGGTGATGTGCGCCGGACACGGCATGGCGACGTGTACGATTATTGAAAAATTGTAGAAAATGTAATGTAGTGCAAACTTTCCAGTTTGCGTTTTCATCAGTTTAATTTCTCGCCAAAACGAGTAGTTGGAATAGTAAGTTTTCAGACAATTAGTAAGTGGAGAAAAGACGCAAACTGGAAAGTTTGCGCTACATTTTTATGGAAATCCAAAACAAAACATTTCTAGTTTCAGGCGGTGGTTCAGGCTTGGGCGCAGCGACGGCAAGATTGCTTGCGGTCTCCGGTGCGAATGTTATCGTTGCAGATCTTCGACGCGAAACGGGTGAAGCTACGGCAAATGAAATCGGCGCAAAATTTATTGAATGCAATGTGACGGATGAAGAGAGCGTCAAAGCCGCTGTTACCTTCGCCGTGACTTCTTTTGGCGCATTACACGGAGCCATTAATTGTGCGGGCATTGGCGTAGCCGAAAAAACAGTTGGCAAAGAAGGCGCACACGCCCTCGCTTCGTTTACGCGAGTCATTCAGGTGAACTTGATCGGAACCTTCAACGTGATTCGTTTGGCTGCGGAACAAATGGCGAAACAGGAGCCGAATGCTGGCGGCGAGCGCGGCGTGATTATTAATACAGCTTCGATTGCGGCATTTGACGGGCAAATTGGACAGGCGGCATATTCAGCTTCAAAAGGTGGAATTGTTGGGATGACGCTGCCGATTGCGCGTGATTTGTGCAAGCTTGGCATTCGCGTTGTAACGATTGCGCCGGGCTTATTTGATACGCCGTTGCTGGCAGGATTGCCGGAACCTGTACGACAGGTGTTAGGCGCATCGGTTCCTTTTCCGCCCCGCTTAGGTCAGCCGTCAGAATACGCCGCGCTGGCAAAACATATTTTCGAAAACGAAATGCTCAACGGCGAAGTCATTCGTCTGGATGGCGCACTTCGAATGCCGCCGAAATGAGTTTCGCGTTTCAGGTTTTGGGTTTCGAGGATGAGTAAAGAACTCGGTTTCTTCAAATTACTTCGTAAGCCAAAGACTCGAAACCCGAAACACAAAACTCGAAACTATTAATTATGACCGGAGCTGAAAGCCTACTCAAAACTCTCGTTGCCGCTGGATTGGATGTTTGTTTTGCCAATCCGGGGACGACTGAAATTCCATTAGTCCAAGCTATAGACAATACGCCGGGGATGCGGGCGGTACTTTGTTTATTTGAAGGCGTTTGTACGGGAGCGGCGGACGGCTACTCTCGAATGTCAGGTAAGCCCGGATTGACACTGCTGCATTTAGGGCCGGGATTTGCCAATGGTATTGCGTATCTTCACGATGCGCGGCGAGCGCGTTCTGGCATTGTAAATTTAATTGGCGAACATGCGACGTGGCATCTTCCGGCTGATCCGCCGTTAAATTCTGACATCGAATCGCTGGCGAAACCTGTCTCGCATTGGGTGCATCGGAATACTTCTCCTGAAGCTTTAGCACAGGATGGCGCGGACGCGGTTTCAGCCGCTTCACAATTTCCGGGACGCATCGCTACCTTGATTTTACCGAATGACTATTTATTGGCGGGTGTGAATGATTCGATTGTAGTGCCGTCAATTTTACCTCCCCCAATGGTGAGCATCGAAGCAGTCGAAGCAGCGGCGAAATTGCTGCGAGAAAATAAATCTGCGGCATTATTTCTTGGCGGTTACGGTTTGCGTGAAAGAGGCTTGAAGGCGGCGACAAGAATTGCGGCGAAAACGGGCTGTCAATTAATTTGCGAAACTTCGCCAACGCGGATGGAGCGAAATCCTAACTTACCTCCGATTTCTCGCCTGCCGTATTTTCCTGAACCGGGCTTTGATCTGCTCGCGCCGTGTTCAGCTTTTGTTTTAGCGGGTGCGCGCAATCCCGTGACCTTTTTTGGCTACCCCGACATTCGCAGTTATTTTATTGATCCAAACAAAGAAACGAAAATTCTGGCGACCCCTGAACAGGACATTACGGCTGCGCTGGAAGCCTTAGCCGATGCGTTGGACGCTCCGAATAATATCGTGAGCGGCAATATTCCAAGACCAGAAAAACCAACGGGAAAATTAACTCCTGAGACTCTCGCCAAAGCCGTTGCCGCCGTCCAACCCGAAGGCGCGATTATTATGGACGAAGGAATTTCTTCGACACGCAGTTACTTTCAGCTCTCAATTGGTGCGTTGCCGCATTCGTTTTTGACGCAACCCGGCGGAGCTATCGGGCTTGGCATGCCATGTTCGACGGGGGCGGCGATTGCTTGCCCTGATCGTCCGGTCATTAATATTCAATCAGATGGCGCGGGGATGTATACCTTGCAGGCATTGTGGACACAGGCACGTGAAGGGCTGAATGTGACGACGGTATTGTGCAGCAACCGTCGCTACCAAATTCTTGATGTCGAATTGAAGCGCGCCGGCGTGGAAGAAATCGGCGCCAAGGCGAAATCCATGATTGATCTGAATCGTCCAGCCTTAGATTGGGTGAGTTTAGCCAGAGGAATGGGCGTTCCAGGAGCGAGGGTCGAAACGGCTGAAGCTTTAGTCAAAGAATTAGAAATCGCACTCGCAGAGCCGGGGCCACATTTAATCGAAGTGGTTTTATAATTTTTCACGTGTCTTCTATTCCCCTTGAACAAAAAATTGTTTATCGCAGGATGACCGCGACTGACATTGAGGCGGGGTTGCAACTGTGTCGTGATAGTCATTGGAATCAGACGTACCGCGACTGGGAATTGTTTCTGCAACTCAGTCCACGTAGTTGTCGTGTTGCGCTGGATGAATATCAAGTCGTTGGGACAGTTGCTACGGTGAGCTATCAGGAGCGGTTCAGTTGGATTGGGATGGTACTGGTTGACCCAGCGTTTCGCAGGCGTGGCATTGGTTCGCAATTGATGGCAGAAGCTTTGACGATTTTACGCGATGCACAATGTGTACGACTTGACGCTACCGCTGCCGGTTATCCGGTCTATTGCAAGCTTGGTTTTGTCGAAGAATATCGGTTGAGTCGAATGGAATGTGCTCCGGCACAACGTCGTAACATACTCGAAGTTCATCGCGCCCAACCGATGTGCGAAGCTCATCTGACAGAAATTGGTGCGTTGGATCAAATGGTTTTTGGTGCCGACCGTTGCGCCTTGCTGGGATGGTTGCTCGCGGGGGAACCGGAACTCGCGTGGGTCGTAGGGCGTGATGAAAAGCTGGTAGGGTACGCGTTCGGGCGACGCGGATTTAATTTCATCCATCTCGGTCCATTGGTTGGATTGGACGAAGATGCTGTGCGCCAATTGGTGACGGCGGCGTTGGGCGAATACCGTGACGAGCCGGTTATTCTTGATGTGCCGCAACAACAGAGAAGCTGGTTGGATTGGCTTGCAGCTTTGGGATTTCACGAACAGCGCCCGTTTATTCGTATGTTTCGTGGTGAGCATCGTTATCCCGGTCAGCAGGAAAATCAGTTTGCGATTCTGGGGCCGGAATTCGGATAGCGTAAACTTTCCAGTTTGCGTCGGTCGAAAGCTGAAACATTGATTTTAACGTTATGAATAACAATCGGCGTACTTTTTTGCGCAACACGAGTGCGGCTTCCGTTGGTTGGGCGGCTTCCGGCTTCAATATCATCAAAGCTCTCAAGCCCACCGACATTCGCATCGAAGAAATTTCGTATGGATTTGAGGAATTCAAATATCGTACACCGTATAAATTCGGAGGCGTGCCGGTAGATCGCGTGACGCTCATCAATGTGAATTGCAGTGTGCGCACGCGCAACGGCAAGGTTGCCAAAGGTTTTGGTTCGATGTCGCTCGGTAATGTCTGGGCGTTTCCTTCGCGCACAATGCCTTACAACATCACGCTCAGCGCGATGCAGGCATTGGCGGAACGCATCAACAAAGTCACGGCAAGTTACAATGAATATGGACACCCGATAGACATCAATACCGCGCTCGAACCGGAATATTTGAAAGCTGCGGTTGAAGCCTCGAAAGAATTGAAACTTGATGTGACAATTCCAAAGTTGGCTATGTTGGTTACTGCCAGTGCGTTTGACGCAGCGATTCACGATGCGTTCGGCAAAGTCCATCAGCGCAACGTTTATCAAACGTACGGCGCGGATTTGATGACACACGATTTGTCGCATTACCTGACGCCTGATTTTAAAGGCGAATATCTCAATCGCTACGTGATGACGAAGCCACGTCCGACCGTTTTTATGTATCATTCGGTCGGTGGCGCTGATGCTGTGCTGACCAGCGAAGTCACCAACCGCCTGAACGACGGTTTGCCGAATACGCTGGCGGAATGGATCACGTACAACGGGCTGACGCACATCAAAATCAAATTGCAGGGCGATGAATTGAAATGGGACATCGAACGCACTGTCAATATTGATCGCATTGCCAGCGAGACGCGCCCCGACATTGACTGGAAGTTTTGCGTAGACTTCAACGAACGCTGCCCGAACATTGCGTATCTGCTCGAATATTTGCGCAAAGTAAAAGAACTCACGCCCAAAGGATTCGCGCGTATTCAGTACATCGAACAGCCCACCGCGCGCGATCTGAAAGCGAACCGCCAAAATGTCATGCACGAAGCTAACAAGTTGCGTCCGGTAGTCATTGACGAATCGCTGACAGATTTGGAAGCGTTGTTACTCGCCCGCGAAATTGGCTACACGGGCATTGCGCTCAAAGCCTGCAAGGGGCAATCACAGGCCATGTTGATGGCGGCGGCGGGGCAGAAATACAAGATGTTTTTGTGCGTGCAGGATTTGACCTGTCCCGGCGCATCGTTGCTGCATTCGGTGGGTATCGCCGCACACGTGCCGGGTGTTTCCGGCGTCGAACATAATTCACGGCAATACGTGCCCGTAGCCAATCAATCGTGGGAGCAAAAGTTCCCCGGCATCTTCAAAATTAAGGACGGAATGTTTCGTACCGCGCAACTAGGCGGAGCCGGATTAGGCGTGGTATAGCGCAAGCTGGAAAGTTATGCAGTTCATTAAAACCGAAGCACAACTCGAAGAAATTCTCGCTACCCCAAGCTCTGAAGACGTAGTGACGATGTGCCGTGTATCAGGTGATATTATTCTGTTGGGTGCAGGCGGCAAGATGGGTCCATCACTGGCGCGGCGTATTAAATGCTCGATAGATGCGGCTTCCGTGCCAAAACGTGTGATCGCCGTTTCGCGTTTTTCATCCGCTGCTGCGCGTGATGAACTGGAAAGTGCAGGCGTTGGAACCATTACTTGCGACTTGTTGAATCGTGATGAAGTTGATCGCCTGCCCGATGGTGAAAATGTTTTATACCTCGCGGGGCGCAAGTTTGGCTCGTCAGACCGCACTGATTTGACGTGGGCGAGCAACGCGGTCACGCCTGCTTATGTGGCGCATCGTTATAGCCAATCGCGTGTCGTAGTTTTCTCTACTGGCAATGTTTATCCTTTTGTCAGTGCGGCCTCTGGTGGCTCAGTCGAAACAGATGCGCTTGATCCACGCGGGGAATATGCTAATTCTTGTCTTGGTCGTGAGCGCGTGTTTGAATATTTCTCACGTGAATTCGGAATGAATTGTGTGATGTTCCGATTGAATTACGCCGTGGATTTGCGCTACGGCGTACTCGTGGACATCGCCCGTAAAGTTTACGAAGGCCAGCCCGTAGATTTGACGGTTGCGCATTTCAACGTGATTTGGCAGGGCGATGCAAATTCGTATGCACTGCGAAGTTTGGAACTGTGCGAATCTCCGCCACGCATTTTGAACGTCACCGGGACAGAAATCGTTAGTGTGCGCGAGACCGCTGAATATTTTGCGGAGCGGTTTAATCGTCCGGTGAATTTTCAAGGCGAAGCAGCAGAAAAGGCTCTGCTCAATAATGCTTCGCTGTGTCGGCAATTGTTAGGCGAGCCTGAAATTAAACTGAGTGAATTAAAGGAAATGGTCGCGCAGTGGATCGAATGTGGCGGCGCGAGCCTGAACAAACCGACGAAATTTGAAGTCACCGATGGGAAGTTCTGAGGAAAGCAAAAGCTGCTTATAAAATCAAAAATCAAAAGGCAAATATCAAAAGGCAAAAATGTGATTCGGAAGCAAGGCATTTTCTGAATTCTGAAAATAAGTACCGCCCTTTTGCCTTTTCACTTTTGATATTTGCCTTTTGATTTCGTGTGAAGCCCTTTACATTCGTTATGAATCCTGAAATTCAACAACAATTACTAAACGGCGTAGTGATTCCCGCGCATCCGCTTGCACTCACGAGCGAACGCAAGCTTGATGAGCGCAGGCAAGTCGCTTTGACGCGCTATTACTGCGAAGCGGGCGCTGGTGGCATCGCGGTCGGTGTGCACACGACACAATTTGCGATTCGTGATGTAACGATTGGATTGTTCAAGCCAGTGTTGACGCTGGCGGCAGAGGCGATGCGCGAATACGAAAAAGCGAATGATAAACAGCTCATCAAAATCGCAGGTATTTGCGGGTCAACGAGTCAGGCGAGAGGCGAAGCGATCTTCACACGTGAAATTGGTTACGATGCCGGATTGCTGAGCTTGGCTGCGCTGCGCGATGAGCCGATCCCCACTTTGTTAGATCATTGTCGCCACCTTACCGCCGAGATTCCGTTGATTGGATTTTATCTGCAACCGGCAGTGGGTGGGCGCTTGTTGAGCTATGAATTCTGGCGTGAATTTTTTGAGATTGAAAACGTCGTCGCCGTGAAAATCGCACCTTTCAATCGCTATCAGACTTTAGATGTCGTGCGCGCCTTAGCTGACAGTGGCCGCGAAAAAGAAATCGCGCTCTACACTGGCAACGACGACAACATTGTGGCGGATTTGTTGACCGAATTTCGCGTGAGTGGCAAACGCTTACACTTCGCCGGAGGATTGTTGGGGCACTGGGCTGTCTGGACTAAACGCGCTGTTGACTTACTGGCTGAAGTCAAAGCTGCTCGTCTGAATGGCAGCGCCTTTGAGGTGCTGGCGCGTTCGGCAGAAGTGACGGATGCCAATGCAGCGTTTTTTGATGCGAAGAATAATTTTGCCGGCTGCATTGCCGGATTGCATGAAGTCTTGCGGCGACAGGGCTTTTTGGCTGGTCGTTGGTGTCTGGATCCGCTCGAAGATTTATCGCCGGAACAATTGGAAGAAATTGATCGTATTTATCAAAGCTATCCGCAGCTAAATGATGATGAGTTCGTTAAAAATAATTTGGATCGCTGGATGAATTGAAGCTCATCCATTCTTGCGAATTCGGGAGCTGAGTGATAACCTGCCGAACGGTCGGTAGGTCGCTCTTCTCCTTAGATTATTCCGGCGAACTTTTTGATCATTGTTATCATCTGAGAAGTTATCATCTGAGAACTGGCTGAAAAACCTAAGCGAATCAGGCTTAAATATTTTTCAGCTATTAACAATCACTAAAACAAAGGGTGTAAAGATTATGAAGAAAATGTTGTTATCAATTAGCGTGTCTTTATTGTTCGTTCTGATGTATGCGAGCTTGGCTAGTGCGCAAAGCGTCACGGGTGACTGGGACGTGACAGTCGTTTCTCCACAAGGAGAGCGAACCTCAAAAGTAACCTTCACGCAGGACGGAGAAGCTCTGAAGGCAATGATGGGGCCGTATGCCATTACTGGTAGTGTCAAAGGTTCTGACGTGACGCTCAAGTATACAGTTAAATTCCAGGATAATGATTTACCGATTACGATGACTGGCAAAGTAGCTGGCGATACGATGAAGGGTGAAGCAGATTTTGGCGGACTGGCGCAAGGCGAATGGTCAGCGAAGAAATCTGCTGGTGGCGCAGCAGCGGCTCCGATGGCAGCGGCAAAACCAACCGCAAGCGCAGCATCAGCCGGCGCAGCCGCAGTTATCGGCGAATGGGATGTTGTGTTCAGCACTCCCAACGGCGATATTCCCGCGAAAATTTCAGTCATGAATGATGGCGGCGCGTTGAAAGGAATGGTCAAAGGTGCTCCTCCGATGGGTGATGTCCCCTTAAAAGGCACAGCCACTGGCGATGCCTTCGAGATCAAATATACGATTAAATTTGAAGGTAACGATTTGCCGATCACGATGAAAGGCAAAGTCGAAGGTTCTTCAATCAAAGGAAGCGCTGATTACGGTGGAATGGCCGAAGGCGAATTCAAAGGTAAGAAGCAGTAATTAACTTGTGAATCGTAAGCACAGTCAGGGCGCGTTCTGTGGTTCTGACTGTGCTTATTCCTCCTGATGAATACCCTGAAAACCCGGAAGATTGCTGCCGTCAACGGAGATGTCTCCAAGCTCACCGAGATTTATCGAGCCGCTGCCGGAATCATTTTTGAGAAAGGCTTTGATGCCACCTCCATGAGTGATATTGCCGAAGCTGTTGGCATGACGAAAGCCGGAATTTATCACTACATTCCCGGCAAAAAAGATTTACTGTTTGCTCTGATGAGCTACGCGATGGATCGGTTGGAGATGCAGGTGATTGCTCCTGCACAGGAAATCCAGAACGCTGAATTACGATTGCAATCAATCATTGATAACCATGTTCGTTTGATTACCGGCAGTAATAGCGAAGAAGGCTTCGGCGTCCTTTCGATCCTGACTGATGAATTGGCGGGACTGACACTGGAAAATCGTAAAATAATTATTGCCCGAAAACGGGCGTATTTTGATCTTGTCCGCACGACCGTCGAAGAATTAAAAAATCTTGGAAAAACCAAAAAAATTGATGCGACAGTCGCCACATTCAGCATTTTCGGGACGATTATGTGGCTTTCGCGCTGGTATAAAACTTCTGGCAGTTTGTCGAGCGAACAGACCGCCTCAGAAATCAGCAATATTCTTTTGAATGGAATGTTGCTCAAAAAACGAAACTAAAAAAACTGTGTTAGTACCACCTGCGGTAGCAGGTGGGTCAATATCTGAATTTTTACCTGGAGTCCAATCATGAACGAACTAATTTCTTACATCACCGATGGAGACCTCGGAATTATCACCGTCAATAATCCGCCTGTGAATGCCTTGAGTCCAGGCGTCCCTGAAGGCATCGCAGCGGCGGTTGCTGAGATTGAAAAAGACGAAAATATCAAAGCCGGAATTTTGATCGGCGGTGGTCGAACCTTCATCGCCGGAGCTGACATTAAAGAATTCGGCAAAATTACTTCAGGAGAGAAAAAAGAAGGATTAACGCTCACTGAATTATTGGTTCCGATTGAAAACTGCTCGAAGCCATTAGTCGCAGCTTTGCACGGCTCTGCTTTTGGCGGTGGTCTCGAAGTTGCGATGGCTTTTCATTACCGCGTAGCCGTCGCCTCTGCGCAAGTTGGTCAGCCGGAAGTGAAGCTGGGAATTATTCCCGGAGCCGCCGGAACGCAACGTCTTCCGCGCTTAGCCGGAGTCGCCAAAGCTGTTCAGATGTGCGCTGATGGAAACCCGATTAAAGCCAGTGAAGCTCTCGCCGCAGGCATCGTTGATAGAATTGTTGATGGAGATTTGCTCGAAGGCGCGAAAGCGTTTGCTCGTGAATTAATTGCGAACGGAACAGTTCCCGTGAGAACTCGTGACCGCAATGACAAGCTCGGCGATGAAGCCACAAACGCGGCTATTTTTGCGGGTGCTAAGGCGATGGCATCTAAAGCAGCGCGTGGAATGTTAGCTCCCATTGCGGCGATTGAGGCGATTGAAGCCGCCACGAAATTGCCGTTTGAAGAAGGCTGCGACCGTGAAAAAGAACTCTTCAATAAATGTTTATTCTCCGATCAATCCAAGTCCATGATCCACGCCTTTTTCGGAGAGCGCGAAGTCGCAAAAATTCCAGACATTCCCAAAGGCACTCCGTTGATTCCGATCAATAAAGCCGCAGTCATCGGAGCCGGAACGATGGGCGGCGGCATTACCATGAACTTCGTTAATGTCGGAATTCCTGTCACGATCAAAGAAACCACGCAGGAAGCATTAGATCGCGGGATGGCGACGATTGCGAAGAATTATGCGAATTCAGTCAAGAAAGGTCGCTTCTCGCAGGAAGTGATGGATCAGCGAATGGCGCTGATTACGCCGACGCTAAGCTACGACGGATTCGCTGATGCTGACATCGTAGTCGAAGCCGTGTTTGAAAACATGGCGTTGAAAAAAGAGACGTTTGCTGAACTCGATAAAATTTGTAAACAGGGCGCAATTCTTGCCTCAAATACTTCGACACTTGATGTGGATGAAATTGCCTCAGCGACAACACGTCCAGAATTTGTAGTCGGAACTCATTTCTTCAGCCCGGCGAACGTGATGCGATTGCTCGAAATTGTACGCGGCAAAGCGACGGATAAATCAGTTCTTGCCACGGCGATGGACTTAGCGAAAAAGATCAAAAAGGTTGGTGTTTTAGTCGGAAATTGCTACGGCTTCGTTGGCAATCGAATGATTCATCCCTACGGACGCGAAGCCGTTTTTTTAGTCGAAGAAGGCGCCAAACCACAGGACGTTGACGCGGCTCTCTATGAATTCGGAATGGCGATGGGGCCGTTAGCGATGGGCGATTTAGCTGGTCTTGATGTCGGCTGGCGCATTCGTAAAGAACACGCGCATCTGAGCGTTGAAGGTGTTCGCCACGCGATGGTTGCCGATGAACTCGCGGAACGTGGACGTTATGGTCAGAAGACCGGCAAGGGCTGGTATGTCTATGATGAAAATCGTAAGCCTTCGTCTGATCCTGAAGTTGATGCGCTGATTGAGGAGCTTTCAGCTAAAGCCGGAATTGAGCGTCGAGAAATTTCCAAAGAAGAAATCATTGATCGGACAATCTACGCTTTGGTCAACGAAGGCGCCAAAATTCTGGAAGAGGGAATCGCACTACGCGCTGTAGACATTGATATTATTTATCTTGCTGGCTACGGCTTTCCAGCCTGGCGCGGCGGCCCGATGTGGTACGCGAGTACGGTTGGCTTGAAAAAAGTTTATGACCGCATCTGCGAATTTGAAGCGCAGCATGGCGATTTATGGAAGCCTGCACCGTTGCTCAAACGCTTAGCCGAAGAGGGCAAATCGTTTGATGATTTTGACAAAGAAAAAGCCAAAGCACTGGCTGCGTAATGTACGGTAGGCGTCCCGCCTGCCGAAGTATTTGGCAATAAAATAATAAGACAGGCAAGATGCCTGTCCTGCCCTAATTATGCAACTCGTAAAAATAATTACCCGTAATTACGTTTTTGCATTTTCTTTTTTGATGCTCTGGAGCGTTTGCGTGTTTACGCAAACGCCCTCCAAAAACGTCCGTGTGACGCTGTTGCAGGTGAATGATGTTTACCAGATTTCACCGATAGATAAAGGTAAAGCGGGCGGCTTGGCACGGCTCGCTACACTCAGGAAAAAGATTCAGTCCGAATCGCCAAACACCTTGTTTTTATTGGCAGGTGACACGCTTTCACCTTCCGTGGCTTCCAATATTTTCAAAGGCGAACAAATGATCGCGGGCTGGAATGCGGCGGGATTGGATTACGCTGGACTTGGCAATCATGAGTTTGATTTTGGCGATGAAATTTTATTGGAGCGGATGAAAGCTTCCAAATTTGGCTGGCTTGGATCGAATGTCATCAATCGCAAAACCGGCAGGAATTTTGGTGGGATGCCACCGTTTGTGATCCGTAATTTTGGCGGTGTGAAAGTTGGACTCTTCGCCATTCTGACGCCAGAGACGGCGAAATCTTCGAGTCCTGGAAAAGACACAAGATTTTTGGATGCCAATAAAACTGCTACAAGAATCGTCGCCCAAATGCGCGGAAAAGGTGCGACGGTGATTATTGCTATCACGCATCTTTCGATGGCGGAAGATAAGCGTTTGGCAAAGGCTGCGAGAATAGATGTCATTATTGGCGGACACGAACACGAAGTTTTGCAGGCGCAATCCAGTTGCACGCCGATTTTCAAAATGGGTTCAGATGCTCGCACGCTGGGACGCATTGATCTCAATATTTCTAAAATTACGAAACGAATTGAGAACATTGATTTCGCGGCAATTCCGGTCAATGATACATTTCCTGATGATCCGACCGCCGCCGCCGTGATTGGTGAGTTTGAGAAAAAACTATCAGTGGAACTTGATAAGCCAGTCGGCAATAGCACCGTAGAATTAGACGCCAAACAGCTCACCAGTCGTTCACGCGAAACAAATTTAGGCAGCTTTATTCTGGATGCTTTTCGTCACGCGACCAACGCTGATGTAGCAATCATGAATGCCGGTTCGATTCGTTCTAATGCAACTTACGGCCCCGGCGTCATTACCAAGCGCGACGTGCTTTCGATGTTGCCATTTGAAACGCCAGTGGTAAAAGTCGAAGTCAAAGGCGCAGTGATTCGCGCCGCGCTGGAGCATGGCGTAGCGAAAATTGGGATAGAAAATGAGAGCGGTCGCTTCCCGCAAATTTCAGGCTTTCGCTTCAGCTACGATGCGCGTAAACCACCTGGCTCAAGGGTGGTTGAAATGACCATTAACGGGCAACCACTGGATGTCGCCAAAAACTATTCGCTCGCGTCTGGTACATATTTATTGAATGGCGGTGACGGCTACGCGATGTTCAAAGATGCGAAATATTTACTCACGGCTGAGGACGCCAAAGTTGACGCAGTTATTCTGGGCGATGCGATCCAGACTGCCGGAACGATTTCACCTGCTGTTGACGGTCGCATTAAGCGGATTGATGAATAACGAATGAAACCTGACGAGTACGAACATTTTCAACGACAAATCACCGAATCCAACTTTGCCAAACTACTTGGTTTTGAAGTTATCGAAAAAACGTATGGTCGCGTCATTTTGCGGCTCCCGTTCAAAGAAGAATTTTTGCAGGCGCTGGGACGAATTCACGGAGGCGTAGTCTTTGCACTCGCGGATCACGTTTCCGGCTGGGCGGCTGCTACTACACTGACGAAAAAACAGCGTGTCGCAACTCTTGAAATGAAAATTAATTACATCGCGGCGGTGACGAATGAGGCTTGTATCGCGGAAGCGAAAGTAGTGCATTCCGGTCGAACAAGCATTGTCGTCGAGGCGGATGTTAAAACAGAAACCGGACGGTTAGTTGCCAAAACGCTGGCAACTTTCGCCGTTCTTCACCCCAAAGAAAAGGAAGACGAATGAGAGAAGCTGTCATTGTAGAAAGTCAACGCACCGCATTAACGAAATCCTATCGTGGGTCATTTAATATGACGCATCCCGTAGACCTCGTGGGTCATGCCATTAAATCAGTTCTGGCGAAAGTCCCAAATCTTTCACCAGACGAAATCGAAGATGTGATTATGGGCTGCGGTCAGCCGAGTGGTGCGCAAGGCAATAACATCGCCCGTGTTGGAGCGATGCGCGCTGGCTTGCCAGTTTCTGTCGGAGGCATGACGCTGAATCGCTTTTGTTCTTCCGGCTTGCAGGCGGTGGCGTTAGCCGCGCATCAAGTGATCGTCGAAGGAGCTGACGCGTCAATCGGCGGCGGCATCGAAAGCATCACGATGATGAAGCGCGACGGCGATCCGCATCCGGGCGTTCTTGCCAGCCATCCCGGCATTTATATGGCGATGGGTGACACGGCAGAAGTTGTCGCCAAACGCTACAATGTCAGCCGTCAGGTACAAGACGAATATTCTTTGCTGAGCCAGCAGCGTACCGCACGTGCGCAAGCCGAAGGATTTTTCAAAGACGAAATTTCTCCGTTGCAAGTGACACGCGGAATCTTGGATAAGACTACGGGACAGGTTGCCAGCACGGAAGAATATTTAGCTGATAAAGATGAATGCAACCGCGCTGATACAACGTTGGAAGGCTTGCTCAGCCTCAAGCCTGTCTTTGATAAAGAGAGCGGTTTAGGCAGCGTCACCGCCGGAAATTCTTCGCAGCTTTCCGATGGCGCTTCGGCTACGCTCGTGATGTCGCGTGAACGTGCCGAAGCGCTGGGCATCAAGCCGAAATTAATTTTCCGAGGCTTCGTCACCGCTGGATGTGAACCTGATGAAATGGGCATCGGCCCAATTTACGCCGTCCCCAAATTGCTCAAACGTCACGGCTTGACCGTCAACGATATTGATTTATGGGAGTTGAATGAAGCCTTCGCGGTACAGGTGATTTACAGCCGCGACGTACTGGGAATTGATCCTGAAAAATTAAATGTCAACGGCGGTTCGATTGCGATTGGACATCCGTTCGGAATGACAGGTTCACGAATGGTCGGAACCCTGGCGAATCAAATGATTCAGCGCAAAGCCAAATACGGTGTCGTGACGATGTGCATCGGTGGAGGGCAGGGAGCAGCGGGATTATTTGAAGCTTGTTTGTAACGGTGTAGGGTTTGCTGAAGTGGGAGGTTTTTGCCTCAATTTTGGCAAACCCTTTTTGCGAAGGTATTATTTCTCGGCTCGTAGTTTTTCGACCTGCTCAACTGAAAGCCCCGTTCCTTTGGCAGCGTCTTCAAGAGACAAACCCAAGCTTAGCAAATTTAATGCGATGGCTCCTTTTTCCTTTACCTGAGCTTCCACGACGGCTTGCTGTTTTTCTATGACGGCTTTCTCGACTGCTTTTTCGACCGCCTCTTTAACCGCTTCTTTAACTGCTTTTCTGGTTGCAAACGTAATTCGTCCTCTATCGTCCTGTTCTCTCATCAAAACATAGTCGTAGGCGTCTAATTCCGCCTTCGTCCAATTATGCTTATCTGCGTCTTCGTAGGCATATTTCAAACCTGCATCTTTTACACTTTCAGGAATAATGTCTAAATTCTCAGCGTTCTTTATAAAGTAAACCCATTGGTCAATGATGGTTGTCAGTTCGGTTTCCTGCTGATTGAATTTAGGAAGTTCGATAAAGGTAAATTCAATGTCGCTGAGTAGATTCTCCCCTGTTTCAACGTCTAAGATTTTGTTTCGGCTGATGTAGTTGGGGTTTTTAGAAATTTCAAAGTCTAAAATGCCAATAAAAAATGTCGGGTTAAGTTGTTCGTATAAATCGCCACGATCAATTTGTGACGAATAACTTTTTGAAGCGTAATACAAAACTCGTTTGTCAAAGCCGTCAACTTCTGCCACTTGCATTTCGACAATATAATTTTTGTCGCTTTGATCTTTGGCTTTAATGTCAACAATCGTAACTTTGCCACCTTTCAAGGCCGGGAGTTGATACGGTGTCAGGATGTCTACATCTACAATTTTTCTGTTATCCTCTAACAATAAAACGGCATTCAGGAAAGAAATTAAGACTTCTTTCCTGTTCTCATTTCCGAAGATTTTTCGGAAGGCAATGTCGTTTTTGATGTCTACAAATTTCATACGGCAACGATACTCATTTTTGCCTGATGACACAAGTTGTAAGTTTGGAGGGAAGAGGACTGCTAACGAATTAGGTATTGCCGAAGTGGGAGATTTTGAAATATAAATGTTCGATTTAGCGCAAAGCCCCACTTTTGCTAACCGCTTGTTAGCGGTTAGGCGTACTTTTCTGTCGGTTGTTTAAATTCTTATTTTGCTGTCTTACTACCTAATCTTTAGGTTCCCATAATTGAATCTTGTTTCCTTCCATATCAATGATGTGAACAAACTTTCTGTAATCATAAGTTTCTATTTTGTCAACAATTGTTACACCTTCTTTTTTAAGTTCTACAACCAGTGCTTCCAAATCAGCGACTCTGTAGTTAATCATAAAGTCTTTGGTAGAAGGTTCAAAATATTTTGTTTTCTCGGCAAATGGATTCCAGGTTGTAGAACCTTTTTTAGTTGCGTCGGATTCTTCTCTCCACTCAAAAGTTACCCCATACTAAGTCCAGCGCGAGGACGACCAGGATATTTACCAGGAACGGCACTTGGTGGCGTGTTTCATCAATAAAATCAAGCATTTCCGTCATATCTTTTCACGGTTTGACAAACTCGCTCGCAATTATTTGCGCTTTGTCTTCCTGGCTTCTGCCTTGATTTGGCCCCGTTGAAATGTCAACACTACCTAGGGCTGTATTTGTACCTCTTCTTTTTTCTTACTCAGGATTAAACCTACCGGCCTTGGAGTCGCTTATTGATGCCAATAGCCGTCGTAACAAATTGTTGATGAGGATGGAGCACGAATTTAGCATCAATGAACTTCCGACGAGTACCTTCATAAATGCGTTCACAATCGTATTCTCTGAGCGTTCGTAGTTCCTGCATCTCATCCAGAGCTTTCAGAATCTCTCGAAGATTATCCAGTAATTGAGGATAACGTCTTAACCCCAGATCACGGATCAGCGTTGTCAGTGTAATTGTGTAAGGGATAGCCTGACTTGCCTGCGTGTAAAAGTGCGACATTCTTTTATGTATTTGCCGCGCAGTCGAACGGCGATACGCAATCAGCTTCTTGTAATCAGCAGGTCAAAACTTCCCTTCCTTGATTGCTTTCGTGACTAGAATATTAAAGCGGACAAAAGCTTGTTCATTTTCACCTTCTTTATGATTTTCGTCGCGTGAAACAAGCCCGAGCGTTTCAAACAGTGAGGATGTCAGCGTCACACTGCCATCATCTGCTGTGATATGCAGAGTTGTCCCCGTACATATCTGGAGAGCCTCCTTGATTTCTGATTTACTAAAGTATGCCCTTGCGAACTCAGTTCCTTTTGAAGTGAATAGAGGCTGAAGGTGAGTCCGGCGATTTCATCAAAATATTCGAGTGCTCCCTCACACGCCATTTTCCTCAGTGCGTCTTCGACTAATTCTTCCCGATGAGTTGGGAAATGATCGCGTATCTTGCCATCCGAAGTCGCCAGCCTTGCCGGGTCAATTCTGATCGTGTAGCTTCTGCCCCGACAGACAAACGGTCTGACTTTAGAGTCCAGAAACTTCCCTTCAATATAACTCCCGACTGTTACCGCATATTTTGGCACGAAATCGTAAAGCTCAATTGTATTGGTATAGTCCTGACTTGGTAAAACTTCTGTGAATAGCTGTAATTGGATATTTTTTTCGCGCTTAAAGTCACGTAATGTTTTATTTTCTGTTTGCTTGTTACTCATAAGCACCAACTCTCTGACTTAGTTACTCGACTGTCTTTCGGTGAGGAGGCTTATCAACTCGTCAAATTCTTCCGAGCTTTTCCATCGAATTTCCAGTTTTCCTTTCTCTTCCGAACCACTCAGAGTTGCCGGGAGTGGAAAATACTGTTTTGTCGTGAGTTTGAATTGCTGTATTTTTATGTTTGGGCTGACTTTTTTAACTGGAGTTTTTGGTTCTACGATTCCTTTTATGATAGTCTCCAGGGCGATACATAGGCTCCGTTCATCCACCCATTTCCGCCCCAAAAAATTGTGAAACAAAAGTCTGGTAGTGAATTTATCCGGGTGCTGACGAATGATTTGTTTGGCAACCTCTGGCCAGCGAGCTAGCCGTAAAAAGCCATTGAGCGTTCTTGTTTCGCGCTCAAAGCTGGCGCTTAGTTTTTCTTTCGTCCAGCCCGCACTCAATAAATCATTAAAAGCTTCTGCTTTGTCGAGTGGGTGCATTTCTGCTCGCATAATATTTTCTGCGAGGCCTGAGAAAATTCGCTCGCTGGCTGATCCTGGCGGTAAGAGTAACGTTGCTATATTGCTCAGCCCGGCGCGTTGCGCCGCGAGCAATCGTCGTTGACCAAAGACAACGTTTAATATGTAGGAGGACTGCCCCTCCTACATATACAATTCCGCCGCAATATTTTGTCTCACCCCGTGAGCTTGAATATCAGCCACTAAAGCTTCAAATTCTGGAGAGTTTATATCCAGGATTTTCCTGACATTTTCCTGGACTGATAAGTTGATCACTGGTACTTGTACGATCTTGCCAAGATTTCTTTGCAGTATCCGCACAAGCTCATTGGCGACGACAGCGGGAGTCTCTGATAGCTTGCTTGGCATGGGCTGAGCAAAACTTGAAAGGACCTCTGCTGCCGAGCGTTTAGAGTTTTTCATATCGGGTTGAAGGGATTGAGATCAATTGCATAAATGGTGTTTTTATGGTGCAGCTTCTATCCTGAGCTGCCTTCACAAATCGAATAAAATGTATAACGCGTTATACATTTTATTATTGCCAAACTATTTCTTCCATCTCTTCTATTTCAGCCGCCAACCCTTTCGTATCAGGGATCGCTGGGCGACCTGTTCGCTGTCCACGTAAGATGGTTAGTAGTTCCCCGCCCAACGCTAAATATGATTTCGTCGCGGGGAGGCTGGTACGGTATTGCAGTAAGGCTTTTTGATCACGGGATGCCGTTTGAATTGAACGGGAGCTTGGTATCATATTGGCAAAAATCCGAAACCGAGAACGTTTACCAATTCTTCGAATCTCCACTTCAAACTCCCGATGCGTTGGGCTGCCAGCATCAAATTTTGTGATGAGTATGCCCAGTAAGGAGAGTTTTGGATTTGATGCTTCCCGGACGTCACCAATGGTTGCTAAGACATCGTAAAGCCCCCGAGCCGAATCAGGCTCGGCGAATAATGGAATGAGGTAATAATGCGAAACGGCAAGGGCGGATTTTAGGAGACAGTCAACTGTCCCGTGCGTATCAATTAACACCATGTCGTAATCATTCATTCGCGCTGAAGTAAAGGTTTTACGCATGAGCTTATCCTGCCAGTGTCCGTTGCCAAAGGTGCTAATTACTTCCCTTAGCTGTGGAGACCCTGCCAGGAGATCAACATTTTCCATATTGGTAGGTAGGATGAAATTATCAAGGGGAGCTTTTGCCAGCATCGCCTCGGCTAGTGATTTTCCTGCGAGGGCGCTCCGCTCAATCCCCAAAAGGGAAGTGGCATTGCCTTGCGGGTCATTGTCAACTACGAGAATCTTTTTGCCTAAACTGGCAAGAACTGCTGCAATATTGACAACTGAGGTGGTCTTCCCGACACCACCTTTTTCGTTAGTGACAGTAATAATGGTAGCCATTATATCTCCTGTAAAAATATAAAATTTGCGAAAGTGGTAACTTCCGTAAAGTACTAAGATTGGTGAAGCGTGTTAATAAGTTGCGGTAGCGAAAGTATAACGCGTTATACTTTTGACTTGCGAAGAATCATCGGAAGGACAAGAAACAAGTTCTGGTTCTAAGGGAAAAGTATAGGGAAAGTCGAGACAATTATGCTTCTAAGGCGGTAAATTAATGTTATTTGATGAGCACGATTTTTTTAACCTCAATTAATCCGAAAGATTAATTACACAATAGGGAAGGGAATTTATGACCAAAGAAAAGCAGTTAGAGAAATTGTTTCTGCGCCAAAACGTATTGGCTACTCAAATTATTACGAAAAGTTAATTCGCCAGAATTAACGAATTAACTTGTATTTTATTGAATTATTCGTCATCTTTGTTTTCTTATGAAGATAGAAGATTATCTTGCTGATAAACAAGTACTGGAAGAACTAGGTCGGCGACTGTCACAACTTCGGTTGGAGCGAAATCTGACGCAGGGAGGCATAGCCGCAGAGGCAGGTGTCTCGAAGCGGACTGTTGAGCGATTGGAAGCAGGGGAATCAGTGCAAGTCTCAAATTTAATTCGTTTGTGCCGTGTCCTGAAATTACTGGACGGACTCAACAGACTCATTCCAGAAACGCCACTCAGCCCGATAGCACAACTGAAAATGCGGGGTAAGCTGAGGCGACGTGCTTCCGTTCCTAAACAAATTGACAGCACTTCTACAAAATGGAACTGGGGTAAGAATTCATGACAACACTGGCAGAGGTGAAGCTGTGGGGGCGAACCATCGGAGCAGTTTCATTAGAGACGGGAAGTGAGGCGGCGGCTTTCCAATATGATCCGGTATTTGTCAAAAGTGGCATTGAAATTGCTCCTCTTACCATGCCACTCAGCGATCGGGTGTATGCCTTCCCGAATCTGCCCCTCCAGACCTTTCACGGTCTGCCAGGTTTACTGGCGGATTCATTGCCGGATAAGTTCGGTAATGCGTTAATTGATGCGTGACTGGCGATGCAGGGACGGACGCCAGCGAGTTTCAATGCCGTGGAGCGCTTGTGTTATACGGGGACGCAGGGCATGGGAGCATTGGAATTCATGCCACTGCTGGGACCAAAGCGGGAGCGTACTAAAAAAATTGAGATAGATGCGCTGGTTCACTCGGAGATCCGCAACCCTAACCGGAGAAAGGTGAGCAGCATGGCGTAGTCTCGTGCGCCCGTTACTTCCCGACGATCTGGGCCGACCTTACTGAAAAATAAACATTATTCGACCTACACACCTGGAGCATTTATGGATCAAGTTGACCTGAGAGTCTAAGAAAATTAAAGAGCATTTGACAGTCAACTTTGACATGTGTATAAACAGTTTTGTCAGAGTTGCAAATAAACCAGTTAGCGTTCTAGTTAACGGTTGTTCGATGAGATAAAAACTCAATAGCCTGAGTGCTCGTCGTAAATCCTCATTTATTCTCCCCAACTATAGAGATGATGTCGTTTGGTTCGACTTTATCAAGTTCGTTAGTTTTTGGCAGTTGAGCAAAGGTCAAAAGTAACACTTGATCTGTTAGTTTCAGCCGGACGATCCACCGTATTTCGGGAGAAATAATCATGTATCGCTGGAATATTTGTTTATTTGGCAAGCTTTCCATTCAACACAATCAAGTGGAATGGCATAAGTTGGAAGGCTGCAAAGTACAGGAGCTATTGTGTTATCTGCTTTTGCATCGCAATGCCGCGCATCTGCGCGAAAGCCTGGCCAGTTTGTTATGGGGGGAAAGCACAACTGCGCAATCAAAGAAAAATCTGCGTCAGGCCTTGTGGCATCTGCAAGCCTATTGTGAGGTCACGCCCGATGACCCGCGTTGGCTGGTTACTTCCGCCGATCAGATTCAATTCAACCCAACGGCACAGGTTCAGCTCGATGTTGCACAATTTGAGCAGGCCTTTATGCAAATGCAACACAAAAGCGATTTGGATCAGGAAACTTTTTCACTGGCTCAGACGGCGGTCAATTTATATCAGGGTGATTTGTTAGTCGGGTGGTATCAGGATTGGTGTTTGTATGAACGTGAGCGGTTACAAAATATGTATCTGACGATGTTGGATAAATTGATTGTGACTTGTGAAATGCAACAAGCTTACGAACAGGGAATCAGTTATTGCCAAAGTATTTTGCAGCTTGATCGGGCCCGTGAGCGTGCCCATCGGCAAATGATGCGTTTATTTTTTCGCCTCGGCGACCGGACCGCCGCGTTGCGGCAATATGATAAATGCGCCGTCGCACTTCAGGAAGAACTGAACGTGCGCCCGATGAATAAGACACAATCCCTCTATGAACAAATTCGTGCTGGTGAGTTGTCCGAAACCGGAACGACTTTCAACGTGTTACCGAAAAGTAACTCTTTGCCGGAAGTGCTGACGCATTTAAAACAATTGCATGTCACTTTAGCCTCATTGCAAGAACAGATTCAGCAGGACATTAAAACCGTCGAGATTTCCTTAGCCGGACAACAGAAACAAAATTAAATATAACTGATGAGGTCTTTGGTCTTGGAACATCGGCGCGAATAATTTGTCTCGGGCAGCAGTCACACGAGCACTACTCTTCTGATCAAAGTGAATATTTTCAGTATCTTTCCAAAAAACAAAGTCCAAAAGCCAAGGCCCCCCAACCTCATCAGTTACAAATATTTTTATTTAAGACGCTTCCAGAGACGCCAGGTGAGACGCTCCCGGAGACAATGACCTGTTAGCGTCACCAACAGCCAGAAATTCATAGTAAAGCTGAGGCAGTCATGAGCTTGTCGGTCAACCATTCTTTTATCATTAAGCTGTGGCTTGAGGATTCAGGGGAAGCCGAAGGGCAAGCTTCCTGGCGCGGACATATTACGCATGTTCCCAGTGGCACACGACAGTATTTGAAAAACCTGGCAGATATTATTGCATTCATCAAGCAGTATTTAACTGTTGAAGAGAAGACCGTCAGCCGTCGTCCGTGGTGGCAACGCTGGTTGTCGAAGCGGTATTTTTGAGATTTAAGGTAGCCCTATCAGATTTGCAAAATGTCTGGTTCAGACATTTTTGCGAGGAGGTCAGTTATGCCAGTTACTCCCACTTATCCCGGTGTCTATATCGAAGAAATTTCGAGCGGAGTCCGCACCATCACCGGCGTTGCGACTTCGATCACAGCCTTTATTGGCAGGGCTTTGCGCGGCTCGACAGATGATCCAGTCACCATTAATAGCTTTGGCGATTTTACGCGCACCTTTGGTGATCTGCATCCGAACTATCCGATGAGCTATGCCGTGCGCGATTTTTATCAGAACGGCGGAGCGCAGGCGCTTATTGTGCGTTTGCAGGTAGATGCAGCCAAAGCCAAAAACAGTGATTTGAAATTAGAAGCCGCTAGTGAAGGGGAATGGGGGAACGCTCTTGTCGTGGTCGTTGATAGTACGGGCATTACCGACGAAATAGCCGCACGATATAAGTTGAAAAAAGCAGACCTCTTTAATCTGACAATCTATGAGGACCCGCCCAATGGTCGCAGCGAAAAATTTATCAATGTGACAGTTGCCCCAGACGCGGGCGCACGGCGACTGGATCGGGTTTTGCAAGCAGAATCAAATCTGGTGCGGATCCAACAAGTGGCTGGAAAGCCCGATTTACCTGCCGCACGACCAGCAGATAGCAAACCAGAAGAAGACCCTGCTAATCCCAAGGCCGATAAAACAAAATTTGTAGGACTCAAAGGCGGAGCTAATGGTAGTTCTTTAGACGTGGCTGCGTACCAGGGTGATAAAGATAGCAAAACAGGTTTATTCAAGTTAGATAAAGCAGACCTCTTTAATTTGCTTTGCATTCCACCTGATGTGCGCGAGGGCGATACTGATAATGGTGTCTATCGGGCGGCGATGAAATATTGTGCCGAACGTCGCGCTGTATTGATTGTTGATCCTCCTGCTGACTGGGGTAAAAACAAGGATACGGCGTCTGCCAATGCCAAAGCTGGTCTGTCTGGATTAGGGCTGGCAGGCACAGATGCGCGTAACGCTGCGCTTTATTTTCCGCGCGTGATTCAGGCTGATCCAAAGCGCGAAGGTCAATCCGATACTTTTGTGCCGTGCGGTATTGTGGCTGGACTGATGGCAAGAACTGATACGTCACGCGGCGTTTGGAAAGCTCCGGCTGGGTTGGATGCGGCGCTCAATGGCATCCAAGGATTACAGGTAAATTTGAATGATGCTGAAAATGGAATGCTCAACCCGCTTGGCATTAACTGCCTGCGTTCCTTTCCCGTCAATGGACGTGTCGTCTGGGGTGCGCGTACTCTACGCGGCGCCGATCAGTTGGCTGACGAGTGGAAATATATTCCTGTGCGTCGCACGGCGCTCTTCATTGAAGAAAGTCTCTATCGCGGTTTGCAATGGGTGGTCTTTGAACCGAATGACGAACCGCTGTGGGCGCAGATTCGCCTGAATGTCGGTGCGTTTATGCACAATTTATTTCGGCAAGGCGCTTTTCAGGGGACGACTCCGCGTGATGCTTATTTCGTCAAATGTGACAAAGAATCTACGACGCAAAGTGACATCAATCTCGGCATCGTTAATGTCGTCGTCGGGTTTGCGCCACTCAAACCTGCCGAATTCGTCATCATTAAACTCCAGCAAATGGCTGGGCAAATTGAAGTGTAGGAGGGCAACATGGCTCAATTTAGTGTCAACGCGCAGCGCTTCGATCCATACAAAAATTTCAAATTCCGGGTCAAATGGGATGGACGTTTCGTCGCCGGCATCAGCAAGGTTGGAGCACTTAAACGTACCACCGAAGTCGTCAAACATCGTGATGGCGGCGATCCATCCAGCAGCCGCAAATCACCGGGGCGCACCGAATACGAAGCGATTTCCCTGGAACGCGGTGTCACGCACGACAAAGATTTCGAGCAATGGGCGAATAAAGTCTGGAATTTCGGTTCCGGTCTCGGCAGCGAAGTCTCACTCAAGGATTTTCGCAAAGACCTTATCATCGAACTCTACAACGAAGCCGGGCAACTGGTGATTGCGTACAAAGTCTTTCGCTGCTGGGTCTCGGAATTTCAATCGCTGCCTGATCTGGATGCGAATGCCAACGCCGTAGCGATTCAGCATATCAAACTGGAAAACGAAGGCTGGGAACGCGACCTCGAAGTCGCTGAACCGTCTGAACCGACCTTCACGGAACCGCAATAAATAACCGGTAGTTAGTGTATGCGTGTGCCAACTGCGCAAGAGTTATTAACAATTTGGGAACGCGGGCAACAGCAATCCGCGCCAGATAAAGCACTACTGTTGCTGGGAGCGGCGTGTCCCGAAATTGCGCTGGAAACATTAGCTGTATTGAGCATTGGTCAACGCGATGCGTTCTTATTGACACTGCGTGAGCGGCTTTTCGGAACGCACCTGAATAGTGTTGTGCGTTGCCAGATTTGCAGCGAGCACCTGGAGTTGAATTTTTCGACGAGTGAGATGCGCGTCACGAAAGCAGCAACAGCGTTGGAAAATTGCACTCCACAGGAAGGCTGTTCTTTGCAGATACGTGGGTATGACATTCGCTTTCGGGTGCCGAATAGCCAGGATTTATTAGCATTGATAGAACAAAGCAATGTGAACAAGTCGGCCTTGTTAGAGCGTTGTGTTTTGCGTATCAAATCGCGCGGCAAAAATAAGCGTGCCGCAGAATTGCCGGAAAATGTGCAGGTGGCGTTGAGCCAGGCAATGGCAGAAGCGGATCCGCAGGCGGATGTGCAACTGGCATTGCAATGTCCGGCTTGTCAACATCGGTGGCAAGCGGCATTTGACATCCTGACTTTTCTTTGGAGCGAATTGCAGACGTGGGCGCACCGGATGCTGCGTGAAGTGCATCTTCTGGCACGTGCTTATGGCTGGAGCGAAGCCGATATTTTAGTGATGAATCCAGGGCGGCGGCACACCTATTTAGCCATGATCGCTGCCCGCTGAGTTATGCATGAGCGATTTTCTGAACAATTTGCTGGCTCGTACCTTTGTGGCTGAGAGCGTTCTGCATCCGCGTACCCCATCATTGTTTGAATCTGCTCCAATCCAAACAGAAATGAATGTTCCTTCAGCGTGGGGAGAAATTGCGATGGAACAAGCAACTGTCAGACCTGTGCGAGCGACAACCGTAAGGCAGTTACCTGCTGACTATCTGATGACTCCGCCTGTTGCTGTGCCAAAGGAATCTCTGGTAGCAGGCTTGATCTCACAGAGCGAAAATAAGACAGCGCCTCCAGAGGAGCATTTGGGAAATCTGCCGGCGCGCGCGAAACAGGTAGACCGGAAAAGACTCAGCGCTACGTCGCAAGAAAAATTTCAGCCTGTCGAGTCAGGAGAAAAAAAAGTAGAAGAATCTAAAAAAGAATCGTTGCTGGCTTCCCGTCAACCATCATTGAGACCACTGTTGGACGAACAGTCTCACGAGCCGCATTCATTGTTAGAAACCGTAGTGATTGAGCGTGAAGTCAATCGCGCACAACCGCGTGAAAATGTCTTCGCGCCTGTGCGGGTGGCAGCTCTCCCCACTGCCCCTGCATTACCAGCAGCTACAGTACCCGCGCTTACTGTTCCGGTCTTGCCGACCGCAACGCGACAACCCGTGCGCGAGGATTGGTCGCCGATCACAAATCTGGTGTCAGAAACTTCAGCGCCAACCATCAATGTGACCATTGGGCGGATTGAAGTCAAAGCAGTGCAGTCATCTGGCAAAGAAAATCGTCAGCCCGCCGCCACACGTCAGGCGATGTCGCTTAATGATTATTTACGCACCCGCAATGGAGGTCGCCGATGAGCAATTCCTTTGCGATAGCGGCGGTCACGGCAGTGCTGAAAAATCTGCTCGACAATGGCGTGATGGACCACGATTTGTCGGCGGCAGTGGGCGGCGTCAAGGTCACGGCTTTGCCGCCGGATCGTGTGCTGACAGATGGCGGCAGAGAAGAGAGCCAGTTGAATTTGTATATGTATCACGTGACGCCCAATCAGGGCTGGCGCAATGTCGGCTTGCCATCTTACAGCAGTAATGGCGAACGTGTCTCCAATCCGCCGCTGGCGCTGGATTTGCATTATTTGTTGACGGCGTATGGCAAAGAAGAATTTCACGCCGATGCTTTACTCGGCTATGGGATGCAACTTCTGCACGAAACGCCAATTCTGACCCGGGCGGCGATTAATAAAACATTGAAACCGAGCTTGCCCAATGGCATCACCTTGCCGCAGGGATTGGCGCTAGCTGCGACCGCTGATTTAGCGGAGCAGGTTGAGCAAGTAAAAATTTGCCCGCAAACCTTAAGCTCCGAAGAAATGTCCAAATTATGGATGATGTTTCAAACGCGGTATCGCCCGACGGCGGCGTATCAAGTGACCGTGGTGTTAATCGAAAGTGATAAGCCCGCCAAAGCGCCACTGCCCGTGTTATCGCGTGGCAAAGAGGATCGCGGCCCTATCGCGTTAGCAGACATGATTCCGCCGTTTCCGACGATTGATAAACTGGAATTACCCAATCGTCAGGTCAGCGCTTTGATGCCGGATCAGCTAACAATTATCGGACATCATTTCGCCGGCGAAGAGAACGACAAGACTAAAGTAGCTGTCAAAGTGCGGCTGACCAATGCGAAGTGGCAGGTGACTGAAATCTTTGAGATAGATGAGACTCAACGTAGCGACAAAGAGATGACGTGGCAAATTCCCAATGTTCCCAAAAAAATTCCACCGGGATTTTATACCTTGTCGGTGCAGGTTACACCCAAAACCAAGCCTGATGGGATGCAGGAGTCAAACGAAATGTCGTTGGTCATTGCGCCGAAAATCGTAAGCGAGTTATCAGTAGCAATTCCGCTGACGGCTTTTGCTGGAAACACGAAATTAGGCACCGCCACGATTACCTTGCAGTTCACGCCGCAAGTGAAAGCCGAGCAGCGCGTCTCGCTCGTCTTAGGGAGCCGCGAAATTTTGGCGCAACCACATCCTGACACTACCAATGAGGTTACATTTATTGTGAAAAATATCGAGGCTGGAAAATATTTTGTCCGTTTGCGCACCGACGGAATCGAAAGCCTCTTAGTAGATCGTTCCGATAAGAAGCTACCGAGATTTGATGCGGCACAGCAAATTACTTTGCAAGCGCCATAAGTTTGAGCGTGTCGGGTCAATCTGTACCGCTCGGATCGAAAATTCAACTCATCAATTTCAAGGAGGATATATGCCAGAAGACCAACCAGAAATAAATCATGACGATCAAATTACGACTACGCCTACGGGTACTGCGGAGCATAAAGCCAACAAATTGGTCAACATAGATACCAAAGATGTGAACAATGTTGGCGTTTTTACTACGGCTCAGTCCTTAATTACATTTCCGGGTGCAGCGATGGCAGTAACAACGATCTGGAATGTT
Source organism: Blastocatellia bacterium (assembly GCA_043775925.1). Lineage (GTDB taxonomy): Bacteria > Acidobacteriota > Blastocatellia > RBC074 > RBC074 > JAFDVL01. The sequence goes on from JAYVRW010000040.1 coordinate 28,516, forward strand.
TTGGGGCGTTATGACGCTAGTTGGGGGAAAAGTAACTTAAAAATTCCGATCATTCTTTCATTAATAGTTGGGGTGTTCATCTGGTTATTAAGCGTGACGAAAGGATTGGGCTGGAAGGAAAAATTGTCAGGTCTGGGAATTGCGCTGATTAACTCAGCAACCATTGCCGCTGCCGCTTTAGGGATCAATCCAAATTCTACGCCGGGGCAGTGAGAGAGCAACACGTCTCAACGTTTAGGCAGATTTATGATTGCGAACAACTGGCAGGAACATAATGCACAACACTTAGCAGCGTCGTTGGAATGGCTGCGCTTGCGCTTGGTGCGTTTGATCGGTAGTGCTGCGAAATCTCAGGTGGAAAATTCATCCGCGCAAGTTGCTGAAACAGAGGCCAATTCGTTTTTTCAACGTGTGCTTGGTCGTACTCATCCTCATCCGGTGCAGCCGCCACGCGCCTTATTGTCTGCGGCAACGGATGAAAATATTGATGCTGAGATTAACCGCGCGGCAGAAAAAATTGCAGAACTTGAATCATCTCAGGAAACACAGCCTGCCTTGGTGGTGCTGAGTCGGCAATTAGGCTTGCCAAAATTTGAACGAGACATTTTGTTGTTGTGTACTGCGATGGAACTTGACCCAAACCTGTCCGGGTTATGTGCGCAGGCGCAAGGCCATACGCGTGCCTTCCCAACGTTCGCGCTGGCGTTCACGTTGTTTGATGATCCGGCGTGGGAAGCTTTGTCACCAGATCGTCCGTTGCGGTTTTGGCGTTTGCTCGAAATCAATCAGCCCGGCGCACAGGCTTTAACGACGAGTGCTTTGCGGGCGGACGAACGCATCGTCAATTACTTGAAAGGTCTTAACACGCTGGATGATCGGTTGGTTCCGTTTCTGTCACCGCAGGAATGTAAGCGTGCCAACGAGGCAGAATTATCCGCCTCACAACATGAAGTCGCGGCTACGATTGTCAATCAATGGCAACACGCCGCGCCTCACGCGCCACTGGATGTCATGCAATTGCTCGGCGTTGATCCCGCCAGTAAACAAGCGGTCGCGGCGCACACGGCAACAGCTTTGGGACGCCATTTATATCGGTTGCCTGCCGAAGCGATGCCACTCGCCACCGGAGATTTGGAAACCCTGGCGCGCTTGTGGCAACGCGAAAGTTTACTGTTGCCGCTGGCGCTATATGTAGATGCACAGGAAGCCGACAGCGTGGAAATTCTGGCCGCCTTACAACGATTTTTGTTGCGGGCAGACGGCGTAATTTTTCTGGCAGTGCGAGAAAATTGGACACGGTTGCAACGCGCCAATCTTACGGTTGAAATCAACAAACCGACACGGCTTGAGCAACAAACAATTTGGCAAACGCAGCTTGCGACTCATCCATTGGCAGCGCCACAAATCGCGGAACAATTGACTGGTCAGTTCAACCTGAATCAGCCGGCCATCCAAAAAATTGCGGATCAAGTTTTCGCAGATCAGCCCGCGCCAGAAACTGTCGCAGAGGCTTTGTGGGATGGCTGCCGCGCCGTGACACGTCCGCGTTTGGATGGGCTGGCGCAAAAACTTGATGCCAAAGCGACGTGGGAAGATTTGGTGTTGCCGCCGGAGCCAGCGTATTTATTGCAGCAACTCACCGCCCAGGTCAGCCAACGCCATACGGTGTATGAGACCTGGGGCTTGGCGCAAAAAATGAATCGTGGGATGGGCTTGAACGCTCTGTTCGCAGGCGACAGCGGCACTGGTAAAACGATGGCGGCGGAAGTTATCGCAAATGCGCTCCGGCTGGATTTGTACCGCATAGATTTGTCCTCCGTGGTCAGCAAATACATTGGCGAATCGGAAAAGAATTTGCGGCGCGTGTTTGATGCTGCGGAAAACGGCGGCGTGATTTTATTGTTTGATGAAGCCGACGCGCTCTTTGGCAAACGCAGCGAAGTCAAAGACAGTCACGACCGCTACGCCAATATTGAAATCAATTATTTATTGCAACGGATGGAAGCGTTCACTGGCTTGGCAATTTTGGCGACGAATATGAAAAGCGCCTTGGATAGCGCCTTTTTGCGGCGGTTGCGCTTCGTCGTAAATTTCCCGTACCCGAGCGCCGCTGAACGTAAAGAGATGTGGCAAAAAGCCTTCCCCGCAGCCATGCCCGTCGCCGCGTTGGATTATGACCGTCTGGCGCGTTTGAATTTGACCGGAGGCAACATTCACAGCATCGCACTGAACGCGGCGTTTATGGCAGCGCCAAGCGATTCAAAAGTGACCATGCCGATTGTCTTAGCCGCCGCGCGGATGGAACTCAGGAAATTAGAACGCCCCATCAACGAAGCCGAATTTCAATGGGCAGTGAGTGCATAACTGGAGAAGCAAAACGATGAACATTAATCTGCATATCGAACGCTTAGTGTTAGAAGGGCTGCCCCTGCATCGCAGCGAGCGCGGCATCGTAGAAGCCGCCGTGATGGCTGAATTAACCAATTTATTAACCACCTCAGGTACACCGGAAACGTGGCAGGAAAACATTATCGTACCGCATGTCAATGCGGCAGAAATGCAACTGCATCAACCATCTACCCCAAATCAGATTGGGCAGCAAATTGCGCAATCCGTGTATGCCGGCTTCAGCACTGGTTGGAGCGAAGCCAGAACTAAACAGGAGTAAAAAAACTATGCCGCCACTAACCACAGCACCACTGGCTTTTCCAGGTCGGTTGCTCAAAAAAGAACTTACCAACAACGCGGCTGATGTGCGCGCCGTGCAACAACGGCTCAACGAAGTCGGCTGTGGTCCGTTGGATGACACAGGGAATTTTGATAACCAGACCTTCAATGCGGTGAAGCTGTTTCAATCGCGCTTTACCGACATTGACGGACTGCCACTGGAAATTGACGGCGAGGTCGGCTCGCTGACTTGGAGCGCCTTGTTCGGTGCGCAATCCGTTCCCATTACGCATACCGCCGATTCGCCCTTGCTCGACAAAGTACTCGCCATTGCCGCCACCCAGGTGGGTGTCATGGAAGTCCCGCCCGGTTCCAATCGCGGCCCGCAAGTTGACAAATATCTGCGCACTGTCGGACTTGATCCGGCGGCTGGCTCATTCGCGTGGTGCGTCGCGTTCATCTATTTCTGTTTTGAAGAAGCCGCGAAAAAGCAGGGGCGCGCGAACCCCATGATCAAAACCGCTGGCGTGCTCAATCATTGGAATTTAGCAGGTACAGCAGGCATTCCGCGCATCACTGCCGCCAAAGCCATCGGTCAACCCGGGCTGGTCAAACCCGGACATATTTTTGTGATTGATACGGGCGGAGGCTTTGGTCACAGCGGACTGATCGAACGCGTCATCGGCAGCAAGCTAGTGACCATCGAAGGTAATAGCAACGATGGAGGTTCACGTGAAGGACTCGGTGTCTTCCGCCGCTCCATGCGCAAAGTCACCCAAATCAACAAAGGGTTCATTGATTATAGTAACGCCTAAATCGGTTACCCCAAGGTTTTAGTCGGAGGAAAATTATGTTACTTCAAGCTCCTATTCGCAAAAACCACTTTTGCCAGCATGCACTTTGCCAGGTTCCACCGTCACCGGAATTGATGACACGATTGTACGCTCGTTTTTTAGATCTCAAGTCGCAACGCTTGTTACCTGATACTACAACTTTTCTGGATTATTTTCGCATTTGGCGTTCAACGCGGCGCGGAGAGAATGTCGTCGGCTTGGATGATGGAGCGCTTCAACCGGGGCCGCGGACGGATGCACAGTTAATCAGCCGTCCAGCCAAAAAACTGAATGGCGTCATTAAGACCCTGGTACTGCTGGTTGATTTTCCTGACCGTCCCCATGCCTCGCAGCATACCTCCGCTTTTTACGAGCAAATGCTTTTTAGCGAGCCAGGTGTATTTCCGACCGGCAGCATGCGCGAGTTTTATCGGCTGAGTAGTAACTTCAACGCGGCAACCGGTAGTGGCATTGATGTGCAGGGACAGGTGGTGGGTTGGATTCGGTTGCCTCAACCTAGCAGCTTTTACACGGATGGGCGCTGTGGCATGGGGAATACTCCTCCACGCAATGCGCAAGGGATGGCTCGTGACGCCGTACTCGCAGCAGTCGCACAAGGCGTAGATTTTTCGCCTTACGACAGCC
>JAYVRW010000041.1:0-32528 GCA_043775925.1 Blastocatellia bacterium
TTGAATTTACCGGGAATGGTCAATACCGATCAACCGGAATTGTTTTGATGAATAGTAGCATTATTAAATATCCAACCGCCGGACGCCTGCGCTTAGGCATCAAGAACCGCACGACGAAGCGGCGGATTCTTTTCCGCACGATTGAGAGCTTTCTTGAGAATGATCTCATCACGTCTTCAGCGGCGATCACATATTTTGGAATCCTCTTTTTATTCCCTACTTTATTACTGGCTTTAAACATGGGTGAGCGATTTTTTGGCGATGCAATTTCACAAAATTTTCTGACCCGAATGATGACTTTTTTTCCGGGTTCGGCTGAGCTGGTCAAGAAAAATCTTGAAGCTATTAGTCAGGTCTCTTCCGGCATACTCATCACGGCGCTGACGATTTTGCTTTGGGCTGGATCATGGATTTTCACGGTCATCGAACGCGCTGTCTGTCGCATCTGGGGAACAAAACCACGACCATTTCTGCGAGGAAGATTTGTCACCATCGGAATGATCGCGGCGGTCGGAATGCTCTTGCTTTCTTCCGTCCTGATTACCTCCATCGTAGTCGCTATCCAGGCCTTGATGGAACATCTTCCGGTCAAGCAGGTTCCAACTCAGATTGCGTGGGCTGGCTCGATTTTATGGCGTACCGTTTTCGCTTCATTAAGCCTTTTGTTGACGACTGCCCTTTTCGCTTTGATTTATCGGGTTATGCCGAATACGCGCATCAATTTAATCGAAGTAATTCCCGGTGCGATCATCGCAGGCATCCTCTGGGAAGCTGCTAAATACGGGTTCGCGTGGATGATTCCCTATTTTCACTATGATTTACTTTACGGCTCCATCGGAGCGGGCGTAGCGTTGCTGACGTGGGGATATGTTTCAAGCTTAATTATGTTGTTCGGAGCGCAACTGACAGCCGTATTACATTGCCGCCGATTATTCGGCGAAGACATGGAAGAAGAGTGTCAATGAAACGAATATGCGTTTTCTGCGGCTCCAATCGAGGTGCGCGGAGTGAATACATTGAAGCAGCGCAGACTTTGGGAAAAGCTTTAGTCAAAAGAAATCTCAGCTTGGTTTATGGCGGTGGAAACGTCGGATTAATGGGAATCATCGCCGATGCTGTGTTAGCGGAAGGCGGCGAAGCTATCGGAGTGATTCCGCAATCTCTGGTTGACCGCGAAGTAGCGCACCAATCCTTAACAAAAATGCACATCGTCAACTCCATGCACGAACGCAAAGCGTTGATGGCTGATTTGTCTGACGCCTTTATTGCAATGCCTGGAGGGATGGGAACCTTCGATGAATTCTGCGAAATTCTGACGTGGGCACAACTCGGCATTCATCAAAAACCATGCGGGATTTTGAATGTAGAAAACTACTTCACTCCTTTATTGAAAATGTTCGACCATTCAATGAATGAAGGATTTTTGCGCGATGTTCATCGTGAATTAGTGATTGAAGCAGCCGAACCTGAAACATTATTGGATTTGTTTGAAAACTATCAGCCACAATCTGTCGGAAAATGGATGGATCGCGTAAAACGATAAAATGCACATCTCAGAATTCAACTTTGAATTACCGCCTGAATTAATCGCGCAGCATCCGATTGAACCACGCGATCATTCACGCTTGCTGGTCGTCAATCGTGAAAAAAATGAATGGCATGACAGTGCTTTTTTTGAGCTGCCAAAATTGCTTTCTTCAAACGATGTACTGGTTATTAACAATACTCGCGTCTTCCCTGCTCGTTTGATTGGACATCGAATCGTCAATGGAATTGCAGGCGCAAAAGTCGAAGCTTTGCTGACCCGTCGTTTGTCAGCGAATCAATGGGAAGCGATGGCAAAACCGGGGCGGGCTTTGCAAATTGGCGCTACTATTTCTTTCGGCGATCATCGGCTCCAGGCGGAAGTGATTGCGCTTCTGGAGGATGGCAGGCGCGTCCTGCAATTTGTGGCTGACGGCAATATTGACGGGCTGATTGATGAAGTTGGTAATACTCCATTGCCGCCGTATATCAAGCGCGACTATGATGAAAAAATTCGTTTGGATGAACCGCGCTATCAAACAATTTATGCTAAAGAACGCGGCGCGATTGCAGCGCCGACGGCAGGCTTACATTTTACAGATCGCGTCTTTGCTGAATTAAAAAATCGCGGCGTAGAAATTGTCCAAATCACGCACCACGTCGGAGCTGCAACCTTTCAACCTGTCCGCGTCGAAGCGATTGAAGAACATCGCATCGAAGCCGAAAGCTACGAAATAAGCGAGCCTGCCGCCACCGCGATTAACACCGCCAAAGCCGCTGGAAAACGAATTATCGCGGTGGGGACAACGACGACACGAGCGTTGGAAAGTGCGGTAAATTCCGACAGGAAAATTAGTTCAGGTTGTCACAGCACGGAGCTTTGCATCCTCCCCGGTCATCATTTCAGGGCCGTTGACGCGCTCATTACCAATTTTCATCTCCCCCAATCTTCACTGCTGATTTTGGTCTCAACCCTGACAGGACATGATTTACTAATGAAAGCCTATCAACACGCCGTCAATGAACGCTATCGCTTTTACAGTTACGGTGATTGTATGTTTATATCGTAGTGATTTATGAAAGCGTCGCGTCCCCTCACAACCGAAGAATCCGAACAACCATTCAATGGTACGCTCTGTCCTTTGTCGCTCATTGATTTGAATGAATTGTGGCTGCTTGACCTGCGTGTTTTTATTGATGCAGAAACTTATGAACGTGAAACTTTTCGGCATTTGCTGACAAATCCGACCTGTGTCGCCCGTCAAATTCGGAGTGAACACGGGAAAATGATCGCTTTTGCCATCGCAGTTGTCGAAGGAGATGGCGTCGGACACGTCACAACGATTGGAGTGTCACAGGAATATCGTCGGCGCGGGTTAGCAAAATTAATGCTGCTTTCGATTGAGCATGGTTTCGCGTTACAGGGAGTTTCTACGATGCGTCTTGAGGTGAGAACTGATAATCGTGGAGCGCAGGAACTTTACGAATTAATCGGCTACACGATCACTCAAAGAATGGAACGATATTACTCAACGGGGGACGACGGATATATGATGGTGAAGTCAATTTTAGGAGTGAATTGGGGGTTTTAAGACAGTTTCGAGTCTCTGGTTTCGAGTTTCGGGTTTTGCGTTTCGGGAAAGAAACATCGCAAGTTTTCTTTCTTGAAACTCGAAACCAAAGACTCGAAACTAAATTCAACTAGCTCCGGCGCTCTTGCGCAAATCGGTTAAGACCTGCTTTGCGACGGCTTTTAAGGTTTCAAAAACCCCATCGCCTTTGGGAGCTATCGCCTCAACCACAGGTTCATCTTTGCGCATAAGTTCGCGCTTCATATCTTCGACGGAAATGATGTCTGGAAGGTCTCGCTTGTTCAACTGAAGAACATAAGGAATCTTGGAAAAATCATACCCGTGACTTTTCAAATTATCCTCTAAATTCCAGAGCGCTTCAACGTTGGCATCCATTCGTTCGCGTTGTGAATCCGCCACGAAAACTACACCGTCTACACCTTTTAGAATCAGTTTACGGCTGGCGTCGTAAAAGACCTGACCCGGCACAGTGTAAAGATGGAAGCGCGCCTTAAAACCTCGAACCGTACCTAGTTCAAGGGGCAGAAAATCGAAAAACAAGGTGCGCTCAGTCTCAGTCGCCAGACTGATCAGTTTACCTTTTTGCTGAGCGGAAGAAGTATCGTAAATATACTGTAAATTCGTCGTTTTACCGCCCAGGCCAGGTCCGTAATAGACTATCTTGCAATTAATCTCGCGCGATGCGTAATTGATGAACGTCACGTTCGTCGTCCTCTCTGAAATGGGGAATCAACCTCGAATATTCACAGGTTGAACCACTGCCAATCTCCTAACTTTTTTCGTCAGCATACTTTTTAGAGATCATCACTAAAAAGCCGCTCAATATCTTCATCGCTAATGTCGCCAAAAGGTGTGTGGGAACCCATGGCAGCTCGCTCCTGCTCAGCTTTATTAATGATTCGATCAAAAGCTTCGCTGAGTTCCGACGAAGAGCGTTTCACGCGCAAACGTACTAACCCTAAGCTGGATTTTTCATCAAAAATTACTACGAGAATTACCTTCCCGCCAACGACTGAGATATGAAGATTATCCTTTTCTCCTTCATGGGAAAGGACTGGAAATTCTTTTTCTCCGATTAACCGCGCCAATCCATCCGTCGCCGCCACGTTACCCGCAGTCAGCGAAGCCAAACTGGTGGTATCAAGGTCTCCCGATTCGCCATGTGAAGCGATTTGCTGCCCATTTTTATCAATTAAGAAGACTACTTTTGCGTTTGCATCGCTGCGTAACTTCGACAGAATATTCTTAATGTACAAGTATTCGTCTTCGTACATTATCATGGTCGCTTCTGGCATGAGCTTGACCCTCGTTCGATTGAGCTACCAGCTTTCGCTGGCGTTGACGCTTTCCCAAAAATCTGAATAATCTTTAGGAATAAGCGATTAATAAATATCGTTTTAACCGTTGGGGTGATGGCGATCTGTCTGACCAATGCAGGTCTTAACTCCGGGCAGGGCTGAGAAGTGTTATAGCATAGCCCTTCTTTCTTTTCAATAAGTTTTAACTTTCTCTTTTCGCAAGCTTTCGACATCTGAGTGAGGATTTTGCGAATCAAACCAGTCCGACAAATACCATAATTGACCTTATTTCTTTTACAGATCAAACCAATAATTGACAAAAGCACGCTAATCTGTTATTTATAATAGACTTATGGTCAAGAGCCTGTCTGTATGGCGATTGCTTTTGTTATTTTAACCCTTACTTTAAGAGAGAATATTTCATCATGGGAGCGCAACTCTCGACTCGCACGAAGTCGTCAAAACCCTCACCCAAAGTGGCTAAGAAGTTAGCGTCTAGGCTTTCTAATGGTAAAGCTGGCAAGGTTTTATCTCGCTCTACAGTTGTACCTAAAACTCCCTCGAAAGCTAAGCAACTGAAATCAAGTAAGACCTCAAAGCCTGTTTCGCCTCAGGCTGCTTCGAAGTCGAAGCGTGTTCCCGCAAAAGTGACAAAACCTGTCGCGGTGAAAGCTAAGCCCAAGGCGGTCAGTAAAGCTCCTGTGCCGGCTCAACCAAAAGCTAAAGCTCCGGGAAAAGTGGTGAAAGCGGTAACGCAAGCTAAAAAATTGATACCGCCGCCTGCTCCTAAAATTGTCGCGACCAAAAAAACAGCGAAACCAATTTCGCGGCAAGTGATCACGAATCAAGCGTTAAGCGCCTTTGAGAAGGCATTAAAACTATTTAACCTCCGTGAGTTTTTACAGGCTAAACAAAAATTTGAAGACCTGCATCTTCAGTTTCATTCTGAAGTTGAAATTATTGCCCGCTCACAAACCTATATTCAAATTTGTGAAACCAGGCTAGCTTCACAAAATGCTGTGCCTCGTAATGCTGACGAATATTATGATCGTGGCATCGTGGCATTAAATGTCGGAGACTTTTTACAAGCAAGAACCTTGTTTGAAAAGGCACTCAAATTGCGCCCGAATGATTCTCATACGCTTTACTCGCTGGCAGCAACTCTCGCTCAGATTGATACTATTGAGCAATCGCTGAAATATTTAGCACAGGCCGTTCAAAAGCATCCTCGCCTACGTCAACGTGCGTTAAATGATTCAGATTTTTCCCCTCTGAAAGAAGATCGGAGATTTCTGGAATTACTGGGCGCTTCATCTCCGTTTGACTTGCTCGAAGCGCGACGCGAACTTTCTTAACTGACTCCTGATGTCACAAAAATAAACGCCGGAAAGAAATTATTCTTTCCGGCGTTTATTTTTTTCGGTGAAATGTTTTTTTCTATCTTCCCGCTAAAGCTTCTTTCACTTTTACGGTAATAGCATCTCCAACCTGTTGATTGTATCCGTTGAAATGCGCCAGCAACCGGCCATCTCTTGAATAAATCAAAGTCTGCGGAACGGAAACATCGTTCGACTCAACAAAATCCATAAAATACTGATCTTCAACGTCATTCACTACTGGATAATTGACGTTTTGCCCTTCCACAAATAACTTTAAGTTTTGGGAATTTGTACGCGGGTCTTTGACCGACATTCCGATAACTTTCAATTGGTCATTCTTTTGCTCTCCAACCAATTTACTTAACCATTGTGCCTCGCGCTTGGAGTAGCCACACCACGCGCCAAAAAAATTCACGACTACGACATTCCCTTTCATTGATTCGAGGCTAAAACGCTGTCCGTCATTAGCAGTGAAACTTTTTCTTGCGATTTTTTCTTTTGGTAGTTGTCCGGCTTTGACACTGGCTCGTCCCTGAACGGTTTTGACACTAACGATTACTAATAGAGTTAAAAAAATAGCCGTTGCCAACCCGACAAAGCGCAGATTAAGATGGTCTTTTAAAATAATAGTAGTCTTCATAATTGTTCTCTCCAATGTATTAAAGCTTGGGTGGGATGAGCCGCTTAGACGAGACGTTCAGCAATCAGAAGCATAAATACCAAACAGAGCAAAGTCAACCGGTTTAAACACTTATCATCAATTTACTATGAATTCAAAATTTATCTGGCAGCAGATCAATATCATCCATCGTGAAGCCCGACAGACAGATCATGGCACAGAATTAAGGTGGATGATTACCAACGAACAAATCCTTAACCAGCAAAACGGACAAGTCATTACACGCTCTTTCATTCGACATCCGGGAATTTGCGTCATTGTGCCGTTTACCTCCACTGATCGGATAATTTTATTACGCCAATATCGCTACGCTGTAGACGATGAGTTATGGGAATTACCCGCCGGAACTTTAGCGGGAATAGAAAATAACTTCCGTGTGATCTTGACTGAAAACCCTGAAGAAGGTGCGGCTCGTGAATTGATTGAAGAGACGGGCTATGAAGCTGGAAGGTTGGAGAAATTCGCGGAATGTTATGCGATTCCCGGCAGCGGAGATGAATTAATGCACTTCTATTTTGCGGATGATTTAGTCAAGCGCGAGCAAGCTCTGGATGTAGGCGAAATTATCAGCGAAGTAAAAAGTTTCAGTCTGGCGGAAATTGAGCAGATGATTGTAAACGAAGAAATTCGAGACGCAAAAACCTTGATTGGATTATTTTATGCGCTCAGGCGCAAATAGCATTTTCTGCAAACCGTCCAACACCAAAAGCTTTCAAATTGAATTTGCTTTCACCGCTAAGCACCAACTGACTAATCGCTTGAGCGGTAATCGGCGTCAGCAAAACCCCGTTGCGATAATGACCTGTCGCATAAACTAATCCTTTGAGTTTCGGATCAGCTCCCAGAATTGGCAATTCATCTGAGGAACCCGGACGCAAGCCAGCCCACATTTCATGAATTTTCAAAGCATTCGCCTGCGGGGCAATTTCCACAGCTTTTTCCACAATTGAACCAATTCCGCCCGCCGTATTTGATTTGTCAAATCCGACTTTTTCCGTGGTAGCTCCGGCAATAACAATTCCACTCAACCGCGGAATCAGATAGCCCCGCGACGAATAAACTACATGATTTAATTTGGTCTCAGCCATTTCCAGCGCGATCATTTGTCCGCGTACCGGCTCGACGTGTAATGTAATTTTCGAGTTAAGCAATCCCGACCAGCTACCAGCCGCAATGATGACGGTCTTGGATTTTATTTCTCCGTGTGAAGTCGCTACTCCACTGATTTGATTCCCTGCCTGCAAAATTTTCTCGACTTCCGTGTGAGAAAAAATATCAACTTTGGATTTTACTAAAGCAGCTTCGAGCGCCATCACCAATTGACGGCTATTTACTTGATGATCGTCAGGGAATTTTAGCGCCCAGCGCAGCTTTGGATTCAACAATGGTTCAAGTTTCAGGACACAATCCGCGTTGAGTTTTTTGATATTCAACCCGGCTTCGTGCTGCCACTGCCAGCGATGCTCCAGCTCAGCTTCGTCTTCGTCATTCAAAGCCAAATACAAAGTGCCCTCAGTGCGATATTCGATGTCTACGCCTGACGCTTCTCGCAATTCATCAGCGAAATCCACATACATCGCACGACTGGCGACAGCTAATTCAAAAAATGAATCCGCCTTGTCAGCTTCCGCTAAAGGCGCGAGCATCCCCCCCGCCGCCCACGAAGCTTCACGACCAATTTCTCCGCGTTCGATAACAGCGACCCGCATTCCGGCCTGCGCGAGCCTCCACGCAATCGAACAGCCGATCACACCACCACCAATAATCGCAGCATCATAACTTTGCGTTGCTTGAATCATCACCTGAAATTACTCAGTATCCTCGGCTGGATTTGACGACGCAGCCTGATGAGCGGCGCGTTTCTGGCGAGCATTTTCGACACAATGATCAATCGTATTAATTTCAGAATCCACCATTGAATCAATGGTGCTGCGCAGATTGGTGAGAAGATTTTTCTTGAATCCGGCAGCGGAATCTACAAAATCTTCTGGTAGTAAAGCCGCAAAAGATGACATGACATCATCAAAAATATTCAATTCAGGATTCGTTGTTTCTGACATAAATTTACTCCTTTAATCAAGTTCGAATGTAGCCGCACAAGTGTCCGTTTCCCAGACTCGTACCTTGTGAACCTGCACCCGGTTATTGTTCAGATCACGTCCAACTTCGAGACAAAAATATTCTGCCAGACGTTCCGCCGTTGGATTCCATTCAGCGTCGAACGGCGGCAGTTCATTAATATTTCGATGATCCAGATAATCTACCAGCCGCCGCGTCGAAACCTTAATTTCCGCAAAATCCGCCAACATGTCGGCTTTGTCCAGCGCGTGACCACGCACGTAGACTTCGACACGATAATTGTGCCCGTGAAGACTAGCGCATTTGCCCACGTAATTTCGCAGCAGATGCGCCGAAGAGAAGCTCATTTGAATCATTATTTCTCGCATATCGTGTGAGCGATTATAGCACGTAATTTAGTAGCTTGACGGACTGCTACCATTTCGTTATGATCTGCCGCGTTGATCTTTGGGAATATGGGGCTATAGCTCAGCTGGAAGAGCGCTTGAATGGCATTCAAGAGGTCAGCGGTTCGATCCCGCTTAGCTCCACCAATTACCACAACAACTTACCGTAATTTTTCCATCCAACAATTTAGCTTTACTTACACAGCTTTCTTTTCACGGAGGATTTTTCGTAACGCTTCGTTGACTTCTTCGGATGTATGAAAGGCTTCGGAAACATCCGGCGCAAGCGAGACTAATCGCCGTGTTGCCTGCGCACGAAAACGCTGTTCCTGCTCCGTCGCACGTCTCATTTTGCTGAAGTCGTATTCTGGCGCAACATCATCGTTCAAGTCATCATCATCATCTTCAAGCAGGGTAATTTTCTCGCTCATATTTTTCTCTTCATTTGTTTATGCTTCCCACACATTAATGATTAAATCTGTCTATTGTACTATCAGGGCGATTTTATCCAATTATACTATAGCAGGTTATAATCAGCCCCTCAGAGCCAAGCATTATTTACTGTCTATTGCTCTTTATATACTGTTGGACAGCTAACAGAGATATTTTCCCTACCTAGCAATAGGTAGGATTGACAACGAATAAACACTCGGACACACCCATCTAAAACATTACGAAGGTAGTTGTTATGGAAAATTGACGATAAATATTTGGCTTACATTCCTACAAATCGAAAAAACAGGCAAAATTCTTTATCTTTGATGTACTGGTTTAGTAGGTAGCTCAACAGGTAAAAGCAATTCATCATCAATCAGCAAATCCACGCAAATTCCGGCAAGTTTTGCGTATCGCAAAAGTATTGGCAGCGCAGGCTCTCTTGTGCCTAATTCATAGCCAGAAATCGCCGAGCGATAAGATGAGTCAGCCAATCCTAATTGACTCAACATTTCACTCTGAGAGAATCGAAGTGCGAGGCGAACTTGTAAAAGCTTTTGAGGTAAGAAGACCACTTTAGGGCGGGGAAGCTTTGGCATTAGAAGCTGCCTCCTAATACCCCAAAATAAATTTCTTTACCGCAGCTAGAACGACTTTGTTCTAGCTTAAATCCATGATATTGTTCCGCCGAAAGCCTTAAGAAGGATAGCTTTCTAGCGTTTTTCATCACCGCCTATGATGAAACCGCTATTCTCACGCATAAGTCTGAAAATGCTGACTCCCAAAAACACTAGCCCCATACCATAGTGAAAGATTCAATGTTATGCAATATCAGCAACCGCAAGACTGGTCTTGTCAAAAATGCGGCTTTATAAATATGAGCCTGTTCTTGGAATGTACGAGATGTAAGGCTTTGAACCCAGCCAATCAAATGTCATACCAGCCTTACTTGAAAGCATGTCCAAGTTGTAATTCTCATGTATCTAACCAAGCCCTAGCTTGTCCGAGATGTGGGCATCCTCAACAAACTCAATTTCAGCAACCGCCAATTATCCAAGTCATGAATCAGGTTCCGCCAAAATCACGAGCAGCGTATATCATAATCGGCTTATTGATTGGCGGTCTTGGTATTCACAATTTTTATGCGGGGCATAATGGTCGTGGAATTGCACAACTAGCAGTGACTCTACTTACCGCTTGGATGTGCTTCCCCATAGTAATTATGTGGGTTTGGGTAATCATCGAAGTGATAGCCACAAATACAGATGGCTATGGGCGAAGGATGATTTAGTTCACTTACATATTCAGAAATTTAAATGGAGAATCCCATGAACAATCCACCTGTCTTGATAACGTGTTCTGCCTGTAAATCTGAAATTTCGAGTCAAGCAACAGCTTGCCTAAAATGTGGGCATCCTAATTCTTCGCAATATCAATCACCACCTATTTTTTATAATCAGCCGCATAAACCATTGAATCATTCAGGAAAAAAGACTACAAAAATATTAACTGGATGTTTAGTACTATTTTTTGGTGTTCCTCTATTCGGAATACTATGCGCAGTTGTTATCCCTGGTTTTATCAAAGTCACACCTCCTATTGCTGAAAAGCCAAAAATACAGGCAACTCAAACACAATCGTCACCAAGCCCCTCAGTACATTCATTGAATTCGGGGAAACCCGACATGATTATAGCTTCAGTTATTGTAAAGCGTTATTTGCTCAATACACTTAACGATCCTGATAGCCTTGATGACTTTGATATTGTAGGAATTGGAACAGCCAAAAATAGAAAAAATGGATATATCGTAAGAGCAAATTTCCGAGCTAAAAACGCATTCGGGGCGATGATTCTAAGTCAAAAAGACTTTCTTATTGTTCCATCAAAAACTGGATTAGGAACATCGCTAGGATGGGATGTTAGTTTACGGGAATAACCCAACTATAACGGGAAAAGGATAGTAAGATGTCAGATTTTCCATTACTCATTGATTGCCCATGCTGCAAACTACAGGTTTCTCGTCAGGCTGCAACCTGTCCTCAATGCGGGCAACCAATAAATACTAATACTGGATATAATTTACCACCTTCTCTAGTAGTTCGAACGTCACCTTCCAGCGCAGCCGAACTTGGTGTATTGGCAGCACGGTTTTGGTTAGCAATAAGCAGAAGAAAAGGTGAATTCACTTTCTTATTAACATTGTCATGTGTGTTTATTGGAATACTCACCTTGATACTTTTCTTCAATACACGTCATAAAACCGTAAAGACTCAATCACGAATTACAGAAACAGCACATAATCAACTATTACCAAGCTCATCTGTGCATTCCACTGATACGGCACAATTGGTAAATAAAGAGAGTTCTTTGGACTATAAAGCAGGATACAAAAAAGGAGGTCAAGAAGGTAGATTACAAGCAAATGACGGTGGAATGCCACAACAATTATATTTTGATATAGTTTCAAAAGGCGAGGCTGAAAAAGCAAAGACAAAGGATATTAATGCGTATAGGGTTGGATGGACTGATGGATGGAAGGATGGCTACCGAAAGATAAAACCGCCTAAAATAAAAGAAGCCGATTTAGAGCATTTGTCATGGAACAATGCAAAACCAAATGTAAAGCTTTACGATAATGAAGGGAACTCTGAAGTCACTATACTTGATGTTGACCAACCAAACGGGCTAATTACTGTCAAATACAACAAAGATAGAAACAACGTAATTGAGAAAAAACTGCTTAATGCTTTGTCTGAATCTTGGTTTGTACGCAAAAGCAGTGAGTCGAAAATTAAGCTTCTCAGTATCGCTAAAAGAGAAACACTATTATCTAAACCTACGGAAGGTGACGAAACCGTGGACAACCAAGACAGTAATAATAATAATAAAATTATTCGTTATCACCCCCGATAATTTTATATTGAGAGAAAGCCAGGTACACTGTAGTTGCACGTCAACATCTCGTTCAAGGAACAGTGGTAATCAGTGCCGACTTTACAGCAGACAGGCAAATAGCAATGTTGCAGTGGTTCGAGGGTTGCCAGATGGTTTGAACGATTAGGTGATTAAGGTCGTACAAAATATTCGCTTTAGCCCAGCAACGAAAGATGGTAAAGCTGTAATTATTCGCATGCCGATGGAATTTAATTTTGCGTTAAATTATTGATTATTGAACTGGATAAACTGCCATATAAGACCCTTGCTACAAAATTGCCCAAATATCTGCTAAATCAAAGCCTTCTAACTTAACCTATTTTTACTGCGCTGGTTTGAATTGACTCAAAGCTTTGGCTATCGCCAGCCCCGTTTTCCAATCCAATTTTCCTTTTTCAAGTGCGCAGGTAGGGATGTTTTGCAGATAAGCAGGCATCTGAATTTGCTGAGCGCATAACAAAATGACGCGACGATCATAGAACAAATAGGCAGCGCTGATTTCCATTTGAATTTCAGGGATCAAGCTTAAAAAGCCCATCTCATCTTTTAGACAATCAGCTTCAGTAATGACAATTAATCCGGCTTCACAATGTCGTAAAGAATCAAAAATCTTTTCTGATAATGGCACTTTATTTGAACTGTTTCGCTCAATGATTTCAGCTTTAAATCCGAGCATCTCCAGTAACGATTGAAGCTGTATGAATTCTTCAGAATTAGCTTCTACAGACAGGTAAAGACGGACTTTTTCACTGCTCGCAGTAGCAGCCAAATTAATTCGGCGTGGCGCTGGATGAGGCTCTTCTTCAATCAATTCACGACGGGTGGAAGTCACGTAAAAATTTAAATCTTCAGCATCAATTTTTAATCGGGCGGGCTGTCCGCGCTTCCCAATCGTCAATGACCCAAGCTCTGCCGATTGGCATACATGTAAAAAACTGACGACACTCGCTTCGATAGTTTTTAGATTCTGCCAGTCTACGGAATGGGGAAAATGCACGCGCCAGTATTTCACTACATCGTCGTGTGCAATTAACGAGAGCCGCTGAAATTGAGCGTGTGCAAGCATGGCGCGATACGGTTCAATCCGATCCAGAATCGTTCTGAATAATTCGGCTTCGTGTGATAATTTTTTAGAAAACTCCCAGCCTAACCCGCTTAATTTTAACCAGTCGCCCTGTTTCGAAATGACTCCCCATTGCTCGTAAGTTTTAATTTTGGTTTGATCCAGTAAACGTTTTTTGACTTCACTTAACGCTTCGATAACGGAAATACCTTCGGGTCTTTGCCGGAGAAATCTGATCAGTTCCCGTAAATCATTCGGAGTTGCCGCCAACGGTAAATATTCACGGAGCTGACCTAATTGAAGTGATGGAATCAGTCTGATATTTTCCGGCTGAGAGGCAGGGTTTGCACTGATTCGAGCGGGGCTGACCGCTGCAAAATTTTGATTCGTTAAGGGTAACATTTTGTCAGCTCCCTCAGTTATGGATGGATTTGATAGCGCTTGATTTTGTCATTTAGTGTCGAAGGCAATAAGCCCAATAATCGCGCCGCTTTTTTCTGATTCCCTCCCGTCAACCTCAGCGCTCTGCGAATCAGAACTGTTTCATACGTTCGCACCTCATCATAAATATTTATGCCCTGACTAATATCCAAGGATTTTACTGTTCCCAGCGCTTCGACTTCACCAATCAGGTGTTGGGCTAAATCTTTCAAGGCGCCGATTCTATTGCCCAAAGATTCTTCGATTAGGTTTGGGGCTTCATTAAAATAATTGCCTACTGATGTTGTAATGCTTTCCATCGAAAAACTACCTCGTGCTTATTTTTCCCCTGCTTTTAAAACGCAGGAGCAAATCGTTGTAGCGTACCAATCTGGCAAATTTCAGGTTAGAATCGAACTTGCGATTAGATTTTAATGTTCAATTTGCAAAGCTGATTACGCTACACCACGAGCATACAAAGTTAATGGGTTGATGTCCTGAATTTCACCTTGAAATTGTATCAAGAAATTCTAAAGGAGTTCTTAAGATGGTTATGCGTAAGCCTATCAAGCACTTATATGAGTTCGGAGCTTTCTCGCTCGACGTGTCAGAGCGTCAATTAACCTGTGAGGGAAAGACAATTCAACTAGCGCCAAAGGTGTTTGATACTCTGCAAGTGCTGGTTGAAAACAGTGGACACCTGTTGGAAAAGGAAGTTTTGCTGGAAAGGCTCTGGCCTGACACCATTGTCGAAGAAAGTAATCTGACGACTTACATTTCTCAATTGCGAAAAGCGTTAGGCGAGAATGGGAACAGCCAATCTTATATCGAAACCATTCCGCGTCGCGGTTATCGCTTCGTCGCTGAAGTCAAACAAATCCCCGCCGACTTCCCGGAACACGAACCATCTGAATCAAAAATAATTATCGAAAAGGAAGTTGCTCCTCCGATCTCATTTCTGGCGGATTCAATTCCGATTCTCAGTCCCGCGCCTGAAGCAGTTGTTCAGACTTATCAGCCCAACAATTTTGGAAGAGCGAAACTTAAACTCCTCTTCTTACCCGTTCTTTTGCTGGCAGCGCTTGGAGCCATCTGGTTCATTGGAAAAAGATTTGTATCCGTCAAAAATTCATTGCCCTTTCAAGATATTAGTATCAGCCGTCTAACGACGAATGGGCGTGTTCCGATGGCTGCGATTTCACCGGATGGAAAATATGTTTCTTATGTCGTCAAAGAAGCCATGAACGAAAGCTTGTGGTTGCGACAAACGGCGACGACCAGTAACGTCCAGATTATTCCTCCGGCTGAAACTCATTACCTGCGTCCAACTTTTTCACCCGACGGAACACAAATTTATTTTGTGGTGTATGAAAATACTTTGATTGAAGGCTCCCCCAAAATAGGTGTGCTTTATCAAATTCCCTCGTTGGGCGGGACTCCACAAAAAATCATTGAAGACGTAGACAGTCACATCACAATTTCGCCGGATGGCAAACGCCTCGCTTTCATTAGAAATTTTCCAACTGAAAAAGAAAGCGTCCTGATGATCGCCAATACGGATGGATCAGGAATTCGCAAATTAAAAACGCGGAAGCAGCCAGAGAATTTCTCAGCACCGGATGGCCCATCATGGTCGCCAGATGGGAAAACAGTCGCCTGTCCAATCTTTACTAAAGTGGCGCAGGAAAGCTATTTTCAGGTTGCCGGATTCAATGCCGAAACCGGAACAGCGACCACCATCAACGATCAGAAGTGGCATTGGATGGGACAAATTGCGTGGCTTGATGACGGGAATGGCTTGATTATCAACGCCTGGGATTTAAGTTCCAAGGCCATTTCCGATCAGGTTTGGTACTTGCCTTATCCCAAAGGCGAAGCTCGTAAAATCACGAAAGACATCAATAATTATAGCGGGCTAAGTCTCGCCTCTAACGCGACTTCGCTAGTGACCGTCCAGTCTACTCGACTTTCAAGAATCTGGATTTTACCCAGGGGCGACAGCGCTAAAGCCACTGCGATTACTTCGGGAATTGGTGATAGCTACAGTGAATTTTTAGGCTTGGCGTGGACACCAGATGGAAAAATTCTTTATGGTACGCAAGCTAGTGGGAACACTGATATTTGGGTGATGGATACGGAGGGGGAAAACCAACGACAGCTCACGAATGACCCGCATTCAGACCTTGCGCCTTCACTTTCACGCGATGGAAATGTAGTCGTTTATTCTTCTTACCGTGATGGTGTTCCGCATCTTTGGAAGATGAATCCTGATGGAAGCAATCAGCAACAACTCACTCACGGACACGGCGAAACCGAAGCCAGTATTACGCCGGATGGTCGGTGGATTATTTATTCTGAAGAAGCGCAGGAAACCAAATCACTCTGGAAAATCCCGGTTGACGGGACAACGCCTGCTATTAAAATTACCGACCAGCCAGCCTCTGCCGCCTCCGTCTCACCGGATGGAAAACTCATCGCCTGCCTGCTGATTGATCCGCAGGATCAGCGAAAAAAACTAGCCCTTATTTCCTTTGATAATGGTCAGCCTATTAAATTTTTCGCGCTGGAACATTTACCTAAATTTAATCAACTGCGCTGGCTGTCTGATGGGCAATCCGTCTCTTTTATTAGCAATATCAACGGTGTCGGCAATATCTGGAAACAACCTATCAACGGAGGGAAAGCGTATCCCATCACCAATTACTACGACGATTTGATTTACCGTTTCGGTTGGTCAACGGATGGAAAACAGCTCGCCATCGAACGCGGCATGACTGTCAACGACATTATTCTTATTCAAAATGCGAAGTAACTAGCGGTTTTCAAGCAGCTTGTGAAGCGCCATCGGTACTGTACCGATCACACCCATCCGCCAACCGCTATATTCTCAGAGGCCTGCACGCAGTAAGGGCGTTATAGCGCAAAATACACTTACTGCGCACGTGTTTCTGCATTTTTCGCAAATCAATACAGACCTGTTGTAGCCTTCACATCTTTTGCTTTGGCGGCTAATAATAATTGCGTGTCGGCTGTTACGGCTCCGACTTTTCCAGTTTCCCAGGTCAGAAAAACAGTTTCAGTTTTGAGGTTGCCATTTTTCTCTTTTGTCCGTGTAAATGGAAGCTCGGCTCTCTGAGTTATTGAACCCGCAGGCATTCCTGATTTATAAATTCTGGCCATGTATTTTTGTCGTTCAGGTAAACCCAAATCACGACGAATCGTATTCACGAAATTCTCGCAGTCTCCTAATTCTTCCGGGTCGTCCACGGCATCGCGTAAGTGATAAACGCCATGCCCCAACTCATGTAAAAAATTGATGCCCAGATCAAAAGAATGGCGAACGTCACGGTCTCCGATCAAGTGATCGTAATCAGAAAAATCAATGATTAAGGGTCTGACCTCGATCTCTTCGCTGGTCGCCATATTCCGAAAAATGAAGCTTCGCTCCAAACGCGCAAAATTAATGTTCGCGGAGCGGTTATGACTTTCCAGATTGAATAAAGTTTTTCCTTCAATGGCAGCCTTCAGTAATTTTCGAGCTGCTGCTGAGCCGGCCATAAAACTCTCTTCATGACCAATAACCAGATAATCTGAATCATCAAAATGTAGTTCGGTAAATCCGGTTTTTTTCTGCAAACCTGCCAGCAGTAACCCCTGATATTTCGACTCCAAACGGTATTGCCCGTTACTGTTTCGGATACCTCCACGATAGGCAATAGTTTCTGATTTTGTTTTTTTCTCCGCCTCTGCAACTGAAGCGATCAAGCTGATGAGAACTAATAACGATAGGCTTCTGGCGACTTCGTACTGAAATTTAAGACTAAGCATTTTATACCTCCAGGAATGTTGTTCACGCATTCGCAAGGTACTGAAATTGTCGGCTTAATATCTTGTATTTTCGATTAAGGAATTATTATTTTGGGATGAAGGGGAGGAAAGGGGCTAGGGATAAGAGATTAGGGATTGGCTATGGAACTTCTAATCCCTACCTCCTTATTCCTGCTCCCTTTTTTAAGAATTCAATTCACTAATCAACACGACATCATTCAAATAAAACCCTCGCTCACAGGCGAGATTTTTGCCGTCTTTTGACCACGCAAAACGGTAGATGTGATCGGATTGAAATTTCGTCAATTGCTTCGGAGCTTTGCCGTCAATCGGTTGCCCCCAGATATTGGAAACGCCATTGCGGGTTTCTACATACGTCAGCATTTTTCCGTCAGGACTCCAATTCACAAGGTAGGGATCAGTAATTGTAGAATCAAAGGTTTTAGCTTTCTCTTCGCCCGTCAATGGAACGACTGCCAGTTTCATCTGGTACGTTTTTTGTTCCATTTGTAAATGCCCGACCAGCTTTCCATCCGGTGAAATCGAAGGTCGTGCCGAAGTCGTTTTGGTCAACTGTATAGGCTCTCCTCCGCCAGATGAAATCTTCCATATCACCGGCACACCGCTTTGCTCAGCAGAATAAACGATCCACTGACCATCAGGGGAATAATTCGGTGAGTGAACATGCTCGCCATTCGTAATTTTCGTCGGATTCGTGCCGTTGGCATTCATCTGCCAAATATTAAAATCGCCGTTGTGGTTGGAAAGATACGCGATAAATTTTCCATCCGCAGAAACTGCGGGTTGTGCTTCAGCCGAAGAATCCGCCGTCAATTGTCGTTGATTGCTACCATCGGAATTAATCAGCCAGAGATCAGGATTGCCGCTCGCTCTGGAACCGAAAATCAGGCTCTTATTGGTCAACCACTCCAAACCTAATCTTTCGCTGAAATGATCCATGCCGACACTCGCAATTTTATTGGCATGATTGGGATCATTGTTATTCATGATGTTATTCATGACCCACAAATTCGAGACTTTCGTTGACTGTGTCGTCACTAATTTATCGGCATTCGCTGACAAACTGATGCCGCTGTAATTCCCCAAATCATTCGTCACGCGACGAGGTTCGCTCATTGGATACGGCATCAACCAGACTTGATCGGCAAAAACGGTAGAATCTTTTTGTCGCGCCACCGCGAGAAATCCGTGGTTATCTTTTCTCCAGGCGAGCTGACCGACTTTCGCCCAGCTTTGCTGCGTCAACGGAATTTGCTGACCGTTGCTCACCACTACGCCAACCACTTTCATGTAGTTGCCACCCGCATCCCCACTTGAGACAGCAGTAGCTATCAACTTTCCGTCCGGCGACCACGAAAGCCCGTCGGATGAATAGGTATTCGGCATCGCCGCCGTTGCCAGCACACGTTCATTTTTTCCTTCGCTGTTGGCAATGACAATGGCGGTTTCCATTTCATCGGGATATTGGCGGACAAACGCCATCTGCTGTCCATCGGCTGAAAAGGCGACGGCGCTGTCAATGTCTTCAAGGATTTTGTTTGGGGTTCCTCCCAGAACAGGAACTTTATACAACGCCGCCACATTCGCAGGTCGTGGATAGACGACGTAATACAAATAATTTCCGTCCGTCGAAAAAGTTATTCCCTGATAATCAACTTCCGCATCCGGTACAATTTGCATGTTACCGGAGGTTGTTACCTGCTTGATCCAAATGCTTTGTTTACCGGCCTCGTCCTGAACAAACGCGACGTATTTCCCATCCGGTGAGAGGGCGGGGTACTTCGATTTCCCATTTGTCGTTAATTTAGTAATATTTGCACGAATCGCTGTATTGACAGGTTTATCCATCCATCTCTGAAAAAAACTAACGACTCCAATCAATACAAAAGCAGAGAGAAAAACTGCGCCGTATTTTCCAACGGAAGCTGCTCGTGTTGAGGCTCTGGCATAATCATTTCGAGCGACCAAATTGGAAATAGCAAGTTGAGAATTGAATGGAGCGACAGGTTGGGCAGCTTCTTCTAATAATGCTGCGACAGAATTTTCTTCCGACTTATTTTCTATTTGTGCATGAAAGCGATAACCACGTTTGGGGACAGTTTCAATATAACCATTCCCCTGACGATCTTCACCCAAGGCTTTTCGCAATTGAAAAATATACTGCGTCAGACAGCTTTCTTCGACGAATGATTCCGGCCAGATTTGCTGCATCAGAAAATCTTTCGTCAGCAGCCGCCCCCGATTTTCGATCAGCACCAACAAGGTATCGAAAACCTTTGGTGGCACCGCAATTAATTGATCCTGGCGAAAAAGTTGTCGCTCACAAACATCCAATTGAAAATCGTCGAATTTGTAAATTTGCTGGTTAGGATTTTCCATGATGACTACCGCACATCAATCAAGCCCAAACCACTCCAAACGAGCAGTTTAGTTTTACGCTGGTTTTTGAAATATTCAGGCACGCCGGGTACGCGCCTTGATCTGATAACATCAAGAATGATGAACTTCGTTATTACTAACGGGGACAATTAGCAAAAAGTTCAACTCATTTCACCTGGGGGAAGAATCTTTTCCGCCTTCTATTACTTAATGGTAAGTGACTAAAAAAGCCATTTCGTTTCAGGCTCCTCTGAAATCATAAAAAATAAGATGTCAGTTCCACGACATCTTATTTTTTATAAATTCTCGTCCATCCAGAAGATCTCAAGACACTCTTAATTTTCTCTTCATACAAATTAAGCTCATCAAATTCAGCTATTTGGTCTTCTTCAGAAAAGTAAGGCACAGCCTTTGCCAAGAAGATAGTGCGAAACATCACGTCAGGTCGTGCCATTTCTAAATTAGGAGATCCATTATGAAAACGTTCAATTCAATGATGAAATTAACAAGCCTATTTTTATTGTTAATTCTTTCTTCCATCAATGCTTTCGGACAACAAACCACGGGAAACGTACGCGGAGTGGTCAAAGACCCGACTGGCGCGATTATCCCCAATGCTAAAGTCACCATCACCGATAAAAAAACGAGTAACACCTTCACTTCGCAATCTTCCGCTGATGGCGAATTCAGATTCGGCAATCTGCTTATCGGTGAATATCAAATCAACATTGAATCCGCGAGCTTTAAGAAATTAACGCTCAACGATGTTCGCGTTGTACTAAACCAAACTACCGACGTGACCGCAACTTTACAGGTTGGAATTCAAAGTGAATCTGTCGAGGTTTCTGCCGAAGGCGCAGAGCTGGTACAAACGACGACGACGAATCTCTCAAAATCTTTCAATACACGTCAGGTCGTCGAACTCCCACAAACATCCATTACAACGGCGAACTCCGCAAGTTCCGGTATTTACAATTTAGCTTT
Organism: Blastocatellia bacterium; assembly: GCA_043775925.1. Classification (GTDB taxonomy): domain Bacteria; phylum Acidobacteriota; class Blastocatellia; order RBC074; family RBC074; genus JAFDVL01. Next base: position 21,003 of record JAYVRW010000041.1, read on the forward strand.
ACTTTCGGCGAACGTGACCAGCAGCGGCGGCCTCGGACTCGGCACGGGCGGTTCCGTCGGCGGTCAGCGTCCGCGCAATAATAATTTCATCGTGGATGGCATTGATAACAATCAAAAAAGTGTTTCCGGTCCGGCAGTGTATGTTTCGCCGGAAACTGTTTCAGAATTTTCAGTTTTGACCAATCAATTCTCGGCAGAATTTGCCCGCTCCACCGGTGGACAATTTATCATCGCATCCAAAAGCGGCTCCAACGAATTTCACGGCGCAACCTACGGATTTTTTCGCAACCGTTATTTGAATGCACTCGATACGGCGCAGAAAAATGCAGGCGTAGTCAGGCAGGAAAATGTCCCTGGCACGTCATTCATGCCGCGTTATGATTTTGCCCGCTACGGCGGAAATGTTGGAGGTCCATTGATCCTTCCGCGCTTCGGCGAAGGTGGAAAGCCATATTACAGCGGCAGAGATAAATTATTTTTCTTCGTCAGTTATGAAGGCCTGGGCATTGGCAACGCAGCCGCTCCCGCAGGATTGACTTCGCCCACAACGGCAGGATTTGCAGCGCTCGACAAACTCGCCGGACTCTCGCAACCAAACCTCGCCATCTTCAAACAATTTGTGCCCGTTGCGCCAAAGAATGACGCGGGAACAATCACCGTCGCCGGAGCGCAAATCCCTATCGGGAATGTTTCTTTTGACGCGCCGAACTGGACGAATCAGCGCAACTTTGTCCTCAACCTTGATTACACGCAAAGCGAAAAAACGCAGCATCATTCGCGTTTTATTTACAATCAACTACGCTCTATTAATAACAATGCAACGTTACCTGTATTTTTCAATTTATCGCCCGTTGACGGACGATTATTTTCTTACACGCTGATTCATTCATTTACGCCAAAGTTAACGAACGAAACGCGCGTTGCTTATCGTCGTTACTTAAATAATACGCCCGCGCCAGACATCAAATTTCCACTCACGGGCTTTGATTCATTTCCGAATTTAGGGCTGAAGGATTTAGGCATAGACATCGGGCCTGATCCGAATTCTCCGCAGGATAACATTGAGAATAATTACCAATTATCGAATAACCTTTCGTATCTCGCGGGCAATCATTCACTGAAATTTGGCGGAGATATTCGCAAGTCAATTTCACCGCAGACATTCGTCCAACGCTCGCGCGGAGATTATCAGTACAGCGCCACAGATCGCTTTCTGCGCGACCTCAATCCAGATTTTTTATCGCAGCGAAATGTCGGCGCCTCAAAATATTATGGCGACCAAATTGTCTTCTTCAGCTTCGCACAGGATGAATGGAGAATTCGACCGAACATTACCTTGAATCTTGGCGTCAATTATTCATACCAACAGGTTCCATTTGGGGCCGGACTACAAACCAAGAATGCAATTTCCACCGTTCCCGGCTTAATCGAATTCAGTAAACCAACCGTACAAAAAACGAATTTCGGGCTACGTATCGGATTAGCCTATTCGCCCAATTATGATTCCGGTTTATTAGGGAAAGTTTTTGGCAGTAGTGGAAAAAGCTCAATCAGGGCAGGCTTTTCGATGGCTTACGATGTGCTGGTAGATAATCTGTACATCCTCTCAAGTCCGCCACAATCACAGGTCACGGTTGACGCTCCGCTGACACCTGACTCCAGTAATTTTTTAGCGAAAGGTGGAATCCCCAACACGCCACCGGCAGCTAACGCGACTGCCGCACAAACCCGCGCTGCGACCAGTGCGTGGATTGCCAATCAAAAAATTCCGTACGCGATTTCTTACAGCTTAAGTTATCAGCGTCAATTCCAAACGAACTGGTCATTAGAGCTGCGCTACCTGGGAACGCGCGGAGTTCATTTATCTACGCAAAGCCGCCTGAACATTCAACCGAGAATTACTGATACCAGTTTTCTGCCAACCTATTTTGCCAGGCCGACGCAGGCACAACTGGATGCTTTAACTTTGACGCGTAATGACCTCAATGCACGTTCACAGTTTGTTCCGGCTTACCAAACAGCCGGATTCACGGGTAACAATATTATTGCATTCCTGCCAAATGGGAATTCTTCTTACAACGCATTTTCTTCGCAGTTAACACGTCGCTTCAATCGCGGATTTTTGGCAAATGTAGCGTATACCTGGAGCCATTTAATTGACGATTCAACGGCTGAAGTTTTCAGCACGGTGTTATCACCGCGTCGTGCGCAGGATTGGCAAAACATGCGAGCTGAAAGGTCGGATTCAATTCTCGATCACCGCCATCGCCTTTCAGTTTCCGGCATCTATGACATTCCATTTTTCGCCAAAACCGCAAATCATTTTGTACGTAGTGTTTTCGGTGGATTCAGTCTGGCTGGAACTTACACGTATGAAGCCGGACAACCTGTCACGGCGCTCAGCGGAATTGATTCAAATCTGAATGGAGATGGCGCTGGTGATCGCACGATCATTAACCCTAACGGAGTCAAAGGCACAGCCAGCGCGGTCACCGCCTTAACGAATACGGCTGGCAAGGTAGTTGGTTATTTAGCCAATAATCCCAATGCTGAATATATTCAAGCCGGACTCGGAGCACGCGCCACAGCCGGAAGAAATACTTTCAAATTGCCAGCCATCAACAACATTGATTTTTCCGCCTCGAAAGACTTTGCCTTTACTGAAAAGCTCAAGTTTCAGCTTCGCGCGGATTTCATCAATGCCATTAATCATCCGCAATACGTGGCTGGCTCGCCCAACAGCGTCGTGCCTGTCGCCAGCACTGCCGTCGGTAATTACAACACTGTCACCAGCCCACAATTCAATAAACCTGATTTAGTTTTCGGCAGCAATCCAAGAATTATTCAATTGGCACTGCGGTTGAAATTCTAAAATTCAGGCGTAGGGCAACCAGTCATGGTTGCTCTACCACTTACGACATCTCAGGAGAAAATTATGAAAACCAGAATCTTCATGCTGATTTTTTTATTACTCAGCTTATCAATCATCTCTTTCGCGCAAACCAGTCGCGGAACAGTCAGCGGCATCGTAGCCGATCAAACAGCAGCAGTCATTCCCGGCGCTGCCATCACGCTCACCAATACCGAAACCGGATTAATTCGTACAACAGTTACCAACGGCGAAGGGCTGTACCGCTTTGATGCAGTCGAACTTGGGACATATTCCGTTAAAGTCAGCTCCAATAATTTCGGTACTGTCATCAAAAATAATATCGTCGTCAGCGCTAATCAGATTACGCAAATTGATACGCAACTTTTACCTGGCAGTCAGGAACTCGCCGTAGATGTCACGACTGAATCCGGCGCATTACTACAAACCGAAGCTCCGGTGCGCGGTGGAAATATTGAGACCCAGCGCATCACGGAATTACCCTTTTCTTCTCGCAATCCGGTGTCCCTGGCATTAACGTTGCCTGGTGTTTCCAGCAATCGCAACGGCTTCGGCGCTGCGACATTTTCGGTGAATGGCGGACGCGGACGCTCCAACAATTTTTTGATTGATGGGACTGAAAACAACGATATTTCAGTCGCTGGTCAGGGCTTTCAAATTACGAACCCTGATGCCGTCAAAGAAGTTTCGGTACAAACTTCAAATTATGATGCTGAGTTCGGACGTGCCGGCGGCGCAGTCGTCAATACCATCACCAAATCCGGCACCAATGGTTTTCATGGAACTCTGGCATTTTTGTACGACACCACCGCTGATGATGCGCTGACCAGTTCGCAAGCGCGTGACCCTGAAAATGTTTTGCGCGGTCGTCCACCATCAGGCACAGAAAACATTTACTCCGGGACGATTGGCGGCCCCATCGTCAAAAATCGCACCTTCTTTTTCGGTGCCTATCAGGAAGATCGGCAACGCTCTTCTTCCCAGGCACAATTGACCACACCTACTGCGGCTGGTCGTACAGCGTTACGCGCACTCTTTCCAACCGGAACCAGCGCCAATGTAGATTTATTGTTAAGCGCGACACAAAATGCGGTAGCGAACACCAGCCCGTTCAACCTCGCGCTGGGCACTGTCAACAATGTCAATCGCGGCAACATTGAATTCGGAACTTTTTTCAGAAACTATGCGGCGCTTAGCATTGATCATCAATGGCAAGCCCGCATTGATCATCAGCTTAGTGAAAAAGATCAATTATCGGGCCGGATGCTGAGTGATCGGCTGACTGCGCCCAAAGGGGGGATCGCAGAATTTGAAGGCTTTGATGCTGATTATTCACAGCGGCTTTATAATTTGCTCCTCACTGAAACGCATGTCTTTTCATCCACTTTTACGAACGAAGCACGGCTAGGTTACAACCGTTTGGATTTTGGGTTTCCACTGTCTGATCCCAGCGGCCCCGCCGGTCAATTGCCTCGCATTGCCGTGACGAGTATTTCATCGCTCGGTGCAAGCACATCATTTCCACAAGGCCGCATCGCCAATAATTATACTTTTCAGGAGACCGTCACAAACGTGCGCGGCAATCATACGATTCGTGGTGGCGTTGATTTGCTGCGGCAAATTTCCACCCAGGCCGCACCGTTCCAACCACGCGGCGGATTAACCTATACTTCCAGCACCGGCTACACGCCGTTTGCTAATTTTGTCGATAATTTTGGCGGCGCGAGCGGCACAGCCGCCCGCGATTTCGGAAGCGCAATTTATTTCCCCTCAATGTTCCGTACGGCAGCTTTTGTCCAGGATCGCTGGCGGGCAAGCGAAGCTCTGACGCTAACTCTGGGGGTTCGTTATGAATATTTTGGCAAGCCCTTCAATAGGCTGAAAACGCCTGCTTTCACCGGACTTTTCAACGTTGATCCGGCGACTCGTACCGGACCATTCGGGGAACCAAACAAAGTACGCGGCGATTGGAATAACTGGGCGCCAACTATTGGCATCGCTTATTCACCAAAGAATAAAACCGGCTTGTTAGGAAAAATCCTGGGTGATAACAAATCAGTCATTCGCACTGGTTATCAACTTGGCTACGATTCATTTTTCAATAACATTGCCTCGAACGCCGCCGTTTCATCACCAAATATTATTGCTACGTCAATCCCTTCTACCACTAGCAATGGGCCACGTGGACTGGCAAATTTTTCGACCCAAATTCCAACTACGCAGGCCGCACTGAACCCGTTAAGCGCCCAAACGCTGATTCAGCAAAACCTGGTGAACCCCTATTATCAACGCTGGTCATTAGGTATTCAGCGCGAATTACCCGGTAAAATCGTACTGGACGTTTCTTATGTTGGCTCGAAAGGAACGAAACTATACATCAATGAAGACTGGAATCCGCTGGTTCCGCCAGCACAGCGAATCACGCCTGCCGGATACACCGGGCCAACCCAGGGACGCCTTGACAACCTGCAAGGCGGGCGGACAGTTCGCACCAACGGCGGCTGGTCAAATTATCATTCAGGTCAACTCAGCGTCATGCGTCGCTTCTCAAAAAACCTGACGATTACGGGAGCTTATACCTACTCCAAGACCCTGGATAATGCGAGCGAAGTATTTGCCGCAGCCGGAACGACGGCAGCCAGTGTTTATGCGCTTCCCGCAATTCTTGGCGGAGGGAAATTTGAAAAAGGCCCTTCATTATTTGACCGCACACAACGCGCTTCGTTCACTTATGTGTATGAATTTCCTTTTCTGAGTGAGCAAAAAAACCTGGTTGGCAGAATTGTCGGGGGATGGCAGATTTCCGGCGTCACTACTTTTGAATCAGGCGTTCCCTTCTCCATTTTCAACGGGTTAGATTCAGATGGCATTGGGGGAGCGAATGAACGACCAACCTTTAATCCAAATGGCCAAAAAGGTGTGCGGGCAATCCCTGTCGTAGACGCCACCGGAGCCATTACAGGTTATACCAATCCTGACGCAGGAAACGTTGCAATTGATCCGGCAACGGCGCGATACATCGTCAATCCAGTTTACAACCCAACGCTGGCTAACAGCATTCAGCGGTTTGGATCGCTGGGACGCAATACCGAACGGACACCGGGAACGGCGCTTTACAATATGAATATTTTGAAGCGAACCAGAATTCGTGAAGCGATGAGCCTGGAATTACGGGCGGAGTTTTACAATATTTTCAATCGTCCGAATTATACGCAAGGCAGCGTCAGCCCATTCTCACCGGGTGGAGGGACGCTTTCTTCCAATACCAACACGGCGATTGCCGGACGCTTCCTGAATCCGAATACTCCGGCAACCGACGGAGGCGGTCGCGTCATCCGTTATAACGTGAAATTAATATTTTAAGGCGGGGGTCGGTGTACAGAGGGATCGGTGGTCGGTAAAGAAATTTTCCGACCACCAACCACCAATTTCCCTACTTCAGATTTCCCAACGTCTGTTGCCACGCCAAGGTGCGGCGCAACACAGCCAGCCGCGCACGTTCACTTTCGGTTGTCATCGCTTCCAATTGATTCGCAATTTCACTCAACAAAGGAAACGCAAAGTTTTTGGCATGCGTCGTGATGTGTGCATAGTAATGAATTTCAATCGCGCCTTGCGTTGTATGATGAAAGCCTCGGATTTCTTCTTCGTCCATTTTCTCAACATTCGCATTCACGGGTAAGACCTCACGCGGAACGCCGTGTTGATAGGCATCAGAAGACTTCCAACCTAACAATAAAATTCCTGCCATGACTCCCTGCTCATTCAAATAATCCGGGCTGAAAACGGAATTCAGCTCTGGCGGAGTCGAAAGCCGTGGCCCGTAATTTCCGAATTCAGGATTAATCAGCAACGAGTTATAAATCACGCCGATGGCTTCGCCGCGAGGCGTCACAACTTTGATGAATTGTCCAAAACAATAATCCGCCGCTGAAGGCGGTTCGGGAGTTTCAAGCGAATCCAGTACTCGTGCGACATAATCTACATGCGAATTTGAGCTAACAATTTTGGCGATACGCATAAAAAATATTTTGACCGAAACGTAATTTCCAAGCTTACGTGACAATTACCAAACAAATCTCCAGCACATTGAAGTCTGAGCAGCGAACGAGACTGCTCAGATTAAGGCCGAACTTGGATAGCACAGGATTTAGTCTGAGTGGTCTCGCTTGTAAAGGCTGATCGGGTTTGAGTACACGCATTTTCTGGTGTAATCGTTGGGGATTCGGTCAGCCCTTTATTACGATAGACTTTAAAATAAAATCACTACTTCCCTGACTCCCACTTATTTTCCAGAAGCTGGTAGTGTTTCCTTGACCTCACTCGTGACCCACGCCGTCCACCACAAATCCCGTAGCATTTGCGCTCCCGCTGCTAACCGCTTACTCACAAATTGACGATGCTCCTCAGATTTTGTCTGCTCGCTGAAGCTTTCTTTTTTCTCTAATTCATACAATGTTTCTAACTGTGATCTTGAGGTTTGTAAATAAGCGATAACCTCTTCACGTGGCTTGATAAGCACATGCGCAGTTCCAACCAGTGGCATGACATCATTCAGTTGAATATGCGTATTCACGTACTGCGACTCAAACCGATAATGAAGAGTCTTGTCAGTGCTGTAGCCTTTCGGATTATCGCCAATCCAGCCATTGTGATGAATGGAGGTGTGATGCGGATTCGCTCCATCGGTGACATAATGTCCAAGAATTCCGGCGTCGTTGATGATACGCTCTTCAATCATCGCTCGTTTGATCCGATCCTGCGTGACGCGCCACAACCGAAATTCTATCCGTAAGCTTTGAAATAATTCCATAATTCGATATGGCACAAATCCAGCTTCGGCAGGCTTTTTTCCAGCTTTAATTAAGGCTTCGATAAAGGCATAACGATCTGTTGCTGTCAGCAACGCGCCTTCAGGAACGAATTCCATGTCAATGTAATGTTCAGGAGAAAATGCTTTCACAGCGGGGTCAAGATCGGATTCCGCGCGGTCGCGCCAGCGATCCGGCTCAGGGTTCAAATAGCTCAACTGCCGTGAGGACTGAAGCATAAAAACAGGCATTTCCGTCGGCAATTTCAAAGCTGCCGCCAAGCCGGAGATTTCGTGACCGTGATCGCCCCAGGCTCCGACACTTTGCGGAACTGCCAGGGCTAAAATTAAAAGTAATGAAAAAAGACTGCGTTGTTTCATATTTACGTTTCCTTGTGCTGGAATTTAAAACTGTCAGGCGAAATAGTACTTCACGCCTCAACGAATGTCACATTTCCCTTGCGTCAATTATCCGCAGTGCTAAGATGATATTTAGTTTCGCTGTTGGGTTACACACGACTATCCCCTTGCTAGATTTTGTAAAGAGGTTTTACATTGCAACGCACTCATCTCCGGCGAAAATGGTATCGCATTGAGTTGACAGCTACACGCTTGATTGACCAATTAGGCCTGCCGGAAAATCAAAAATTATTTATCATCACCCTGATCGTCGGAGCTGTCTGCGGTCTGGTCGCCGTTTCATTCCATCTCGTCATTCTGGCGATGGAGCGCAACATCATTCGCCACATGTTTGTCGCAGCCGAGCGCGGATTCAATTGGCGTTTTGCAGTGCTGGCATTAGTTATTCCCACGCTCGGCGGATTGCTGGTTGGACTCTTGTTGCAATTTTGGGTTCCTGATGCACGGGGCAGCGGAATCCCTCAAGTCAAAACCGCTTACTTTATTAATTACGGGCGAATGCCTTTGAAATCGGCTTTTGGCAAAGCTGTCGTTTCCGCCATTAGTCTGGGAACCGGAGCTTCCATCGGACGTGAAGGCCCAACGGTACAAATCTGCGCGGCGGTCTCTTCCGTCATCGGGAGATTCTTTGGCGTCTCGCGGCGCAGGCTGATGGAATTGTTGCCAGTGGGTTCAGCCGCTGCCGTCGCCGCTGCCTTCAACACTCCGATTTCAGCCGTCACTTTTGCCTTTGAAGAAATCATCGGCGATCTCAATCAACGCATGCTGGGTGGAATCGTGATTGCCGCCGTGATTGCTTCGGCAATTTCACGCGCCTTTGATCCAAGACCTGTTTATGCGGGTGTTCCGGCGTACGGCTTGCAACATCCAGCAGAATTAGTTTTCTATGTTTTGCTTGGAGCTATCGTCGGAGGCGTCGCAGTTTTCTTTTCTAATACGCTGCTCAAGCTGCGATTAATCTTCCGGCACTTCCGCAAAGTCCCGACCTGGCTGAAACCTGCGTTGGGAGGCCTTGCCGTTGGTCTGGTCGGATTATTTGCGCCGCAGGCCATGGGCGGCGGATACGAAACATTGACTGCCGCTTTGCACGGCAACTTGCCGCTGCAAATTATGATGGTTTTGTCAGTCGCCAAAATCGTCACGACAGTTATTTCATATGGCTCCGGTGGATCCGGCGGAATTTTTGCCCCGTCATTATTCATCGGGGCAATGGTCGGCGGGACGCTGGGAAAATTTGTCGAAGCGGCTTTTCCCGGACACCCAACTGCGCCCGGAGCTTTTGCACTCGTTGGCATGGGAGCCAGTTTTTGTGGTGTCGTGCGCGCTCCAATCACGTCAGTTTTGATCGTCTTTGAGATGACGCAAAATTATTCGTTGATCCTTCCATTAATGATTGCGAACGCCACCAGCTATCTCGTCGCTTCGCGTTTGAATCCAACGCCAATTTACGAAGCATTATTAGAACAAGACGGAATTCACCTGGCTCCGGCGCAACCAAAAGTTTCACTTCACAAGCTCAATGCCTCGCATGTGATGACACGCGAAGTCGTCACGCTGCCCGCCAATTTCACTGTTGGCGAAGCTGTTGAATTCATCGAAACCAATGGAAGATACGGCTACCCTGTCATTGATGGCTCCATGAAAATGGTGGGATTCATCACGCGGGACGATTTGCGGCAACTGGAAGTAGAGGAACAAAATGATTCGCTGCTGGCTGATGTTTCGACCAAAGATGTGATTGCGTCATATCCCGATCAACCGCTGGATGCAGTGATGCTCAAGCTCGGCGAACGCGAATTATCGCTGTTACCAGTCGTCAGTCGCAAAGACCCGCAAAAATTGCTTGGCATCATTTCGATGCGCGACATTGTACGGACGCAAGCCCGCATTGCAGCGCGTGAAAGTCAGCAACAATTACGCAAGCGACTGAAACGAAAAAACAAGAAAAAACCTACTATTGATGTAACCGAGAACGATCTGCCCGAAAGCAAAAGCGCTGCAAGCTAGTGAACACCTACGCGTTATACTGGTTAGTAAAATTGTTAATTTCTCAGCGCCAGAGGCGCGACATCTTGGTAGAATAGCGAAAGGTATTTTTTTCAAGCTCCAGCGGAGCGACATCAAAGATTTTGCTCCGCTGGAGCTTTATTATACACCCGATAATTTCTACCAAGATGTCGCGCCTCTGGCGCTAAATTGGTTACGCGAGTTAACTATGCAAAATCTGAGAAGCATCATCGCCCCCAACAATAAATCCGAACGCGTCAACCGTCGCCTCACCGCTCAAAAATTATTACAGGTAGAACTGGAAAAACTTCCTACCGATGAACGTATTATTGTCGAAAAATTCATCAGCCGTGGACGCATCGCCCGCAACATTCAACGTGAGTTTGACGCGCAGTTAACCTTCGGAGAAAAAATGGCTGACCGCGTAGCAACCATCGGCGGAAGCTGGGGGTTTATTATTTGGTTTGGAGTTTTTTTATTTGGATGGATGATGCTCAATGTCTTCGTGCTGGTGCAACGCGCTTTTGATCCGTATCCATTTATTTTGCTGAATCTGGTGCTCTCAAGCCTCGCAGCATTACAGGCCCCGGTCATTATGATGAGCCAGAATCGGCAAGCGGAAGTTGATCGCATGCAGGCGCAGAACGATTATGAAGTCAACATCAAAGCTGAACTGGAAATCCTGCAACTCCACGAAAAAATTAATGAATTACGGGAACAGGATTGGATGAATTTGATGTCTGTACAGCATCAACAAATTGAGCTGATGCAAAAAACACTCGATGAAATCTGTCAGAAAAATGCAGAAACACGCACACAGTAAGTGTGCGTTGTTTGTGCGAGAACTACGCCCTTACTGTGTGCGGGCTTCTGCATTACCGATTTAATTTCTTCGTCAAAGACAGGCAATACAGTAAAGCCAACGCGCCAAAAATCCCAAACGAACAATCAATCAACTGCCAATAAAACGGGAGTCCGCGCAATGGTCCGCAAATCAGAGCCAATGGAATGACTGCAAGACAGGCGATTAATCCAGCATAAACTACCCATACATTTCGCACCGGATCAACCAGCGGCCCGATGAAAAATACGGCGAGTACCAGATGCGCAAACGCGAGCCAATCTGTGCCATAAGCAATCCATGGATATTTGCCGTACATTTCCTCCAAGCCCCATCTGACAATTAAAATCCAATGCTGCAATCCGGTGTAGCCTCCCGGCGAAGTCGCATCACTAACCCCTAAAACCCACGTTAGAATTTTCAACTCCCAAAGCAACGGAAACGCAGTCACACCACTCACGATCAGCCCGAAAATAAAGGCGATCATGGCAATACGGTATTTCCAGAGTAGGGTCTTTTTGTCGTTCATAAAATGTTTTTTTTCGGCGCCACTTAACA
>JAYVRW010000042.1:0-2543 GCA_043775925.1 Blastocatellia bacterium
GCAGAATTGACATTCACAGACAAGCTTTTTGATTGCCAGAGTCCTTTCATTTCTGCGGCTGACCAACAAAACATCGTTCCATCATTGGTAGCGAACAGCAATAATTTTCCATCTGGTGACCATTTCCCCATCGTCACGTCACGCTCAAACTTCCCGATTGAATATTTGACTTTCCCTTCTGCGGATGGCTGTAGACTGGCACTTGAGACTTCAAACACATCAATTGACTTTCTGCCTGTTCCTATCGCGTAAAACCGTTCATCTGGTGAAGCCACGATAAATTTTGCTTCGTCATCAGCCATTAACCGCGCCACACCAGGTTGGGGAGCCTCACCAAATCGTTTGAGAAGCTTCCCCGTCAGCGCATCGAAAACAGTCATCCGATATTCTCCGCCCGCCGTAATTAAATACTTTCCATCTTTCGTCAGATACGAGTTCTGGATGGAGCCGGCTTGTGTTGTCGTATAAAGCAATCGCTCCGTCGCCATTTCAAAAACCTTGATGCTTGATTCTTTAGCCCCTGCGTATCCGACTGCATATTTTAGCCCATCGAACGAAAAGGATATCGTCGAAGCACCTTCCACATTACGCAACTGAGTCCCTGTTCCCATATCCCAGAGAATAGATTTTCCATCATCACCTCGCGTGAAGAGATATTTCCCATCGGGAGATGTCTCGTATGAACTAAGCGCTCTGGTATGTCCGGTCGGAACGATTAATTGCGGTGCCTGTGCCTGAGCCTGAGCCTGACTGCTGATTGCTAATAGACAAAGGAAAATGAGGAAATATTTTTGCATGATTCTCTCGTGATGATGATTGATTATGATGTTCAAGCGGTACAGTCCGGCGAGCGGTAGCGAGCTGGTCGGCTGTGGAGCCAGCTCGCACCCATCCGCAAAATTATTCGTGCGAAATCTCAACCATCAACGGCACAATACCGCCCCGCGTTTTGCTGGTGAAGCTAAAGCCAATCGCATTGTTATCATATTGCACATCGCCTTTGCTAATCAGCTTCGCGCCTAACGCCGCACGGATTTTGCGCGAGAGTCCGCCTGATTCCGCCGACATCCGTTCAGCAATTTGCTTAGCATCTAATTTCTCAGTTGAATAGAGAATCAACAAATAATCCGTCCCTTTATTGTCATCCATTTTGATGATCTTCGTATCGGAGGGAAACGCCACAATCGAATTTGCTCCAACATGCGTAGAAATCAAATCATCATACGGCAAAATACGATTCACCTTCCCCGTTAAATCTGTCGCAAAAGCATAAATATATGCCATTTCATTGACGTTTAAGAGAAATCGAAATTTTGTGCCTGACAGATATGATTTATCCATGCGGTACGCCACCATATCTTCGCCAGCGCTTTTCTTATCCTTCTTCACGTATTCATCTTCAACGATAAGGTTGCGGGTTGAGACACGGCTCGCTGGCATCGAAGCTCCCGTATTGATTTTGAATTCGACGCTGCCTTTCATGTTGTACGCAACTACTGGCGCAGGCGTTGGAGTCGGCTTCGGTTGTGGCGCAGGCTGCGGCTTCGGTTCAGGACGGGGCACAGGCTTCGGAGCGGGAGGTGGCGGCGCATCTTTGATAAAATCAGGCACCGGAGAATTTGGATTTCCGAATAACTGAATTCCTAACATACAAAAATAGTTGTAATCCTTGTACCGAACCCAGACTAAGCCATTGCTGCCCCACGCACTGCCCCACGAATTCATCAGCAGGAACGAACCACCTTCCTTGCGATCATCAAACGCAATCACCGTCATCGCATGCTTGCCGTGCTGCCATCCACCTGTGGCTTCAGAAGGGTCTGGATACCACATATCGCCCTTGATGCGGTGAAAGCTTTTCGGCAGATCGAACCCCACAATCACCGGCGTATTTTCCAGCAGCGCTTTTTTTGTCGTATCAATTTTGTAATTTTCATCTTTCGGGTCTTTGTCAGAACCAAACACCAGATGCCAATCCAGCGCACGATACCGCTGAGCTTCGGTTTCCGCTTCCGTCGTCCAGTTTTTGCCACAGGTATACGGCACAGTCCGAATGAACGGGACGCCCAGATTCAGCATTCCCTCAATCGCCTTCCCCGGAGGCGCTCCGGTTTGGCAGTTGTCATTCGTAGCTATGATTTTCTGGAAAAGGTAGGTCGGTGAAAAAGCCGCTTTTGTAATTTTCTCGCGGTCAGTAATCCCGTGCGTCTGCGCAAAAATTATCGTTGCCGCCGAATACGCCGTAGCCCACGCCATGCAAGTGCCGTACTGTCCCTGATCGCCCGCGTAAGGCGCATATTTTTCCAAAGAATACGCCGGAGGCATCCCCCGATAACTCGAAAACGAAAGCTCCAATTTACGTGGCATTCTTTCGATTTCAGCCTTATCAATAATCAGCCCCATCCCTTTTTCTTCAGTGACAGGCTGACCGGGGACAAGTAACGCAGGAAAACACACGAGGAAGACAACCAAGATTATTTTTTTCATATCGCAAGATCAATCGGAGACAATTTTGTATAGAACAGGGGCTGTTTGGAAAGGGG
>JAYVRW010000043.1:0-8375 GCA_043775925.1 Blastocatellia bacterium
GCATCGGATTTGTCATTGAAAGCAATCGGCTGCGCTTGTTCGGGCGTATCGTTTGGCTCTTGTTCGACGTACATTCCAGTTTGTTGCGCATCGCGCAAATCAAGCGGGTCAACTGAAATATTCAACGGAACAATTTTCCCCGCCGTCCACGGAGTCAGCTTTGGAAATTTGAAAATATTCGGAGCCGAACCTTCCTCACGCCAACGCGAGCCTTCAAACACAGGCGTTTCATCTACTACTGGGGTGGCTCGTAAGATGTAAGTGCCGGTTTCAGGTGCGCGGTACGTGACATAAACATCAGGGTCAAGCGCATGCAATACCTTACGCCAATTCGCAGTTGCTTTGGCATAAATGCCAAAATCATCCCAGTTACGAGAATTAGTTACCCGGCTCATTATTAAAATATCTTGTTTTTCGACTAGCTCCCAGCTCACCGCAACACGCCCATGTTCAGGTAATAAAGACGGGCTTGGAAGGCTCACCGCCACGTCAAATGTTTCGCCCTGCTTGAGGTCAAAGCGCTTGGTGAAAGGTTTGGAAAATTGCAGCGACGCCTTGAATGGAGCGAGCGCAGTCGCCTGTTTGTCGGGTTGATAGGTGGCAGAGGTTTTGCCACTGACAAGTAAGAATATTGCCATCCCGAAAATGACTACGATTGAAATGAAGATCGAACGCTTGAGTGATGATTTGTTTATAGACATAAATCCTCGGACTCGATTATTTGCAATGATTAAGGTTTCGATACAATTTTCTTGATAACCGTTCTGTACTTTGCACAATTTTGTCGAAAATATTATTGGTCATCTTGTTTATACAATAAATCAATTGCTTCAGTATTCATTGGCTCATTGATTTGAGGTGAATTCTCTGATGCTTTTACTATCGGTTCAAGCGCTGCTGCTGCCCATAAATATTTATACCAATAGATAGGCATCAGAATGAGGCCAAATAAAAATATTAAGATCACCCAAGTTATCTTCTTGGCTTGCGGAACCCGCTCGTTTTTAAAGACATTCACGATATAAAAAATAATCATTGCGAGCGTTATCAAGTAAACCAAGATTGAGATAACGCCATAATAAGCAGGTCTGTTTTCTGATTTGTCATTAAGAAAGAATGACACAACCCAAAACCCCAGTGGAATAAGGGTCATTATTCCAAGATAGATTTTCTTCGTAGCTTTCATATGTAGGTAAGGACGCAGTCATGTCACACTTACTGCGTGCGTGTTTCTGCATTTTTCGCAACTCATTTTTGGTTCGGTATATTGGATAACACGCCGCCAGTTTATCACTTTTTCCTGCGTCGGCAATGGCGGAAAATCTTCCTACTCAGGTGTAAGGAGCGGTACACCTAACGCATAACAGCTACCACAATAAATTTGAAATTTTTGATTCGGAAATGATGAAACCTGTGCGTAATTTCGAATATTGATTTGGCAAGGTTTTCAGCGCCAGCGGCGCGACATCTTTCGCTCCGCTGGCGCTTGGAGGCAATCATCACGCGGTTGCTATAAATATCTGGCTCCGACGGAGCCGGCTTTGGAACACCCAGAATTACACATAGCCTTCTTCCGGTTAGTTCTTCGTCTCAGGTTTAGGCGCAAAATATCCGCTACGGGTTCTGGCTTTGTGTTGCGGCTGAGTGATACCAACTTCTATGCTGCGCCATTTTCCATCAAGTTTTTCGTTGGTCGGTTCGTACACAATCGTGTATTGGTGACGTAATTCGTCAACGGTAGATTCAAAGGCATCGCGCAATTTCCCTCCCCCGGGAGTAGGGAAAAAACGTCCCCCGGTTTTGGTCGAAAAGTCACGAATAATTTGCGCTCCGGTATCGTGCGCTACACTTAGCCCCAGCGCCAGGTCACTGAAATCTACTGAATAAATCGTAGCATTCGCAGCATTCGCGGCGCGTAAGGCTTGATCGAAGGAGGCTTTGCTACTGGTATCGGCTCCATCAGAAATGATTAAAATGGCGCGGCGTTGTTCAGGGCGTAAGGCGAGCGCGTGGGCGGCATCTACGATGGCATCGTACAGCGGAGTGTTGCCGTCGGCGTCCGTATCCCACACCAGCGGGTCTACATCTTTGACTTCAGTGAAATCCTGAAGCTGTTTGACCTTGAATCCCTTGAATCCATAAATAGCAATTGAATCGCCGGTTCGAATGCCTGACGCAAAACGTGAACAGGCAGCTTTGGCAAGACTCATTTTGTGGATCATGCTACCGCTCATGTCTAATAAAATCGCGGCGGTGAAGGGCGTTTCTTCGACTCCGAAACTGAGAATTTTTTGCGGGACGCGATCTTCGAGAATTTTAAAATTCTCAGCTTTTAAGCCACCGACAAATCGTTCGTTAAGGTCTGTCACTGTCACGTTCAGAACCACCTGAGTCGTATTCATCGAAACGACTAAGCCGTCGTCTTTCGCTTCTTCGGTTGGCGCTTCCGGCGGTTTAGGATTTTTCTTTTTGGCGGGCGGCTGCGCAAGTAGAGAGGCGCTTGAGAGCGTGAAGATAAGAAGAATTGTGAACCAGTTTGATCGGGTCATGGCAAACTCCATCAATGGATATAGGTGCGAAGGATTTTGACGAGACGGAGCACATCGTTGCTGGAAACAATAATCGCTGCTGAGACAACGAACCGTGAAGTTTTTGTCATTTGCTCATTCATTTTTTTGCAGCTTTCCGTCAAATTTTCGACGGCTTCTACCAGGTTTTTTGGCGGGGTAAACTCCTCTTCTTTGTTGGTGCTTCCAATGATAGAGTTGCGAATTTGCTTGGCAGCTTTTTCTATTTCGTGCAACTTCTTTTCGGCGGGTTTACCTAAGCTCTCTTTTTCAATGAGAGGGCTGATGGTCTGGGATATTTGGTAAGCCTGTTCGGAACTTTTGATCAATTTTTTTAGTTCCACCTCTTCACGTTTGATCTTCATCCGATTCAAGGTGTCCTGCACTCCTTCGCTGGGCGGCTCTTTTTTTTCTTCGGGATCAGTTTGCCCCAGAGCCAGCGTAGAAAAAAACAAGACCAGGCCTAATGGCAACCAGATGAATCGAAGGAGAGAGGTTAAAGCTTTCACTGAATTTTTAATCCGAGAAAAGAGTTAATATTCGCAGCCCATCAAACGATGTCTGCCGTTTCCTTTAGCGCTTAAATCAATGCCCAGCAAGCGACTCGCAAGTCCGCGTAACACTTCGTCTTCGAGCTTTCCGTTAGACGGGCTTTCTACCCATTTCGTTGTCAACCCGTCTGCCATCTGCGCTTGAATATGCGCAATGATTTGAATCTGCGAACGTTTGTCATCCAGCGGTAAGGCCAGAATTTCCAGATAGTATCGGCCCTTGATCCAGTTGCGGCTGTCTCCGGCTGGCAGGTTTGAAACGTATTCCAGATCAGTTTTGGTATTTAGTCCACGGGTAAAAATATACGGCTTCGTGACGAATCGTCCAGCTTCAATTTTGGTCGCTGTGTCTAGTTCGATCTTGCAAGATTGTAAGGAATCCTGAAGCTGCTGGCTGACTTCGGCACGCGGGAGGTTCACGGTGTACGGGTTATCTAAAGGTGGTTTTGGTTTTGGTTTTCCAATAACAATCTGGGCGGAAACTGAAGTGGATAAAATGATCCCTACGAAGGCTGTGACAAATAATAATCTGGATGAATTTCTCATGAGTTTCTCAGTGGTTATGAAGGATGGACATTACAAAAAATAAGTCATCATCAAGCTGAAAAACAATAGCAGGTATACGCGACGGCTTCAAGTTAGGAGGAGCGCAAACTTGCCAGCTTGCTTCGTGGCAGATCAAGACCACGGGGCAAGCTGGAAAATTTGCGCTCCTTGATTAGCAAAGATTAGCAAACTGGCACAAACACCGGAATCGTTATCGTGGTGGGAGTGACACTCGTTTTGTGCAGCCCACGGATTCCTGACCATTTGTTGGACCTCGGAGTCATTATTAACCCGACACCACCGCCAGTATTGAACTTGATAGTCCCACTTTGACCTTTTGGAATCAGGCCTCCCAGCGTGCCGGGGACACGTGGGATCGAATTGCTCAGTACGCTGCTTGCCTGACATTTCCCAGTCAGGAATCCACTAAAGCTTGCAGCTTTTTCATCGCCGTTGTAGGCAAGTCCGATTCCAACTTGTCCGGCTCCGGTGAGTGTTCCCTGGGTCAGGTCGCCGCTTAACCCGACAGTCACAATCTTCTGTCCCGTGACAGAAAGTGGACTTTGAATTTCTGCGGTGAATTGGTTTGGAACCGCATCATAGCTGCTGCCATCGAAATACAACGTCGCCGTACCATTCGTATTCAGTGCTGCCAGCGAAGGAGAATGCGCCCAGAAGCTTTCGGCTCCGTAGTTATCCACAGACACGCTATCATTGACGAAAGCATTGCCAATCAAGCTGTTATTCTGAGCGGGATTCCCCTTGGCATCTACTGCAATCGCCAGTAACCAGCCAGTAGTTTCAGGGTCATATTCCGAGGTATTAATGGAAAGACTGGCATTCGGAGTCAGACATACAAACTGATCGGCTTGATTACACGTAGACCCATCAATGAAGAACAGATGGACGTTGGCCGGTTCAATCCCGGTATTGCTGATCGTTAATCGTGTATCAGCACCCGATTTTGAGTTGTAATAAGGGAACACCAGCACTGACCCGGCTTTTTGGTCGCTGAGTTTCGTATTTGCAATTCCGGCTGGACAATTCAGTTTGGTACAGGCCGTCACCAGATCAAGCGTGTCAAGCGTTCCATTGTTGTCCACGTCAAGTTTCCCCGTTGAGGTGACGCATAGATTTGTGCCGGAAGCCGTGCCGTTCGCGACGCGCACTTTATAATCTACGGTTAATGTTTGATTTGCAGGCAAAGTTCCTGTCACCGTCACACTCGTGGTCGTGATCGTACACGTTCCATAATTTGACACGCACGTCCCAGGGATGCCGATTAAAGGAAGTGCCAGGGGAGCAGTGTAAGAAAAGCCAGCGGCAGTGGGGTTGGTATTGCCCAATTCCGCATGCACACTCAAGGTGTTGTTATCACCCGTGCAAACAATTGGATCAGAAATGGTGGACGTGAATGGTTGCTTACAAGCTCCGCCGCCAGTGGTGCAAGGAGCCAGCGTGCCGGTGATTTTCAATCCTGTACTCAGGCTGGCAGTATTGCAGGAAAATTGTGTAAAGGAGGAGCCGGTATCGCGTTGCACGCCAACGGTTGCAGAACTGCCATTGCCTGTGACCGTGCCATAAATAAAGTCAAATTTCGCTTGTCCCTCATAAAGACGAACTTCAAAATTGATTGCACCGCTACCAAAGTATGGTATGCCACGCCATTCGATATTGAAGATGCGATTTGGGGCAACTCCACTGACGGAAGTATAAATGCCATTCGCTCCTCCTATAAGCACCACGTCATCCCAGAAGGGTAAGAGTGCATTATTCAGGCCGCCAGCCGGAAGGCAGGCATTCGTGAAAGCACTGTTATTGCTGGTGAATTGTATATTGCCATTCGTACTTGCCTGCAGCGTGGTGAAGTTCTGATTATAGAACTGGTAGCTGAACGGCAGCGTAATCAGCACCGTCCCATCATCCGTTTGCGAACCTGGCACCAGCGTCGTGCCTGGATCAATCGTTTGTCCCGCCATCGTAGCCAGCACATAGGATGGTGGCTGTCCCGGCAAAGTAAAGTTTATGACATCCGTGCCTGCCGAAGAATTGATCGTCAGGGTCAGGGTAACGTTCGTGCCGCAAACAAAGGCGGCAGTTGTGCTGACCTTAAACGGAGTCAGGTTATTCGCGGTCTGTCCCGGCGCAATATCAGGATACGCAGAGGTGGGTTGGAAGATAATCACGCCGGGCGTAGAGGTGGTGAGTGTGGCGGTCACATTGCTGGCCGTTAACGTCCCATTATTCGTAAAGGGAATGGTCACCATGTTGCATTCGTCCGGGTTAATAAACTGGTCGCCGTTGCCACTGCTCAGCGTCGCCGGCAGCGCTTTCACAATTGCCATGTTCGGCCCAGCATTCGTGAATTTGGCAAACCGGACATCCTGCGTCCCCAGGCGCGTGTCGAGGAAGGTGGTGTAGAAAAATGTATTGTCCGCCGCCATCTGATCGTAATCGCCCATATAAACCGAATTTACAACCGAATCCACCCCGAAAACAGGTGCATAAGGTGCATCGCTAATCACAAAATCCGGGCCAAAGGTAACGGTCATTCCTGAAATTGTGCCAACGCGTCCCCAGCGTTCCATCAGGTTGTTTGCCGGGTCATTGCGACGGTCATACCAGGTGATGGCCAATGCCGAACCATCCGGCTTGATCGCTATCGAAGGAACGAATTGATCATTCGTTCCGGCGTCTGTATGCACACGGACGGGCGCAGTCCACGTCGCGCCACCATCGTTGGTTTGCCGGAAATAAACGTCGCCCCGGTCGGCTCCAGCCGGGTTATCGTTGTAGACCATATATTGTTTATTGGGATCGGTCTGGTGGGCCACGACAGTTGGAAACGCATTCGTCCGAAAGCCGAGACCTAAATTGCCATTGGTAGTAGTTACGAGCAGCGAGGTGACCGTCACCGCCGCACCAAAAGTTATGCCCTGATCGGTGGATTTGCGGACTTTGATTTGTTTCGGCAGGGCGGTTTGATCTAACCAGTAAACATAGACCGCATGGTCTGCTCCAACTGTGACAAAGGAGCCTTGATTGAAATTGCCAGTGGCAATCGAGGTACCGCCGCTCGGACTCCAGGTTAAACCATCATCGGTCGAGCGCGTGAAGATAATATTGCCATTACCTCCGGTGAAATCTACCGCTGCCAGATAAACATTGCCATAGCCTGGTCCTGGCGTATTGTCCACCGCAATCCATTCTTTATCGAGACTGTGAGCAGTTGAAAATCCTGGCGCACCATTGATCGGTACCCCGAAGGTTATACCATTGTCAGTCGAACGAAATATTTGCAGCGCATTACCCGCATTAAACCCAAGGGTCGAAAGAAACACCGTGCCCGTACTGGCGCTGTGTGCCAGCACCGGATCACCAGCATCACCGATTGAACTGTTGGGTAAGGTTCCTTTGTCGGTAAAATTCGCGCCACCATCCATTGAAACTGCAAAGCCCGTAAAATGGTTGCCGGGAGAAGAATTAGCGGTGAATGACCCTGAATCATTGAAGGCGGAAACCACATTGGTTCCAGCCAGCACCAGTGCCGTTTCGCTCTGTGTATTCCGTGTTGTCGCGTCGGCGGCAGGATTGTTCACCGGGACATTTGACAAGGCTGATTCCAGGGTTGGGTGTGACTCCCGTCCGGCCCTCTCCCCATCAATACCGGTTACCACAGGAGCAGGTATACAACCCATTTGGATCATCATCACATTTTGTGCCGCACCGGAAAGCTTGTCGTAATAATCAGGTAATTGACAAGGAGTGGGTTTGCTGTCTGCTTCGCCTGTCGCAGTGGTCGTGGTCCGCGTTTCGGTCTGACGCTTCTGATTGATTTGGGGGTCTTGATCCTGTCGCGTCGGTCGCTGCGGCGTATCCTGTCCTGCCAGCCGATTGAGGAGCGTCACCAGCCGGGAGGATGGCTCAACCGGAAGGTGCGCAGCTAACACAGCGGCGTAGGGGCGTAATAAAAAAGCGCCTAGTAAGGCGACAACGGCGAGGCAGAAGACGAGGGAATATCTTTGTGAGGGTGTGTGTTTCATATAAGTTTGAAGTCAGGGGTTATCGCGTCCATTAATTTTTGAGTGAGAAAAAGTAATGCCGCGAGTGCAGACGACCATCGAACAAAAAACACCGAACAGTTTTGCTAACTACTTACAGTGAGTTTTGCATCTAACAGTCGCAATTATTTTTAATTTACTGAAGCACCACTGAAGAGGGAGGACATCCGCACCGACGAATCAAGGTATGGAAACATTGAATAGACATTCGTTTCCAGTTAATTCCAAATTGCAGTGATCTGATGAATAAAAGCTTTTACTTAGGGAGTGTGCCGGTGAAGAAGAAAGCTACTGGCTCAAAACTACCAGAGATCAGTATTTTTCGTCAAGACCGACATAGCACATTTTTTTTCCAGATTGCGTCATAGCATGATGGATTCACTGAAAACATCGGGCAAATGGCGCAGAGTGCTTGCTTTGCTGACCGCGTACTTGTCATCAGCAGGAAAACTGGAAAGTTTGCCCTACTCTGAATTCACTCGAACGACACGTCACGATAAATTTCTGCCAGGGTTATTTCTACCTTGATCGAAGGCAATGCAATGACAGCCACCATCTCACGATAATCTTTGATGCTCCAGAAATCCCCCTGACGCACGTAATGCGTGATGTGGGCTTCGTCCTGGGCAATCAACATATATTCCTGCAAA
>JAYVRW010000044.1:0-2539 GCA_043775925.1 Blastocatellia bacterium
TTCCCTGTTAAGTGAAATTCCGTACACTTCACTGGTCACAGTTCCGCTGGCGTATCGAACCGAACAGGTTTCACGGGCGCTGGATGGCTTTGGATTTCTCGCTCCACGCGGACAGGGATTGCGCACGCTCGGCAGCATTTGGAATTCTTCGTTATTTGAAAATCGCGCACCGGAAGGTTGGGTCTTGCTCAACAATTTCATCGGAGGCGAAACAGATCGTGAAGCGATTACGCTCAGCGATGATGAGCTGATTGCAACTGTGCATCGTGATTTACAAAAAGTATTGGGAGTTTCCGGCGAACCGCGAAGGCTGCCAATTACACGCTGGCCACGCGCCATTCCGCAATACAATATCGGTCACGCCAAAAGAATTGCTACAATCGAAAAGCTGCTGCAAAATTATCAGGGCTTGAGGTTGATAGGAAATTATTTGCACGGTGTCGCGCTTGGCGATTGTATTAAAAATGGCAAAGAGATCATAAAAGCATTCGCCAGTTAAGTTTTCACCAACGGTTTTTAGGAGACACGATGAGCATCAATAAAATAGCCATCTTCATTACTGGAGGTTTATTAATTTTATCGTTGCTCATTGCAGGCATTTTTGTGATTAAAGGTTTTCCTGATGTGTATAAATCTGAAGCACTGATTCTTGTCGAACAATCAAAGATTAGTCCTAATCCCGAACTTGACGACCATAAAATAACCTATCTATTAGTAAAAAAAGCTGAACGCAAAATGTTTTTGTACGAGGGGAAATCTCTGGTCAAAACTTATAAAATCGCATTAGGATTTAACCCCAAAGGCACAAAGTTGAAGCAAGGCGATGGAGCTACGCCAGAAGGCGAATATTACATCACGCACAAAAACGAGAAGAGCAAATTCTATCTGTCACTCGGTGTAAGTTTTCCAAATCGGACAGACGCAGAGTCAGGATTACAACGTAAATTAATCTCGCAAATTGAATACGAGCAAATTATTAAGGCAGATGTTTACAGGAAAAAAACTCCGCAAAACACCAAACTTGGCGGAGATATTTTTTTGCACGGTGGTGGAACCAGCTCCGACTGGACGTGGGGCTGCGTAGCCTTAAGCCACGAAGACATCAAAGAATTATTTGATCTGCTGCCACTTAAAACGCCGATAAAAATTACCCCGTAATTTTAGTTTCGAGTTTCGAGTTTCGTGTCATTGGACGACAAACAATTTGGTGATAACGAACTATTTTTTCTTCCTCGAAACTCGAAACTAATACATCTATGAAAATTATTTACTTTGATTGCTTTGCGGGAATTAGTGGCGATATGACTATCGGCGCATTGCTTGATTTGGGTTTGGATTTTGAATTTCTCAAAGGCGAATTGGCGAAGTTGGGCGTTGAAGGATATGAACTAAGCCTGTCGCGGGTAGATCGCAGCGGCATTAATGCTGCGAAATTTGACGTGTTACTTTCAAGCATTCAAATTAATCATCACCACGATCATTCACACGAGGGACATTCCCACACTCACGACTCAGCACTCGAAACTCATCATTCGCATGACCATCGTTCACTTTCTACCATCAAGCATCTGATCGAATCTTCGACGCTGAGCGAAAAAGTGAAGCAGAATTCGCTCACCATCTTCCAGCGCATTGGCGAAGCCGAAGCCAAAATTCACGGTGTAGACATTGAATCCGTTCACTTCCACGAAGTCGGCGCAGTTGATTCCATCGTAGACATTATCGGAGCCTGCATCGGTCTTGAAGCTCTCGGCATCGAAAAAATTATTTCTTCGCCATTGCACGTCGGCTACGGCACGTTTACCTGCGCGCACGGAACGTACCCAATTCCCGGCCCTGCCGCGACGGAAATTTTGCGCGGCGTTCCGATCTACGCGAAAGAAATTGAAGGCGAATTAGTTACGCCCACCGGAGCCGCCATCGTTGCTACCCTGGCTTCAGAATTTTCTAAAATGCCAATGATGCGCGTCGAGAAAATCGGCTACGGAGCCGGAACGCGGGTCTATGAAAAATTCCCGAACGCGCTGCGAGCCGTGATTGGAGAATTAGAGGTTGAGGACGCTACACCCGACACCATCAGCGTCATTGAAGCTAATATTGACGATCTCAGTCCGCAGATCTTTGGTCATTTGATGGAGCAGGTCTTAGCCGCTGGCGCGCTCGACATTTTTTATACGCCCGTGCAAATGAAAAAAAATCGTCCGGGGATTTTATTGACTGTGCTATGTGCGGTGAGTGATCGTGAGAAATTTATTGATTTGATTTTTCATGAGACAACCACGCTGGGAGTGCGTTACCGGAATGAAAAACGTGTTATTTTGCGGCGTGAATTTATGACCATAGAAACTAAATTTGGCACTATCAAAATGAAGGTTGCGCACGATGCGCAAGGCCAGGTTATCAACGCTACGCCTGAATTTAAAGATTGCCAGATCGCCGCCAACGAACACAATGTGCCGTTGCGGGAAGTTCAGCAGGAAGCCTTATTACTATATGCAGAAGCCCGCACGCAGTAAGGGCGTTTTCCTGTACGCTGCGG
>JAYVRW010000045.1:0-8258 GCA_043775925.1 Blastocatellia bacterium
CTAAAGAATACGGCTGTGATAAGAACTGGCGGATGGAGAACGCCATCCTTAAAATTCAAGTCGGGTCTCAAATCAGTTAATCTGTATAGGTAGTGGACACCGCGCAGGATGCTATCTCTACCCTTTTTTGTCAAGGAGTTTTTTTCAAAAGCTGGAAGAATAGTTGGAAGCACTAATTATGAATTTTTGAAAATATACTCCGCCAGCGCGTCCTTCCAATTCCGTAATGGCTCCAAACCAATTTCCTCAGACAATAAACAACTCATCGGTGTATAACGCGGACGCACCGCTGGGCGTTTAATTTCAGCGTCACTAATCAATTCGACCAACTCGGAAATCTGCACTTCACTGAGTCCAATCAACCGCCCCGCTTCGTAAGTAAATTCCACGTACGAACAAACGCTTTCGTTAACGACCTGATAAATTCCGTATTGATGACTGTCGATAATTTCCAGCGTTCGCGCCGATAAATCCTCGACGTAGGTCGCACTCGCCCAACAATCACTGACCACTTTGCCACGTTTTCCGGCTTTCAGATTTTTATAAATGATGCTGAGAAAATTCTCTTTACCAACGCCGTAGACCCACGAAGTCCGAATGATAAAACTTCGGGCGCAGGCGCTCATCACTGCACTTTCGCCATCCAGTTTTGTCTGACCGTAATTGTTCACCGGTTCCGCCGCATCGTTGATCGTATAAATCTTTTCAGTTTTGCCATCGAAGACATAATTTGTGGAATAATGAACGATGGCGGCTCCATAGGCACGCGCCGCTTCTGCCAGGTTTTGCGGACCTGTCACATTCAACGCCAGCGCCTTCGTGCGATCAGTTTCGCATTCATCTACATTAAGGACAGCGCAATTGATGATAACGTCAGGGCGTTCGAACTCAGCGAATTGCTGGACAGCTTCGTTATCCGTGATGTCGAGATCGACGTGCCGGAGCGCCATGACCTGATGTTCATTCGACAATAATTTAGTCAAACTGCTGCCGACCAAACCGCCTGCGCCGGTGATGGCAATTTTCATTCTTCGTCCTTTGTCTGATTGATTTTATTGACAGTACGAATCAGAGCGATGAACGCTCCCGCCGTACCTAAAATAGTGAAGATCAAAATCATCCACGGCGTTGTCCCCAGCCAACGATCAAGAAAATACCCAAGCAGAATTCCTCCGATGATCGGAGCTGCCAGGCTCGTCGAAACTGAGGCTGCTAAGGCAAGTTTTTGATTGGCCATAAACTAGACGGAGGTAGACAGGATTAACAAGATTGACAGGATAATTAGAAAAACGAATAACCATAGAGCATTCATAAATCCTGTTCATCTTGTCAATCCTGTCTGAACCAGATTTATTCCGCACTATTTTTTAGAAGTCGGCGCAGGCGGTAATTTCCCTTGTGCGCGTAAAATCATGTCGCGGGTTTCCGGTGGTAATTTTTTAATGTCTTCGTCGCTGAGCGGCTTCGTCATGCGATCCCAAATCGCGGGAGGCAGTGGCTGTGCGGCGACTTTTCCATCTTTTCCGGGCTTCGCTCCAGGCAGGATTGGCGCAGCATTTTTCACTACCGGAGGAACTGTGCCGGGAGCACCGGGAACAATCGCAGGGCTGGCAACCGGAGCCGGAACAATCGAAACCGGCGACGGAGCCGGAGTCGGTGCAGCAGGTGCGGGTTGAGTTTTATTGCAGCCAGCAACGGTGGCGGCGACTAAAATAAATAACAGAAAATATCGTTTCATGAATTCAGCTCCAAAAAAAATTTGAGAGAAACTGGATTATGCCACGATTGCGGTGTTTTTGTAGAGCCGGATTTTAATGTTGGATTTCGCATTAGAACTTGACTCTGGCTGCATTTGATTAGTATGGTTTGCGTTCTCTTGTTGGCTGAATCCTTTATTGAAGCTCGTAAATTAACATTTCATCCCCAAATCGAAGCCCTCGGGCTTCCGACGGAGTTTTTTTCATGGTACGAATCTCCCCCCGTCGTTGGACCTCATCTCTGACGTTTGTCGCAATCCTTGTGTGCGCAGCCTGGTCAGCTTTCGCACAAACATTTATCCCTCAAAATTCCACGTGGAAATATCTTGATAACGGCACCAACCCGCGCTGGTACTGGCTGGAATCAAACTTTGACGATCAGGCGTGGAAAAGTGGCGTCGCGCAATTCGGTTACGGCGAAAGCGATGAGGCTACGATTATCAATTGGGGACGAGACCCGAATGACAGATACATCACGACTTATTTCCGTAAAAAATTTGAAGTCTCAAATCCTGCCGAGATCAAGCAATTAACATTAAATCTCCTCAGAGACGATGGCGCGATTGTGTATTTGAATGGCGTAGAAATTCTGCGTAGCAATCTGCCCGGTGATGTTGGCTACGCGACTTTTGCCTCTGTCAAAGCGGAAGCAAAAGCCTGGCTGCCATTCACGTTGCCAGCGACTGCGCTGAAAGCCGGGACGAATGTCATTCAAATCGAAGTTCATAAATATTCTCCCAGCAGTGCCAATCTTAGTTTCGATTTATCGCTCAGCGCAGACGGCGCGATCACTCCTGCCCCAACGCCGACGCCTACTCCAACACCTACTCCCACGCCGACTCCTGTTCCGCCTGCACCAGTGCCACCAGCGACCAATGTAAAAGTCACGCGAGGACCGTATTTACAACTCGGAACGACCACCAGCCTGGTTATTCGATGGAGAACGGAGGCCGCTTCAGACAGCCGTGTTTATTTTGGAGCAGAGCCAGCCAGATTGAATTCAATGGCGGGAGACAATCTTGTTGCCACCGAACACGAAGTAAAACTTTCCAGCTTGCAGCCCAATACAAAATATTTTTATGCAGTTGGTTCTTCGGCTTCGAGCTTGACTGCAACTGACCCTGAACAGTATTTCATCACCTCGCCCGAAGGCGCGAAGCCGACGCGAATCTGGGTGCTGGGCGATGCCGGAACTTATACCAACGATCAATACGCCGTGCGTGATGCTTATTATAAATTCAACGGGAGTCGCTACACTGATTTATGGTTAATGCTGGGTGACAACGCCTACTCCAATGGTCTGGACGAAGAATATCAACTCGGGGTTTTTAACGCCTATCCTTCGATGCTGAGGCAATCGTCGTTGTGGTTGACGATAGGCAATCACGACACCGCAGGCAGTGGTTCGCCCGGACATGAAATTCCTTATTTCAAGAATTTCACGCTTCCGCAAAATGGAGAAGTAGGCGGCATCGCTTCCGGCACGGAAGATTATTATTCCTTCAATTACGGCAATATCCATTTCGTTTGTTTAGATTCGATGACTTCGGATCGTAAACCCGGCAGTGCCATGCTGAATTGGTTGAACTATGATTTAGCCGCGAATTCAAAACAATGGCTGATTGCGTTCTGGCATCATCCGCCGTATTCCAAAGGGACCAAGGATTCAGACGAGGATGGAACTTCCATCGAAATGCGTCAGTACGTGTTGCCAATTCTCGAACAATACGGCGTAGATTTAGTGCTCGCCGGACACGCCCACAATTACCAAAGATCGTTTTTGCTGGACCGTCATTACGGGAAATCTACGACTCTCACCAGTGAGATGAAAAAGAATACTGGCAACGGCAGACCCAATGAAAATGGAGCTTATTACAAACCTACAAATTTTGTCGCTCCGCACGAAGGTACGGTGTATGCCGTGGCTGGCAGCTCTGGTCAGGCAACCAATGACGTACAACCACATCCTGCCATGTACATTCAATTGATGAAGCTCGGCTCAATGGTTCTGGATGTGAACGGGAATCGCCTGGACGCAAAATTCCTGCGCGAAACCGGGGCGGTTGACGATAGCTTCACGATCATCAAAGGCGAAAATCCTCGCGTCGCCGCAAAGGAACCCAGAGCTTCCTCGGCACGCACGGTCAAAGCAAGAATAGGGCAACGCTAAAAGCGTTCAGAGTTCACGCTTCAGCGTGGTTGCCACCCGCGAAGCGCGGCGGCGCAAACTGAAGTTTGAACTCTTAACATTTCTCCCCCAATGAAAAAATTATTTTCCGCATTATGCTTGATTTTATTGACCGTACTTCCAGTTCTCGCGCACGGAGAACTGTCCGCACAAATCAATCAGCTCACCGAAAAAATTAAGCTGGATGAAAAAAATGCGAATTTATATCTGCAACGCGGAGAGTTATATCGCTTAAACGGCAACGCGAAAGCGGCGCTCGAAGATTATGATCGCACGCAAAAACTTAACCCGAACTTAGCCGAAGTTGATTTCGCACGCGCTCGATTATTTTTTGATGCAGCCATGCCGGAGATGGCTGAAATCTCACTGAATTTTTTTTTGCAGACGCAGCCGAATCACACCGAAGCACTGGTTTTATTGGCGCAAACGCGCGTTAAAGTGAATCAACTAAAATCTGCTGTTGAAAATTACGATCAGGCAATCAAAACAGCTTCCAAGCTCAAGCCCGATTATTTTATCGCTCGTGCTGATTTATTGATGAAGTTGAAACGTGGCAATGAAGCGCTGCCAGGAATGGATGAAGGGATGGCAAAGCTCGGAAAGTTAATTTCGCTTCAGGAAAAAGCCATCGGCTATGAAACGCAGTTGAGGCGATGGGACGCGGCGCTGACGCGCATTGACCAAGTGATGGAAACATTCCCAAGAAAAGAAATCTGGCTGGTACGAAAAGCAGAAATTTTATTGAAAGCGAACCGTTCTGCCGAAGCAAAAATCACTGCACAGAAAGCAATTGAGACGATCAACGCTTTGCCTGATTTTTTGAGAAACACTTCGGCGATGCAGAAGTTGATTTTGAAAGCTCAGAAAATTCAGGAAATTTCAACGCAAAGGGACAAGGGGTCAAAGGAACAAAGAATAATCATTCCCTAATTCACTTTGTCCCCTTGCCCCTTTGACTCTTTGCGTTAAAAATGTCAGTGCTACCTTATCGCCCAAACGCCAAACTGCCTAACGTCTTTTCAAACGCCTGATTATAGCTCTGCGCTTCATCTACGGGAGAAATCAGGATCAGATAAAACAATCTGCCATCCGGCAAAATCGTCGTGCAAATCACGTCGCGTTCGTCGCGTCCGGTGATCGGAGATTCGCCGCCAATGGGAACAAAAACTGCGGGCATTCCTCCCAGCGTAGTCTGTTTCGGATTATCAAGAATTCGCATGCCTGGATTGTCTTTGAGCTGTAATTCAATAAAGGCTTTTGAAGCAGAGCCAAGATCACGTGCATTGGCGGGCAATCCGGCGGTTCCAACAAACATTCCATGCGTCACGACGACGCCTCCGGTTCCAGATTTTCCAGCAGCTCCGTCCGGCGCGAAGATCACTAAATCTCCACCGGTTTCGATCATCTTCCAATTGTTCGGCACGGAAAGCTGATAAGAATTATCAGGCGCACGCAAGCCCACTTGTTGCGGCGAAGGTGCGGGCGGGCGCGCAAGCTGTCCTTCTTTAGTGGCCGCCTGACGATGGACGCCTGCGCCTCCGCGAAGCCCGCTGACACGCGCTTTGACCTGTTGAAATTCCGGTGTATCAACGATTGGATTCGCGGCTAACTTCAGCTTCGGAATCAAATCATTCAGATATTGAATACGATTGCCGGGATCGGGGTGATCGCTAATAATTTGCGGTTGACGTGCGCCATCCGCCAGCAAAGTTTTGAAAAAACTGCCCAAGCCGCGTGGATCGTATCCGGCAGACGCCATCATTTCTGCTCCCGTAATATCAGCCTGCTTTTCAGCCGTCCGCGAAAATTTCAGGAATAATAAATTCAATCCACCGCTCGCAGCCGAACCTAACACAGCATCGCCCAAACCACCTCTTTCACCTCCATTTAAAAGCGCAGTAGCAAGTCCCAATCCTTTTTCTGCAACCATCTGCTGCGTCATCTGATGCGTTCCGTGACGCAAGGCGGCGTGTGAGATTTCATGCGCCATCACCCCCACCAATTCCGATTCATTTTTCGCGGCAGCAATGGCTCCGGTGTGGACGTAAAGAAATCCGCCTGGCAAAGCGAACGCATTGATTTCCTTCACGTCGACAACTTTAAATTGATAAGGAAATTTTTCACCGGGAGCGACGGCAGCTAATTTTTTCCCAACTGAGTTAAGATAATTTTGCACTACCGGATCAGGCAGCACCCGCATTTCACGTTCGACCTGCGCCGCGTTTTGTCGTCCAATCTCAACGTCCTGTTGCGGAGACATTAAATTGAATCCAGCCTTGAATTGCGGAGCTTGTTCCTGCCCGCGTACCGGAGCTTTGGAACCGCGATTGCACGAAGCTACAATCAATGAAGTGACTAAAATAAAAATCGTGAAGAATTTGATTTTCATGATGGGGGTTCTCCTGCTTAACTTAAATATAAGGTAAATTTCTTGGTAATTATTTTCGACCAGTGGGAGACTATCAGTCTGGGAAGAATAATTGCAAGGATGAATAATTATGTGGGATAAACTTTTAGTTTGCGCTAAGTGCGCTGAGTGAAAATCCGGCACAAGCTAAAAGTTTATGCCATAGCTAGAAGCAGGAGAACCAATGAACAAAGAAGCATTATTTGGACAACGCGAATATTTCAAGATGGTACACGGAGTTACTGTCCGTAGCATCGAACCATTAACAACCGAGGAACTGGATTTTCGTCCGCGTCCTGAGATGAGGTCAATCCGCGAGCTTTTCTATCACATCTACGCGATGGAGCGGAACTGGGCTTTGCACTTACCCAAGGGCAAAATTACGCAGGAAGAAGAGGATGTTTGCATCCCCGAAACGGCGGCGGCGCAAGCGGTCATCGCCAATCTCAAAACCGTTGCCGACCTGCAAGCTTACGCGAGTGAAGCGAAGCAAAGGCTGGACGAAACATTGATAAAAATGTCTGATGAAGAATTGGCAAAAATTGTTGAGACCCCGTTCGGATCATTTCCGGGCTGGCAGTTTTTCTCAATGCTTTCGGATGAGCATTGGCATCATCGCGGACAGCTTTACACCTACATTCGGCTACTCGGTAAAGAGCCATTAATGCTTTACAGTTATGAAGGCTAACGCAAAAAATGCTTGATCCATTCAGTCGGCGCGAGGCACAGCCTGAATGGATCAAGTTGCGTAAGGGTTACCTTTTCTTCATCGTCCCAGATGAAACGACTCCGGCGCAAACTGATGGCGCAAATCCAGCGGTCAGCAATCGTGACAGCCGTATCGCCACTGCTCGTCCCCTTGATCATCGTGCCGCCGTCTGACCCATAATTGACGACATCATCCACCGGTACACTTACCGCAGACCCTGTCGGGTTCGTCAGGGTACGCAGCGCGCGCATAGTCGGGCTGCCAGTCAGGATATAGTACTGGTGCTGGGTCGTAAGCCCGCCGATTGTTACCGGACTAAAGGTCGCAGTATTGCCTGCCACCGAGAGGTTGCCGCCTACCTGGGTATTATTCACCCATGCCATTACGGCAAAGTCGAACGGGTCACTTTGACCGGGAATAGTCGCGTCTATTGCTCCAGCGCCAGCGGCACCAGTAGTACAGGAACCACCCGCAGGCAAGCCGTTAGTCGTTCTTAGATTGTCCTGGATGAACCAGGACGATCCGCCGTCGCAGACGCGAAAAAGGCGCTGAGCGGTGTGACGGCAGCGGCAAGCGCGTTCGACCGTGCCAGACTCCGCCTTGCGCCTGGATATTCGGCCTGCGCGGTGGCGGGCGGATACAGCCGTTCGCCCAAGCGCGGACTGGCTCCACTCGCGCTGACGCGCCAACCAATCAGGCTCAATCCAAGCACGCCCAGCACGAGACCGAGCGTCAATAATGTTTTCCGAGAAGTATTCTTGCGTGATGTCATAACGTTTCCTCCATCGAAACAATCGAACGGGGTTTGGAAATAAACGAGCAGCGATAAGTAAATTTATGCCGCACCAGGGCACACAATTCCGCCCAGCCAGAGGCGCACCCAAAGCCTTTCGGTGTCCGCAAAATGGGGCGACCAGCAGGCAGGCGAGCAAGTGGGTTGTCATTGAGAATTCTGTGCTGTCAGATGAACGGAAGGCAAAACCTCTAACGGGGCAGCAACTTTATTTTTCAGCGCCTCCGCCCTGCGGCTATCGGACAGCGACTGCGGTCCATCTGATTAGGTGCACCTAATCAGATGGACCGCATCGAACCGCAACCTAAACCCCGCAGACTCTATGGCTGAATCGCCGACCGAAATCACACAATTACTCGTTGCCTGGGGCAGCGGAGATCAAGCTGCGTTGGATCAGTTGATGC
>JAYVRW010000046.1:0-2501 GCA_043775925.1 Blastocatellia bacterium
CGCGGCGTAAATCATTTTTTTATGCCCGCGCAAAATTCTCTGTTCGCCGTTGTCGCTGTTGTGAATGATTGCAATATTGTCTTTGCCAGCGGCGGCTACGTGCTTACCGTCAGGCGAAAAGGCAACGGTTAAGATGTGATCGGTTGCGCCGTGCAAGACATCCGGTTTGACAACTTCAGCCCAGTTCCAAATACGCAACGTGCGATCCTGACTCGCAGTGACAAATTTGTCTGTGGCAGAAGTGACATCCGCTACGGTGATTTCGCCTGTCAGTCCGCGCACCACCGCTGTTACTTGCCCCGTGTGCCAGTTCCATATTTTCATCGTATGATCCATCGAAGTTGAAAGCAGGAGCTGATTGCCGGGCAGGAAACTTATCCGATTAATTGGTCTGGTGTGGCCTTTAAGTATTAAGATTTTACGGAAGTTAGGAAACGCCCTTAGCTCAATGGAACCATCATTTTTACCGAGGGCAATAATCTTATTGTTAGGTGTTATTGCGTAAAAAGTAATATTTGCGGCGGAGTCAGCATAGGTTTGCAATATGCGCCCGGTACTGGCATCACGAAGATGTAATTCAGTTTGATTTTGCAGGAACAGTTTTTGCCCATCCTCAGAAATTTCGACATACCGAATATTTGTGGGTTCGTTGAAAAAGCGTGTGGGCTTACGTTTGGTGAGATCATCAACACGGATATTTTTTTCTTCTGTGACGGTAACAATTAAATTGTGGGGCAGTGAGTAATTATAAAAGCTGAGTGGTTTTCCCTGACCAGGGAGTCGAAATCTTTCGGACTGAGTGGCAAAATCTATCATGCTGAGCGCACCGGATTCATCGGCAATGAGATAGAAAGCTGGTTCCGTTTCGTAATATTGAAAAGATTGAATACGCCCATTTGGATAAGTATATGTATGCAACACCTGGCCGGTAAGCAAATCAAAATGCACGATGGTTTGCTGTTCATGCAACCGTAAGAGTACTTTGGTTGCGGTCATTACCAAACCAGACCAGCCCTCATCGCGCCCTGGATAAGCCAGCCGTTCTCGCCCAGTCGTAGCCTCAAACAATTTCACGCGTTGATCTTCTAACCCGACAGCGATCACATTTTCATCAGGGTGGTATGCCACTGTTACTGGCTGAGCTGGCAAAGCAATTGTACGCGAGCTGGCATTCAGCAAGCGTTGCAAATAGCCCCATTCAAAGCCGCGTAAATCCTCTTCTCCGGCTTGTGGCTGCCAATGGGCAAGCGTAGTTTGCATTTGCAACAGGTCATTATTTTTCCAAGCTCCCTGCGCCTTTTCTATTTCTGCGGCATACAATTGACGGCGCTGTTCACGTGCTTGCGCTTTCGCAATGAAATTTTGCCGGATGCTGGTCACAAGAATTGCCAACAACGTGAGCAATAAAATTGCCGCAAGCGTCACTGTGATTTTGTTTTTCCTGAGGAATTTCTCCATGCGATATGCAAAGCTGGTAGGCCGCGCCAGCACAGGTTCGCCCGACAAATAACGGCGGATGTCTTCAGCAAATTGTTCCACGGACTGATAACGCGCCGCAGGTTCTTTTCTCAAAGCACGCAGCAAAATATTATCTAATTCGTAATTTAATCTAGGAACCGTTGGCGCTTCTTCACAAATGACGTGTGCCAGTTGTGACAACGACAATTTTCTTAAATCGTAAGGCTTGTTTCCTGTGAGTAATTCATACAGCAACACGCCCAGCGAATAAATGTCCGTCGCAGTATTGATCGGCTGACTGCTCACTTGTTCGGGGCTGGCATATTCAGGCGTGAAAGGGAATTGCGTTTTCGTTAAGGCTGAGGACGCTTCCTCTTCTGCGAGCAATTTGGCAATCCCGAAATCCAATAATTTCGGAGTGCCTTCAGGCGTTACTAAAATGTTGGAAGGCTTCAAATCACGATGGACGACTAGATGTTGATGCGCGTATTGCACCGCTTCGCACACCTGCCGGAAAAGCTGGAGCCGCGCCGTGATGCCAAGCGGATGTAGTTGACAATATTGATTGATCGGCAACCCGTCGACAAATTCCATGACGAAGTAGGGCGCGTCTTCTTCAGTCGTGCCGCCATCCAGCAAACGCGCAATAAATGGGTGTTCCAGTCCTGCTAGAATATTCCGTTCCAGCAGAAACCGTTTGCGCGTAGCGTCGCTATACATTGGGTCGCTAATCAATTTGATGGCGACCTGTTTTTCAAAAGTATCGTCCGCCCGGTTTGCCAAAAACACGCGAGCCATCCCGCCGCGCCCGATTTCCCGAATCAATTGATAATGCCCGATGCGACGATCAAGCGCCGCATCGGGACTGGCTAAGGACAACTCGGACAATTGAATGATAGAGGGAGGCGCTTCAAGAAAATCAGGCTCATCGTCATTAATGGCGAAAAGCTTCTGCACCTCAGCAAATAATCTGAAATCACCATCGCACGCCTTCGCCAGAAAGCGTTCACGTTCTTCGGGCGTGAGATCGAATGCCGCGTCGA
>JAYVRW010000047.1:0-8205 GCA_043775925.1 Blastocatellia bacterium
CCGAACTCATGCCTAATGCTTCCAGTTTTGACCAGAGGTCTGAACCCGAAACGCCACGATAAAGATTGGTCACGGCTCCGATGGCAGGATCGGAAAAACAGTTCGCTATATCCTGCAAATAATCAGGAGCCACGGAAGCATCACTGTCTGTAATTACCAGAATTTCATGACACGCGAGTGCCGCCATTTTCTCCATGCTGAAGACTTTGGCGTTCGCGTAAGGAGGCTCTCCCGTGAAGATTATTTGAGCAGGAATATTTGGAAATCTCTTTTGTAATTCTTCGACAATGGCGACCGCAGGATCAGAATTATTTCTCACCGCAAAGAGGATTTCAAACGCCAGATAATCCTGCCGAAAAAAACTTTCGAGATGAGATGCAAGCCCTGGATCGGCTCCACATAACGGTTTAAGCAAACTGATCGGAGGCAATGAAGAAGCAGTCTTGACAGGGGTTCGACGACGCAGGCGGAGGACAGAATCAATCGCTAGTAGATAGTAAGCAGCTCCACCCAGAGTCAGGATTGTCAGGACGAAGATGATGGAATAATAAACCCAGATGATCATAACCAGCCAAATTTGTAGCGATGTCATTGATTAGGCTTTACGAAGCGCAAAGCCTGTCGCAACCATGCTGGTTGCGCTACAGTTCCCCTCACAGCTTATTCCACGAAGTTAAATCAATTCCTTCAACGGTTAGCGCCTCAATAAAGGAATCATTTAAAACAGCCTGCAATTCAGAAAGTCCTCGCAGCCCAGAGTACGGAAAATTATCTCGCACACTTGGATGCAAGGCTAATTCTGTTACTCCAGTTTGTAATGATTTTGTATCCGCAATCAAGGCAGGAAGCGTGTAAGCGCCTGCTCTCTCAAAACCTAAAAAGTTATCGTTGTACCGAACGTTTGAAGCTGGCGCGATCATTTGCGCGAAATGCAAAGAAGCGCGAATCGCCAATGATGATGCGCCTCTCAGCGGCTTTGCCCTTCGTTCATTCGGTAATCGCAAAAAAGGAATTTTGTATTCTTCGCAAAGCCTGACGGCGATGGAGTACGCGAACGGGAAGGCGTGAAAATGTTGATGACTGTCGGCGTGAGAAATTATTATTCCTGTGGATTGCAGTGTTTCAATCTGCGTGCGCCATTCAATTTCAATCTCTTTCGCAACCCGAAAAGGGTGGGACAACCAACGCTGCATCAAGCCACGAAATCCGAGAAAACAATTGTCCAAACCAATTAAATTTTTTATTTGATGAAGAGGAGCCGCTGGCAATCCTTCGATGATATTCAGATGAATTCCAGCACTGACGTTAGGATTCTTCAGGAGAAAACTTACTGCTTCATCGAAGCATTTTCCATTGACCAGAATGGACGCTCCGCCTAATCGTCCGACGGCGGCAATTTGTTCGACTGCCGCATTGATCTCAGCGCAAAGGCCGTAATCATCAGCGTTGATGATCAACTTCTTCGATGAGTTCATATCGTGGGAGCGAGGCGCTGCGGAATAAATATTGGGCTAATTCCTTGACGATTCCAATGACTACGCCAGGGCGTGAAAGAGTGGATTGTCCAAATTGGCGAGGAAAGTATTTCATCGGGAATTCTGCGATACTGTAGCCGAGCCGCCGGCATTCCAGCAAAATCTCGGCATCAATAAATGAGCCTTCTGATTGCAACTTCATTCCCTGAATCGCACGCTTCGGAATTAACTTACAGGCAAAATTCACATCCTGAACCCGAACGCCAAGCGCAAGCCAGGTAATCAAGTTATAGCCTTTCGTCAGAATCCAACGCTTCCCGCCTTCGCCACGATTCTGGCGGCAACCGATCACAATATTATTATTTTTTGAGAGCGCGAGTAATTCAGGGATCAGCGTAAAATCGAACGGTAAATCGGCATCGGTGTACAGCACTATATCGCCTTCGGCGGATTGCAATCCCGTTTTGATGGCGGCTCCCAAGCCACGATTTTTGTCGTGACGCACTAAGCGGATTCGCGGTTCGCGATTAATTAATTCTTTCGCAATTTCTACGGTACGATCCCGGCTGCCATCATCAATTAAAACCAGTTCCAGGAAGTCGGGATTCGATCCTAAAACAGAAAAAATACCTTCAGCGGTGAGCGGCAAGTTTTCCTCTTCGTTGAACAAAGGGACAATGACAGATAATTTTCGATGCTGCTGCGAATCAGAGGGAACCATTTCTCAGCCTCCAAAAACAAATATTTCCAACTCAAGATTTGACAAAGGAATCTTCGCACAGGCATGTTGGTTTGTAAATTATTGAACTCGAAAAACATCTACGAATAT
The DNA here is from genome assembly GCA_043775925.1 of Blastocatellia bacterium. Taxonomy (GTDB): domain Bacteria; phylum Acidobacteriota; class Blastocatellia; order RBC074; family RBC074; genus JAFDVL01. Next base: position 2,305 of record JAYVRW010000047.1, read on the forward strand.
GCCTGAATTACCCGAAGTCGAAATGGTAGTGCGCCACTTAAACAGCCTGATTGTTGGGCGTCAATTACAAAAGGCGCAATTGATTCGCCCTGCGTTAGCCACTGAAAATTCCCCGCGTCAGTTTTCGCTCTGGCTGAAAAATACCAAAGTAGAATCGGTCACGCGACGCGGCAAACACATCTTAATTCACTTCAATAATCAGCGAACACTCATCACACATTTGCGGATGACGGGATGTTTCAAATATCTGGAAACCGAACAGGAACCCCCTAAACATACGCACGCACTTTTCACGTTTGATAAAAACAAAAAACTGGCCTTCGCCGATCCCAGACATTTTGGAATGATGCATTTATTGCGGACGGAAGAAGTTCCAACTTCTAAATATATTGCCAAACTCGCACCCGAACCGTTCAGTGAAGAATTCGATGACAAATATTTGCGGGCAATTCTCAAACGCAGCAAACAGGCAATTAAATTGACCCTGCTTGATCAAACCAAAGTTTTAGGACTTGGAAATATTTACGCTTCCGAAGCGCTTTTTCTGGCGGGGATTCATCCCAAGCTCAGCTCTTCGTTATTGAGTTTACCGCGTACAAAAATTTTAAGAAAAATGATTATCCACGTCCTGCGTGAAGCGATTGCCAATAACAGTACGATGAATATGAACCCCGCCGATTTGGATGGCAGCTATTCCGGCGGCGTGTATGAATCAATGACGAAAACTTACGAACGGGAAGGAAAACCTTGTTACAAATGTAAAACGTTGATCGAAAGATTTACGCAGGGTGGGCGGTCTACTTATTTTTGCCCGAGGTGTCAGAGAAGATAATAAAAACTAAGCTGCCTTTTTCTCACGAATAATTTGCCGTTATGCTTCGTTCACTTCTTCGGATGTCTGGAATTCTTCAATTGGCGATTTCCTCGCGGCTACGCCGCCCAGATGTGCGGAAAGGCTATGCCTTTCCGGTAGCTGAACACTCTCCGGGCTACGCCCAATAGTGACCGCAAACCGCACCTATCCTTTGGCAAAAATCTGCCTGTTAAAATTGATAAACGGGCATAGCCCAAGCGCCTTTGACCGCCCGGAAAGGCACAGCCTTTCCGCACATCAACCGGCAGAGCCGCAAAGATCAAGCTGCTGCATCTGATTCGTTCTTAAAATGCAACAATGCGGAGTGTCTGGATAAATCATTGCGCCATGAAGTATGATCTAATTCGTCAAAATATTTTCTTACGGAGCCACATCAATGCGGAATCGCCCTTCTTCTCATTTGTTTCTGTTGACTGTGCTGTTTGGATTGAATGCCCTCGCGTATTTCGCTATCTACCGCGCCGGAGTCACGCGCGGATTCGCTCCGTCACTGTTGCTGGCGGGGCGTGATTTAGTTTTATTATTGCCGATTTTATTTGTATTTTTGTGGCTGACCCGTAGGCATAAATTCAAAGGAAATCTGGCGCTTTTTACGCTCGCTATTTTATTATTTTGTGTTGGGTTAATTGCACAATACCGCCTGTTCACTGATCCTGAATACTCAGCTCGTTCAAAGTCGGCAGCACGGTTGGAAAAGACGCAGACGTTGCGGCAACGTTTTGTCAATGAACACTACGACGCTGACAAGAAAAAAGCGCTGTTCGGCGATCCAAATTATCAAATCAAAATCAATGCCAACGACGCGCAGGAAGAATCGTACTGGACAATTTCACGCGTACTCACGGCATCTTCCAGTCTCATCCCATTGATGGCGCTCGTCGGATTTGCGCTGGCGTTCAGTTTTCTCAAACGCGATGACGTGTTGCTCTGGCTCCAAAAACACAGCTTTTTAATTGGAGTCGCTACGACGCTTCCCTTTTTATTAATTGCTGTCATTGGTTCCAGCGCGGGAAAATTTTTGGGCAAAACTACGCCGTGGGAACCAGTGAAAATAACCTTCCTGTTGAGCTACGCCGGAATGCTGGCGGATCATTATCGAAATCTTTCACGGACGTATTGGGGAGTGCCTTCGCTGAGATTTTTGCTGCCATTTTTGGCCGTCGCCGCCATGCCGATCATCCCGTTTTTTGCGCTGTCAGATTTTGGTCAGATGCTCGTATTTTTCGGCGCGTACGTGACGCTTTACATCGTCGCCGTGCGACGGCTGCCACAGGTCACAATGGCGATTGCTTTGATCGTGGCGCTCTTTGGCGGTTCCATCCTTTTCGCCGGAGCTTACAATACAATCACTGGAATTTTCACGGATAACGAACAAGTCGGAGCCGTCGAACGTGTCAAAAATATGGTCAGCCTTGGTGTCCCGAAAAGAATTCATCAGCGCTTTCATTTGTGGCTGCACGCGGGCAGCCCACCTGATCCCGAAGAAGACTGGTGGTGGAAAACCGAATCAGACCGCCTGACTTCAAAAGGTCGCACCAACGAAGAAGCCTGGTATGATTCATACGCTTTTCAACCGACACAGGCGTTATTCGGCGTCAGCGATGGTCATGTTCTCGGTTCAGGTTTTGGCAGAGGTTTTCCTGAGATTGTTCCGATTGCCGATTCCGATTTTATCTACTCTTCCGTGGCTGAAGAAACCGGCTTACTCGGAGGTTTGATTATTATCATGGCGACCTTGATTTTAATGACTGCCGGAATGAAAACGGCCATTGATGCGCGGGATATGTTCACCAAACTATTAGCGGCAGGTATCACCGCATTTTTATGTTTTCAAGCCATCGTCAATATTGGCGGAGTCATTCGGATGCTTCCGATGACGGGAATCACTTTGCCATTCGTCAGTCACGGCGGCTGGTCATTGATTACCAGCTTTGTCATGCTGGGGATGTTGATGGCAATTTCACATCGCAATGCAACCCCCGAAACTTAGAGATAAGATTGGACAGTCGTGATGAAATTCGATCAAATTCTTACTAAAAATTTAAGTTTCCGGCTCTGGTGGTTGCTCCTGCCAACGTTTTGTCTGGCTCAGGCTCCAAGTATCACAGACATCCTCGCACGTGAAGAAAGTCAGAAAAAAATCCGCGAAGAAGAACAAAAAGGCACCATTGATGTTAAGCAAAAATTAGAAGCCGCCACCACCAAACCCAGAGCCAGTGACAAAGACCGCGCCGTACTTTACAACTCTGAAAATGAATTGCCTGCCAACGAAAAATTGTTGCTCGCGGTAGAAGATGAAGTTCGCCATAAATATGCTTCTTTTCTGAGCCAACCCGAAACCGGATTGATCAAATTACTGGCTTACAAAGAAAATAAGCTCGAAGTCAATGACGTGAGAGCACAAACTGCCTTTCCCAATATTCCCGGCAGCGGCACCTATTATTCATTCGCTAAGCGCAACCATATCGCCAACGAATGGTCACAAATCAGGTTATTTGAAAATGTTTTTCTGGCAGCGTATGCAGAGATGAAACGAACCACAACTGCGACTTCCGGCGGAATGACACAAAGCTTTGCCTATACATCAGGTCACGCACTGGCGTTATTTTCCGAACTTGGCAATATCTCATTGGAAAACGTCACGCTGCAATTACCAGCGCTCAAATATTTATTAGAATTTCAGCCTCCAATAGAATCTGGTGAATTGGCTAACCAACGAAAAATTTTAAGCGCCGGAATCACGAAAGACGGTTTTCGTGTCCAATCAGGGGTAGCGTCAAAAAGTGATACGACCTACGCTGTGCGGACTATTAATTATAAAAAATCCGACGCAATTTATATCTTCAGAGTCATTAATAAATCCAGCGATGGAAGCGTTTTTCTGTTATGGCAGCAGTTGAAAAATTTCGGCGCGGCTGACTTAAAAGTAAAATCGCAAAGGTAAGTTAGATTTGACTCTCAACCTGATTAATGGTTCATTTACCCAGAATATGTTGAATCTAAAATTCACCATCGGGACGGTGACAGACAAAGGTTTGAATCCGCGCCGCACTGCCAATGAAGACCGCTTGCTAACAATGCCCGAACAGGGATTGTTCGTCGTCTGTGATGGCGTCGGAGGACATCGCGGCGGACAAGTTGCCAGCCAAACCGCCGTTGATATTTTCCGCGAAGTCTTTACTGAAAAACCCGAAGGCGAGTTACTCGCGCTGGTCAAAGAAACGATTTCCTACGCGAATCAAAGCATCTTCAATACAGCGCACGAAGTTCCAGATTTAGAAGGGATGGCAGCCACGCTAACGGTAGTAGCCATTGAAGGAATGCGCGCCATTATTGCTCATGTTGGGGATAGCCGCGTCTATCGCTTCGAGGGCAAACAACTTTTTTGTGAAACCGAAGATCATAGCGAAGTCAACGACGCCCTCCGCGCCGGAACGATCACTCGTGAACAAGCCGAAAATCATCCACACAAAAATATTATCAACCGTGCTTTGGGTGGCGATGCAGTCGTTGAACCTGACTTCAAAATCGTGACGATTGATCATCGCACCAGCTTTCTGCTGTGCAGCGACGGCATCACGCGACACGTCAGCGATGAAGAGCTTTTGCAGTTGATGCGCAGCGGGCAAAACCCGAACAACATTTGCGAGCAATTAAAAGAAATGTGCTTTGCGCGTGGCGCAGAAGATAACTTAACTGCCGTTATTGTGGATTGCGGCGAACGTGCCTACATCGAAGATGCGACCCGACCAATCCCCAAATTTACGAGCGCAGCCGCGCCAACTGCCAACTCAAGAATCAGCGTAGATTTTACGCAACCGCCTCCGCCTTCATCGATTGAAACTGTCGCCGTAAAAGAAAAATCCAACGCGGATAAAGAAGAGAAAAGTACTTTCATCAGCGCAGTGATTCAGATTTTAATCTTAGGGGCCATCATCGCCGGAGCGGTGTACGCCGGCATGAACTGGAATAAAATTAAATCGTTTGTATGGGGTGAAACTGCTCAAACGCAAAGAACTGACAACCTGACAATTCCAGTCGAACCCGATGTCGCAGCGGCACGGGTTTTGTTTGAAGAGCGACGCTACGATAAAGCTCGCGAAGCCTATCAGAAACTGCTCGAAAAAAATCCCACAAACGCCGAGTTTCATTACTTTGTGGGACGTTCACAACTTGAGTTGAAGCAATACAAACCGGCCATTGCCAGCCTCACCGAAGCTGCGAAGCTCAACGATAAACTGTCAAATATTTATCTTCACCTGTCAATTGCTTACAAAGAAATTGGCGACAAAAAGAATGCTGACGAATACTTGAAAAAAGCTGCTGCAACCTCGGCTACACCTGCTCCGACCACAACTCCGCTGGGGTAAAGCTCAAACTCTTTTTTGAAACAAAATATAGACTGAATAAGCAGTATGCGAATACTTATTACTCAAGCACTTGACAGGTAAAAACCTTTCCGATAGATTCCCGCCGTTCCATTAACAAAGTTCAGGCAAAGCCAGCTCAAACGAAGCCGACTGGCAAAAAAATAAATCATCAATCCGCTGTTGCCACGGTTTTACGGGAAGGGATGGGTGCATGGTTGAAAGCAGAGCCACAGGACAATTAAATTTGATCGTCAAAGCTGCTGCGCCCAGCCGTCAGTCAATCCCCTCCCGGCAACTTCCGTGCCACAATAACCCAACCATCATCAATAAAATCAATCCTGTCGTGCATTTTTTGTCCTGGCAGGAATTCGTGTGTCCAGTTTTAGAGGCTGGGCGCAGAAGGATGCTTATGCCTTTTTCACAACTTACATTAACTCGCAATAACCTTGTCGCCTTAGTTGTGATGGCTGTCGTCGCGATAGCTGGCTTCACCGCCAGCAAACGCCTCAACAATAAGGTCACTGCCCAGCAAAAGACCGAAGCGGCGGACACCAAACCAAAAGAGGTGGATTCAATTGTGCCGGATGGAATGCCGATCGGCTTTGCGACTGCGACCGAAGAAGACAATGAAAAAGGTCATGAAATCAAAGCGACCAT
>JAYVRW010000048.1:0-31807 GCA_043775925.1 Blastocatellia bacterium
AAATCATACACACGCTGCGTAGCTACCACGATTTCGTCACGTGGCGGTAATTGATAGCCTTTGATGGAATCCGGAGTGATTGCCCACAAAAAACTACGCTTTTCTCCCAGCGAATACGCCAATAATATGGTGTCCGCATCCAGCAATTGCGTTTGAATTTCGTGCAGGCTCGGGGGCTGTGGCTCGGTTAGCTCAGCAAAGCGCGGACTGGCCTGACGGATCTGCGCCCGCACTTTTTGCAATTCATTGAGCGTCGCATTGATGGCTTGTTTGTTGGCCTCCAGCAGTTGTTCTTTGCGCGGATCATTCGGGCGCGGTGTGATGGAATTAAGTTTTTGTTGCAGGCTCGTTTCGCGTGCAAGCAAGGCGGGATCAACATCAGAGCGAAGATTGGCGCGAGCTTCGTTGAGCAGATCAAGCAACGATCTGGCGCGGGCGCGTTCCGTAGCGATGAAGGCCTTCGTCACAAGCTCCGGCTCCGATGTTTGCTGATATGTTTGCATCAACACGTCCGCATACAGTTCGTAAGCTCCCGCAATATCTGATGACACATTCGTCCGATTTTCCTGATCGTTCAAACGCTCACGTAAGGATTCCTTGATACGGATGCATTCTTCAATGCGCTCAAGCGCTTCAGCCAAGCGACCAGCTTTCCTTAAATAATTTGCAAGCTCACGCAAGATATTCGCCGTACCATCGAAATCGCCATTGAATTCGCGGACAGCCTGTTCCTGTAATTCTATCGCCTTATCCAAATCACCTAAGACTGAATACACAGCAGCCACATTTACTTTGATCTGACACTTATACGACTGATTCATTGCTTGGCTTAACTGTAAGGCACGTTCTACAGCTTCTAGTGTGGCCTCCCGCCGTCCGTTTTTAGCATGCCAGTTAGCTAGTATTGAGAGTGGTTCGGCTTCAAAAGGGTCATTCAATTCCCGGTACAGGTTCCGTGATTTTTCAAACATTGCAATGATTTCCTGCTCACGGTTGCCATGTTTTTTCAAAAGTTGGGGCGCATTGGGATAGCCTTCTTGTCGTGCAATATAATACGTTAATTCGCTGAGCAAATTGGCCTGTATCCATTTTGCCCCGGCACCTTCAGCCACGCGCATCGCCTGCTTCAAATAATCAAAGGCTTTTTCATCGTCTTTCAGCCAGGCGTAAACATTGCTGATGGTTTGCAGTGTGTCGGCTTCCAGTGCGGCGTCTTTCAATTCACGAACAATCGCCAGGCGTTGCGCGAGCGCGCCCAATGATTTTTCAATCTGCCGCAAGCGCAGATATTGAACCCCCAGCATTTTCCAAGCCGAAGCTTGCAAGGCGTAGTCACCAAGCCGTTGCCAGATTGCCAGTTCCTGTAGTTTGTAATTCACGGCGGTTTGATATTCCCGCACCAAATTATAGTTAAGGCTGATGAACTGCAACGTAAAGCCCAGACGCCGCTGATCGCCTGTTGCCTGCACCAACGTAATCATTTGCTGATGATAGTCAGCCGATTGAATAAAATTTCGTTGCGCGATGGCGTCCGCACCCAGCAGTCGCAAAATCGCAAGAATCGCGCCTATGTCTCCCTCATGCCGATACAGCCGCAGCCATTCCTGCGCTTGTTTGATGCCCTCAGCCTTTTCTTTCTCATCGTTGGACCAGCCGTGCTGTATTGCCCAGGCAAACAAAATTTGCGCTTGAAAAATCCGCTTTTCCTGCTCCGTCGCCGAATGCAAAGAGGCAATCTTCACGAGGTATTTTCCAGGCAAGATGTTTTTGGCATTGGGCGGCCCTTGCGGTGCAACCCAGAGGCGATACTCGCCGGGGGCTTCTGCAACGATAATTGCTCGCTCGGTTCCTGTTGTTTCATATTCGAGGTCGTGCCAGAACAAATATTTGTTATCCGGCGCGAACACATTCAGCAACACGTTGATGCCGCGTTGTTCGACTTCAATCTGTGCGTATTGTCCGGCTTGTAGCTGAATGTGGTAATTGTGCTCTTGCCCGACAGCAATCTCTCGCTCAAGGGGATGACCCGGTTCAAGCGTGAGAATAGGTTTCTGATCCTGCGCGGTTACGGAAACTGCTGAAAGGAAACCTACGGCAAGTAAAATCGTACAAATAGAAATATTATTGATTGTTCCCAGGGCCGAGAGATACATTGGCTTTCCTCCTGCAATATTCAAATTACACAATTTTTTCAATAGTCGAAAAAATGGCGACACATTTTCTTTACTTCCATCATTACTACATGGAAGCGCAAATAAGATTGGCAGATCATTGCGCCTGCGAGATTGAAGCTACAGGCGTGAAATGGCGGAGGAGAATCACCATTCCGATCACTGCTGGTTTGGCATTTTGTTTGCCTTCCCGTCGTTATTATTGCTGAACAATAAAATTGTAACATAAGCGTTCTCGAAGCCAAGTTAAAAAAGCCAAAGGGGGGAATGTATGCGATGCTGCAAGGTTTTTCTGTTTGTTTTAGTAATTGTCATTTCAATTAATTTACAGGCCCAGCCTTCCCGCGCTGCTACGGCAAGCTCCTATGTCGAGCGTGGCCGGAAGTTTTTTGAGCGCGGGGATTTCGACCACGCGCTGTCAGATTTTGATTTGGCAGTGGCGACCGATCCAATAATGAGCACGGCTTATTACAATCGCGGACTGGTACGTTTTCAAAATCTGGAACTAAATGCGAAAAGTGTTGAGGCGTTATTCGGGCGCGGAGTTGCGTATCAACTAAAAGGCGATTTCACGCTGGCAATCAAAGATCACACCAAAGCGATCACGCTGAACCCAAACTTCGCCGCCGCGTGGGGTTCGCGTGGCGTTGATCGCCAATACCTGGGCGATTTGGATGGCGCGCTCAGTGATTACAATAAGGCGCTTGCGTTGAAGTCGGATTTCGCAGATGGCTGGTTTAATCGCGGCGCGGCGTATTTAGCAAAAGGTGAATTAGCAAAAGCCGAAACTGACTTAAATCACGCCCTCGAGCTTGATCCGAATCACGCGGACGCATTCGTAGCGCGTGGATTGGTGCGCCTCAAACTGGGGAGGCAGGCAGAGGCGCAAGCCGATTTTGACCGATGTCTACAACTGAATCCCAGCCTCAAAGCCGAGCTTGAGTTATTGAAAACTGAAAACCAAAACAACCCCACGACTCGCAGGAGAGAAAAATGAGTAATCTTCGCATCAGGCAGCCAGCCGATATTTCAAAACTGTTAATGATTGCCCTTTGTTCATTACTGTTTTCGCAGCCTGTCTTTGGGAATTTGCCTTCCAACGCGCCGGGAAAACGAGCGGCAGATGATCAACTTTTTGAACTCGTCAAGACCGCTACAGGTTTTCCCTTTTCAATGTTTCCGGCGCTGGGTGGAGCCGACAAAACCAAATGGGTGAACGACGATTTAATCAACCACGAAGAATTGCTGCACACCCGCACGTTCTTACAAGGGCAAATTGCCATTCGTAAAGGCCGTGATCCCGCCAGCGTGACGGAACTGGAGCAGATTTTGCAGGCAGCAAATTTTCTTCAGAAAAATTTTGTCAGAATTGCCACCGCCTTCGATGCCAAAGGAAGCCCAGCCATCAGCGCCGAAGACCTCGAAACATTTTTCGCTCAACAGAAGGAAAAATATCGTGGCAAGCCAAGTCAATAAGTTGACCAATAGCAGTTACCCGCTCGTGGTCATAAACAATTCAGATCGGCAGAGGATAGCAACCGCGCTGCTTTTGTCTATCCGTCATACGCCCGTTTGGGCAAATAAAACAACTCACCTAAGGAGATTTTAAAATGAAATATAACTTTACGAAGTTACTGTTCACCGTACTGTTAGTTATCACGCAATCAATCTGCGGCATCAGACCAGCCTCCGCAGAGATCGTTCAGAACACACGGGACACTGTCCCCTTTCAGTTCTACAACGATTGCACCGGTGAATGGGTCGAGGGTACGGCTGAAGTTCATCTGATCTGGATTATCAACGCCGGCAAAATAGATTCAATTCACACTAATGTACACGGCACAGCGATTGGGCAGACCACCGGCAACCGTTACATTTTTCAAAATAATTACAAGGATGATTTTTCCAATTTCGTCTGTGGTGGAACGGCAACGTCACAGGCACATCAGCGATTGATTAGTCTGGGAAAATCACCAAACCTGTCATTAGACCTTCTAGTCACGTATTCCATCGACGTAAATTGTAACGAACTTCCGCCTGTAGTCACGGTGGTGGGTCTGCGTTGCAAGTAACTCGCTCTTCCTATGTCTAAATTGGAGCAAATAACAACAACTCACCAAAGGAGATTTTTATGAATAGATTAAGAACGAAACGATGGGGTTCATTTATCCTGACAATAACAATGACACTCCTGGCGCTGGCCCTGCCGCAACCAGCCCGGGCAGAGCTTGTCTATAACATCCGCTTCCCAGTTAATTTCACGGATTACAATCCCTGTGCCAACAATGGCGCTGGCGAGATGATCGAATTTACTGGCGCACTTCATGTTCTTTGGACAATTACCCTTGATGAGGCGGGCGGTTACCATGCGCACGTCACGGAGAACTATCAGGGAGTTAGTGGTGTAGGGTTAACCACTGGTATCAAGTATCGGTGTTCAGCAGCCGTACATGAAAACTTTACTGGCAAAGTGGGGGAGACCTACTCTTTGGGAGTAGGCATCAGATATGTCGGTCAAGGGGCGGGAAATGACTTCATACAACGGATAATGTTTCATTATACGGTCAATGCCAATGGTGAACCAACATCGTATATTGATAGCTCGGGCATCGAATGCAAGTAGTTAGCCGACTGCGTTGCAAGTAATTATCCTGCAAGGCACGAACTTCCCTTGCAGATGCTGGCAAGTTATACGCTTTCAACTTAGAGATTATGCAATGCGGAAACACGCACGAAGTAAGTGTGCCTGTTCGCCCTTACTTCGTGCAGGCTTCCGCAATGCACACTTGCCAGGTGGAAAGCGTATTAGTCATTGCTTCCGACAATTGATGCGGGTCAGAGGAATAACCTATCAATGAATATTCCCTGATCCGCTCTATCAGCCTGAATCTCGTTCTTAACTTTTAGCCAACACTTCCCCAACCAATTCTTAGTCCTAAAAGGAGTCAGATAAATGAAATCCCAAAATCTTCATGCATACACGCACAGTGTATCAATCATCACTTTCCTTACCTTTGTGTTGTGCTGCTTCAGCTATCACAGTTCGGCACAATCAAAACAAATTAACCCAAACTCAATGCGCGGCGAATCGGCACTATTCGCTCGCTCGAAAATGGCGCATAAAGAAGCCGCTCGTCAGGCGCGTGAGCGTTCACGCAATCAGGCATCAGCAACAATCCAGTTGGATACCGTTTCACAAGTAGAAGCGAGTGCACAAGCATCCCATCGGCAGGCACGCTGGCAACAGGCCAATGGCCCGGATACGGGCTATGTCCTAAGCCTTCAGGCGAAAGGTGAGACGGTTTTTGCCGGGACTTCCGGCGGAATTTTTGTCTCGCGTAATGCCGGACGCAATTGGAGCTATGTTGAGCAAGGCCCGGACAGTTACAATTTTATTATCAAAGCGGTGGGCAACGTGTTACTTGCCGCCGATGGACAGGCGCGTATTGCCAGCCTTTGGCGCTCCACTAATAATGGCAAAAGTTGGGAAGCTTCCGGTAGTGGCTTACCGCCTGGTGTCGGCATCTACACAATAGCAGCAATTGGCACTACGGCAGTGGCGCATACAAATCAAGGCAAACTTTATCGCTCTTTGGATCAAGGCATGAACTGGGAAGCCGTGGAATTTCCTCAGCCGATCCCGTTTCCTTTTTTTGCCAGCCTTGGTGGAACGCTTCTTATGGGGAGCAACATCGGGCTATTCATCAGCAATGACAATGCCGCGACGTGGCAGGAAGCCGCATTAAATCTGCCGCAAGGTGTAGTCGGAAACTGGCCTGGTGTCATTGGCAATCGCATCCTTGTTGGCACCACTGGCGCAGGTGTCCTGATTTCTGATGATCTGGGGCAAACGTGGCGCACCAGTAATCAGGGGCTGCCTGCGAATTCAACCGTTAGCGGGATGGACACCATTGGTTCATCCGTTTATGCCAGAACAGAAACTGGCGATTTATATGAATCGCTCAATCGCGGGGCATCGTGGGAATTGCGCCACTCTGAATTTTCACTCAACTTAGGGGTTGGCAATTTTGTCTCCAGTGGCGGCGTGATACTGGCGGCGACTACTGACGGCGTCATGCGTTCCAGCGATCACGGCAGAACGTGGCGACGTTCAAGTACGGGCTTACGTGCGGCAGAATCATACGATCAGGAAACCATTGGCAGGCATTGGTTTGTTACTTCCTGGGGTGGAGGGTTCTGGCGCAGCAGTGATCAGGGGAAAACCTGGCAACAAATCAACAAAGGCATCGCACCAACGCGTAATCAGGGACTGTTGGCAGGGCTATTGCTGGCAGACGGGCGCACGCTCTATGCCGGCACAGATACAAAGTTATATCGTTCGGATGATCTGGGCGAAAACTGGACGGAAATCCCCGATGTTATTCCTGAAGGCAATTCGACATATTTCGGTACAAAGCTTGGGGATGATTTATACGTTGGTCTATTTGGCGGTGTCCTCATGTCCAAAGATCATGGTCAATCGTTTCATCTTGTCGAAGGATTGCCTGCCGACCAGCCATTTGATGATTTTTGGAAATTGGGCAATCTCCTGTATGCCTGTAGCTATGGCGGGGGTGTTTTTCGCTCTGATGATGGTGGTGAAAAATGGCAGGCGATGAATGATGGATTGGGCGCGAATGGCGCACAATTCGTGAATGGCATTACCTCGTACAACAACTCATTATTTATTGGGACAGATGCCGCTACGATTTTTCGCTCCGACAATTACGGCTATTATTGGTATGCGGTAGGCATCGGCGATATTTCTCCATCATTAGGTGTCAATGATGTCAAATTGTTTGGCGGCAAGCTCTACGCCAGCACTTACGGCGTCGGCGTCTTAATTTCCAATAATGGCGGTTTGACGTGGGGAAAAATGAACGAAGGGTTAACTGGCAAACGCCTGTTCAATTTTAAACGAGTCGGTAACAAGATTTCGATTAATTCGTCAGGGCATAGTGTTTCGTTGCTTCCGATTTGGCGCGAATGAAATTGCGCAAGCCGCGAGGATTGAACGAATCTTCGCGGCTTTTTATTGAACGACAGTTCGTTGCTATTGGTCAGGCATCACGGTAATGCGTCCCAGCCAATAATTTGACGAAGCTAAATCAAGCTTTTCATCGCCATTGAAATCTCCGACTGCCACCGCCGATAAATCAATGTCGGAGGGCAAATCAACCCGCGAAAATTGTCCGTTGCTCTGGCGTGAGACTACTGACAGTAAACCGTAACCAGCCTTGGTCATAGCTAATTCATCTTTTCCATTGCAGTTGAATCCATTGCAGTTGAAATCGCCAGCTACCAGTGACGTTGGTTTACTTCCAACCTGATGCTTTACTTGAACGAAGTGTTATGGTAAATTTCCTGATCTTCGTACGCAGGTATATTAATCTTTATTGATTTTCAGGAGTTAGAATGCCATTAGCCAAAGAAGCCAAAGCTTCAGTTTTAGAAACACATCGCACGCACGCGACCGACACTGGGTCGCCGGAAGTGCAAGTAGCGCTCTTAACCAAACGAATTGTTGAGTTAACCGAGCATTTCAAAACCCATAAAAAAGATAACCACTCACGTCGTGGTTTGTTGAAAATGGTCAGCGAACGACGCAGTATGTTGGATTATTTAAAACGCAAAGATATTAACCGATACCATCAAATTATTGAGAAGCTCGGTCTTCGTAAGTAAGTTACCAGTGGCGACGAATCTTCGGGTTCGTCGCCTTTTTTGTAGCCGAACGTGACGGCAGGTCTTGCCAGCTCTATTTGGACATCGCACCCCCGGTGAGCAAAAAAGACAGAGATAAGCTCCACGAATTATCCGTTTAGGAATTAGGATGAACAACCTTTCCCTTCGTTTCCTCCACTCTCGTATTCATAGATAATTAGTTGTGCCTCTCAGCCGAACACGTCCGCGTTGCCAGATGAAAAATTGTGAAGAAATTTTTTCTCGGTACTAATTTTTTTTTCGCTTCTATCCGTATCGTTATCCTGAGTCACTCTAGTCGTTAGTGAGTGGCTTTTGTTGTTTATTGTGTTGTTTGCTTCAGAAATTGTTTCTGTTTTCAAACAACGGCTGTTGTTGTTGAGGAGATAATATGTTTTTGAAAGAAAGCGTTAATTTTGGAGATTCAGAAATCTCGATTGAAACGGGAAGGATCGCTAAACAGGCTGATGGCGCTGTTTTGATTCAGCAGGGAGAAACTGTCGTGCTGGTCACTGCCGTTTCTGCGCGTCAGGCGAAAGAGGGGCAAAGCTTCTTTCCGTTAACGGTTGATTATCGTGAATATGCCTATTCTGCGGGACGCATTCCCGGAGGATTTTTCAAGCGTGAAGGTCGTCCGACAGAAAAAGAAATTCTGACTTGTCGTTTAACTGATCGTCCGTTGCGTCCGTTGTTCCCGAAAGGATATATGCACGAAACGCAGATCATTTCGATGGTGGTGTCGGCTGACGAAGATTACGATCCAGACGTTCTTTCCATTACCGGAGCTTCTGCCGCTTTATACTTATCCGACATTCCTTTCCATACGCCGATTGCCGGTGTGCGCGTCGCCCTGGTTGAAGATAAATACGTCGTCAATCCTACGTATGAGCAAATCAGAAATTCAAAATTGAACCTGCTGGTCGCTGGTAGCGAAGACGCCATTGTCATGGTCGAAGCTGGCGCGAAAGAGGTCAGCGAGCAGGTCATCCTCGAAGCTCTGTTGTTTGGTCATAACGAAATCAAAAAGCTGGTCGCGTTACAGAAATCAATGTTTGAAACGCTTGGCATCAAGAAGCGTGAATTTGAAACGCCGAAGCTGAACGAGGAGATGCTGGCTGAACTCGATACCAACTTCTCCGCCGAATTGCGTGAATTATTGAACGTCGAAAATAAATCGAAAATCGAAAGTTATAGTGGCATTGCTGATCTGAAAAAACGGGTTAAGGAAAGCTATCCTGAGGAAGAACCAGCCAAGCGCTCCGAAGCTTCAGCCTTGTTTGATGTTTTGAAGGAAAGAATTTTCCGTGATGACATTTTGAATAATAAACGTCGTCCTGATGGCCGTCGTTTTTCTGAGATTCGTCCCATCACCATTGAAGTCGGAGTTCTGCCTCGCGTTCACGGTTCATCACTATTTACTCGTGGCGAAACGCAGGCGTTGGTTTCGACGACACTCGGAACTTCGCAGGATGTTCAGTACATTGAGCATTTGGAAACGGGTGAATACAAACGTCGCTTCATGTTGAATTATAACTTCCCGCCGTTCTCTGTAGGAGAAACCGGACGTACCGGATCACCCGGACGCCGCGAAATCGGTCACGGTGTTTTAGCGCATCGTGCGATTGAAGCGGTCTTACCGGATGAAGCGGACTTCCCTTATGTTGTTCGCATCGTTTCAGACATCACTGAATCAAACGGTTCATCGTCAATGGCGACGATCTGTGGTGGAATTCTTTCGTTGATGGATGCAGGTGTTCCGGTCAAAGCTCCGGTCGCTGGTGTCGCAATGGGACTTGTCAAGGAAGACAAGAAATTTGCTGTTCTCTCTGACATTGCAGGCGCGGAAGATCATTACGGCGATATGGATTTCAAAGTAGCTGGTACGCGCAATGGTATCACTGCTTTGCAAATGGATATTAAAATTACGGGTCTGAATACGCAGATCATGCAGGAAGCGTTGGAGCAGGCGCGTAAAGGTCGGTTATTTATCCTCGACAAGATGGATGAAATTCTGACCGCCGGGCGTCCAGAACTCAACCAGTATGCGCCACGCATTCTGACCATTCAGATTCCCGTTGACAAGATTCGTGACGTGATTGGACCAGGTGGCAAAGTTATCAAATCAATCGTCGAACGAACGGGTGCGAAGATTGATGTCGAAGACAGTGGTCGTATTTCCATTGCTACCAATAATGGCGAAGCCGGACAGCAGGCACTTCAGATTATTCGTGATTTAACCGCCGAAGCTGAGATCGGGAAAACCTATCTGGGGACGGTGAATCGCATCGTAGATTTCGGCGCCTTCATCGAAATCTTCCCTGGCACTGATGGACTGTTGCACGTTTCAGAAATTGCTGATTATCGCGTCCGCGATGTCCGCGATGAATTGACGGAAGGTCAACAGTTGATGGTGAAATGTATCGGGCTGGAAGGCAATAAGATTCGTCTGAGCCGGAAAGCCTTGTTGATGGAAGAAAAACGCGAACAAGCCAAATCAGAATCAGACGAAGGATAAGCTTACTCTGATTAAATCTCATTGATCCGGGGGAATGACCTATTTTTCTGTCAGACGTTGACAGTCGTAGGTCATTTCCTCTTTTGTAATTCAAAAATAATTTTATGAAAGCCCTATTAATAACAGCCCTGATTATTCTTACAGCCGTCACAGTTTTTTTGGCTCAGCCTCGTGTGAGTGAAGCGCAGAAAGCGCGGGTCACCACAGACCCCAGAGAAAAACATCTCAAAAATATTAAGCAATTAACATTTGACGGCGAAAATGCGGAAGCCTATTTTTCATTCGATGGCAAGCGCTTGATTTTTCAACGTGCACCGAAAGCTGATGGCTGTGATCAGATTTATTCAATGAAGATTGATGGCACGGATGTGAAGATGCTCTCGAACGGTGAAGGCAAAACAACTTGCGCTTATTACACGCCTGATAAAAAACATATCGTGTATGCTTCGACGCATAAATTTGCTTCGCAATGTCCGCCCAAGCCTGATTTTTCAAAGGGGTACGTCTGGTCACTCTTCAAAGGATTTGATATTTTTCAAGCGGATTTGGATGGAAAAAATGCGAAGCCACTGACGACGACTTCGCGTTACGATGCCGAAGCCACCATCCGTAAAGACGGGACGATTGTCTTCACGTCTTTACGGGACGGCGATCTTGATATTTACACGATGGATAAAAACGGCGGTAATGTGAAGAAGCTGACGAATGAGCTGGGTTACGATGGCGGTCCGTTCTGGAGCGCCGACGGAAAGCAAATTGTTTACCGTGCCTATCATCCCGAAACTGATAAGGAAAAAGCAGATTACACTTCACTCTTGAATGAAGATTTAATTCGCCCAACGCAACTGGATTTGTGGGTGATGAACGCAGATGGTTCAGCTAAGCGGCGCATTACCAATTTCAAAAAAGCCAGCTTCGCGCCATTCTTCTTTCCGAATGGCAAGCGAATTATTTTCTCTTCCAATCTGGATGATCCCAAGGGGCGAAACTTTGAAATTTATGCAATAGATACAGACGGTTCTAATTTAGAACGCATCACGTATAACGATACGTTTGATGGCTTTCCGATGTTTACGCCAGATGGGAAAAAACTGGTTTTTGCCTCGAATCGGAATGCCGCAAAACAAGGTGATACCAATATTTTCATCGCTGATTGGCAGCCATAATTCATCAAGCAACCAATCATGAAATAATTAAGAGGCAGCGCTCAAAAGGTGTTGCCTTCTTTATTTTCCGGGAAAATGGGGTATTATCTGGCGTGGAAGTTGTCCCTCTTCAACTTCCGCGTTCAGCTTACTTTTGCCGATAAAACTCAACTTAACAGTCACCCCGTATTCAGCTCAAGCAGGTTGTACCTGCGCAACTGAATTTCTGAATGAGATCGGATGGGATTTATGAGTTCCGCAGTGCTACCCAATCAAAATCAAAAATTATCTCCCCGTCAGTTGCTTGAAAGCGATCACATGATTCGATTGCTTGATGATTTGACGGATGGCTATACCACTTTCGATGAACAGTGGCGGTTCAGTTTTATTAGTGTGAAATGTAAGCAGTTCATGAATTTGACGGATGAGATGCTGGGCAAAAATATCTGGGAAGAATTTCCTTTACTTGAGCCTTCCGGTTTTAAAGCCGAAGCGTTGAGGGCAGTTGCAGAAAAACAAACAATCGTTTTTCGAGAACTCTGCCCCTATACCGGTCGCTGGATTGAAAATCATATTCAGCCCTGTACGAACGGCGTAAGTCTCTATTTTAAAGATATTACCGCCTTATTGAAATCTTCTGAAGAGCAGATGCGCTTTAAAACAGTGCTCGAAGCGACGACGGATTTTGTTTGTATTACCGACGGACACGGGCGACCGACTTTTCTTAACAGCGCCGGACGACGAATGATTGGATTAAGCGAGACGGATGATGTTTCAAATATCCAGTTTCACCCAAAAGAGGTTAGTGATTTGATATTAAATGTCGGATTGCCAATCGCGTACCGGGATGGAGTCTGGACTGGCGAAACAGCTTTGATGACACGGGAAAATAAGACTATTCCGGTTCTTCAAGTTACCATTGCTCATAAGAATCCTGACCAGCAGGTAGATTATTTTTCGACCATCGCACGAGATATATCCGAGCAAAAAAATACTGAAAATCGCTTGCGAGAGCAAGCCGCACTTTTAGACTTAGCCCCGGATGCGATCATCGTTTGCGATCTGGAATTAAATATTACTTTCTGGAATAAGGGCGCGGCAAAAATTTATGGCTGGGGAGGAGCTGAAGTAATTGGAAAAAATCTTAAAAATTTCCTGTTTGATAATGAGGATCATCACTCAGTCAGTACAAAATTTGAAATTTTAAGTTTAAAAGGCGAATGGAATGGCGAGGCGCGTCATTCTGCAAAATCCGGTGCTCAAATCAGAACAGGATGTCATTGGCGTCTGGTTCGTGACGGTCAGGGCGAGGCGCATTCCTACCTGATTATCAATACTGATATCACCGAGAAAAAACAACTGGAAGAGCAGGTCTATCGGACGCAACGAATGGAAAGCATTCTAACGCTCGCTTCAGGTATTGCGCATGATTTGAATAACGTGCTGGCTCCGATTCTTCTCGCTACACGCATCCTGCACATGCGATTGAGTGACGATGACAGCCGACAATTGATTGAAACCCTTCAGCGCAGTGCCGAACGCGGAGCCGACCTGATTAAGCAGGTCCTCACCTATGCTCGTGGCGCGAGCGGTGAAAAAGTCCCGGTTGTGATTGAACCCTTAATTTCGGAAATCGTCGGAATTTTGTCTGATACGATGCCGCGCTCAATTCGCTTTGAGATTCAGCCAGCGACTAAAAATAATCAGGTGCTGGGCGACGGTACTCAATTGTATCAGGTCTTGATGAATCTTTGTGTCAATGCCAGAGATGCGATGCCAGATGGCGGAGTCATTTGTATTAAAACCAGTGAGAAGCGGCTGGAGGATCAATTTTCCCCGTTGTTATCAGAAAATATTTCGGGTGATTTTATCGTCATTGAGGTGTCTGATACGGGCACAGGGATTGAGCCAAAAGTCCGCGATAAAATCTTTGAACCATTCTTCACTACCAAGCCACTGGGGCAGGGAACGGGACTGGGGCTTTCAACAGTTCAAGGTATTGTCAAAGGTCATCACGGCTTTGTCGCTTTGAAAAGTGAGCTGGGAGCCGGGACTACTTTTGAAATTTACTTACCCAAACTTGACCAGTTGTTTTCTTCTCCGGCAGAGATTATTCGGGCTGATTCAGTTTTGGGAAGTGGGCAGCGAATCCTGATTGTTGATGACGAAAGTGAAATCCTGCTGCTGACAGGTGAAGTTTTGAAGGAGGACGGGTTTCAGCCGCAAACGGCGCAGGGGGGAGCCAGGGCGATTCAGTTAATTACTGATGAAGGCTTTCAGCCGGAGCTGGCCATCGTTGATTTGATGATGCCGGAAATGGATGGATTGGCAACGATACGAGCGCTTAAAAAATCGCTGCCTGAGATAAAAATTGTCATTACGAGTGGTTTGGCTGATGAAGAATCAATCCAGACCGCCTTTTCACTCGGCGCTTCCGCCTTCCTTCCCAAGCCAAGCTTACCAACTGATATTCTGCGGATCGTGAATTCTGTGCTTGGTCAAACTACCGACTAGACCCACGCCATTCCTGATACTTCTCTACTGCTCAGCCCAACACGTAATAAAATAATTCTTTTAAATTAATTTAACTGTGTTAAACTGCTTTCATTGATTGCGGCAACAATCAATACCTCATCCAAATTTCATTGGATCAAACCCTTCTCACTGGACTCGCAAATTCGTTGTGACGACACCGTCACTTTCCTGACGGTCACAGCTTGCAGTAAATCGCAGGGTCAATTAGTACACAGAACTGTAATCAACCTACAGTCACTGGTTTCGGTTTGAATTGAAGCGCTCCGGTTTCCGTTCATTTTCTCGATACCTGATTGATGTCAGGATTCTATTTGTTCAAAGACCGATTTCAAGCGAAGGCGGGATTTGAACATAAATTATTTTAGGAGATATTTGATGCAAACCACTAGATTCTTTACTCAGCTTTTCTCAGCACTTTCGTTGTTGATGATCCTCTCAATTAATTCTTTCGCGGGAGGCCCGCCAACCAATGTTGGCGTCAGCGACCAGAAGGCTGGCTCAGTGTTGGCTTTTCCATATTATAAGTCGGATGGATTAGCTGTAAACACACGATTTACAATCAGTAATACAGGGGCGACGGACACTCGAGTTCATCTGTTTTTTATTGATGCTGCTTGTACCCAGGCCGACATGGCGATTTGTCTGACACCGAATGCCTCTACTTCGTTTTTGGCTTCAGATATGGATCCGTTAAATACAGGATACCTCATTGCTGTGGCAGTTGACTCGGATGGATGTCCGATCAATCAAAATGGCTTAATCGGAAATGCTTTTGTCAACGATGGAAATTATGTAGGGAATTACGGAGCTGAAGCCTTCTGGGCTTATGGTACTGCCCCGCAAATGGCAACCTGCGATATGGTGAATATGGTTGCAACATTGAATTTCAATGTGCTGAGCTGTGTTGGTACTGGATTAGATGCTTTGCCCTCGCAGTTCGTCGCTGAAATTCAAAGTCCGCTGAACTCAGTGGGACAAAAAATTGTTGTCGCCGGATTGAGTGGGGATATTAGTGCTGGAACTGACAATCTGAAGGCAGGCTCAGCAATGACGGGCATTGGCGTACTTTATAATCAAGACGAAGCTGCAGGTAGCTTTTCAAATCCTTTTACGGGAGCTTGCTTGAAGAGTACGGTTATTACAACGACTAGCCCCCGAGTCCCAGGCGGATTGGGAACTGGAGCCAGAGCTTTGGTGAAAACCGGTGAGGTAGCTACGATGAAGTGGAATGTTCGCGGTGCTGTCGGATTAATTATGACGCCAACTAATGCTGGCAATTCCTGGAGTGGAATCCGTACTTTGCATAAAACAAATGTGGCAGCGAACACGCTGACTATTCCGGTGTATGCTCCGACTTGCGAAGCTGGCTTCTAATGATAAATAAAATCAAGAGGTAGCAAGATTGCCTCCGACTGGGATGAAGAAAAGGCAGAGAATATTTTCTCTGCCTTTTTTCTGTCACAGGTTGACAATCATTGGACTTCACACAATGATTCAGTGGGTTCAATCCAAAATAAAAAATCAGGAGACGGTCATGAATTCTCGACCCCGAATAATGTTAGCTTTTTTGACAATTCTTGCGAGTATTGCTTTTTCAGGCACGACAAACTGGACGAGTCTCTTTGATGGCAAAACGATGAACGGCTGGCGTTTGATGGCTGTGCATGGTGGACATGGCGGGATTTGGGAAGTGAAAGATGGTTCCCTTGTCGGTGATCAGGAAAAAGATCATCAAGGCGGGCTGATCGGAACCGAAAAGAAATATGGAGATTTTGAAATTGAACTGGAATTTAAAGCTGACCTGCCGGTAGATACAGGACTTTTTTTGCGGACTCGTGAAGATGGAATGGGTTACCAGATTACAATTGATTATCGGAAGGATGGAACCGTTGGGAGCCTTTATGCTCCAGCGGAAGGCGGATTTATTCAGATCAACAAAAACTGGGAAAAAGCTTTCAAAAAGCATGGTTGGAACCAGCTTCGTGCCCGCATTGAAGGACAGCCTGCCCACGTTCGTTCGTGGCTGAACGGGAAGAAAATGATTGATTTTACTGATTCGCGGGAGCGCTATCCAGCCGAAGGCTACATTGGTTTACAAGTTCACGGCGGCGAAGATTCCTGGGGCGAGAAGAGTAAAGTCCGGTATCGCAATATCCGCATTCGTGAAATTGCAAAACCGTCATAGCGGATCGAAAAATTCCAACCATTCAATCAGGATTCCCCGTGCAAGAAATTGTGCTTGACACTTTTACCTGCAAATAGGTCTAATCAGGGTTTGTCGCCCCTCCTGACTTTCCCGGATTGTATTCATGATTTCTATCCAAGACCTTCCATTTCTATTTCAAGCACTCATTGCCGGAACCTTCGGGCTGATTGTCGGCAGTTTTTTGAACGTCGTCATCCATCGAATCCCACGCGGTGAATCGGTTAGTTATCCCGGCTCGCATTGTGGTTCTTGTGGGCAGTCCGTGAAGCCTTACGATAATATTCCGGTCCTCAGCTATCTAATTTTACGTGGGAAATGTCGTGCTTGTCAGTCAGGGTATTCAGCGATTTATCCGGCGGTAGAATTTCTCGTTGGGGCACTCTTTTTTGGTGTCGCTTACGTCTCAGGCATTTCAACTTTCAATGTTTTCAGGATGATTTTTATTGCGATTATTGTCGCGCTGATTTTCATTGATGCTCGTCATCAGCTTCTGCCAAATATCATTACTTATCCCGCGCTGATTTTTTCGATTGGCGCCATCACTTTTGTCAGCCATCTGTGGGGAGGGCGGATGCTGGAAGGCTTGAGTTCAAGTTTGCCTCATGCGGCAGCGGTTTGGGGAGGAGCGGCTGGGCTGGCGCTGGCGATTCCTATTTTTTTCACCATTGATCGGCTGGATAATGTTCTCTTTGGAAAATATTTTGAATGGGAAGAGCTTGAACAATCCGATGAGGAAAAGCACCTCGAGGAAAAATACGAGAAGCGTGGGACGCGAATTGAATGGGTTTCATTTTTTGCCGGCTTAGTCCTGGCAGTGATTTGGATTATCTACAGTTATGCTCAACCCGAATCAGTCGCGCACATTACACTTTTTAATTCCTTACTCGGAGCATTGGTCGGAGCTGGATTGATTTGGACTTTAAGAGCCGTCTATTTTTATACTCGTGGCATTGAAGGGATGGGGCTTGGGGACGTGAAAATGATGGCTTTCGTCGGTGCCTTTCTCGGTTGGCAGGCATCAATTCTTATTTTGTTGCTGGGGTCATTGCTCGGTTCGCTGGTCGGAGTCGTCATGGCTTTTAAAAGCGGAGGTGGGATGAAAGTACGTCTGGCCTTCGGTGTCTTCCTCGGCGCTGCTGCCATTATCGCGTTATTTGCCGGGCGTTCGATCATTGATGCTTATTTGGGAATGATGCTGAAATAATCGTAATTTACTGAGTTTTTTAAGCTTCAAGCGGTTTTACCTCAATATTTATTGAGAATTTTATGAATTCTTCACTTGTTTTACCATAGCATACGCCTGAAACGCGATAATTCCTGCCCTTCAGATTTGACAGAGGTTTTAACGAAATGCTACGCTAAACTCGGTCAAGTGATAACCCATTGATTCAAAGAAATACATATTAAATTGTTCAGCGCGGTCGAACAATTACACCTAGAGAGAAATTCGTTTTAATTTTCCAGTGAACTTCAAGAGTTTAGGTAGCTAAGCTAACTTGTTTGTTTACTTTTGGATACTGGAAGCGAAGAAGTGCCTCCCCCATCAACTTTGCGATAACTTTTTATTTTAGTAATTTAGCGAAGAGCGATTTTGCTGCTGCGCTGTTTTTGGTAGCCCCGGTCTGTAGTTTGGCTGGCGACAAGCTACCCAAAAGGTGGTTGTCGGATTCAAGGATCCGATAATTCAAGGAATGGAGAAAATAGGATGAATAGTAAAACCATTTTGGGATTTGGAATCCCGCTCTTTCTACTTTTTTGTTTTGTGTGTATCTGGTTGCACGGCCCCGCCGCCACCGGAAGTGTCGCAACGGTTGCGCCTGAGGCTGCCTTAGCCTCTCCAACGCTGGAGGCAAGATTCTTCGATAATAAAGTGATTCTCAGTGGGACTGTTGCCAGTCAGACTGAAAAAGATCAAATCCTGGCTAAAGCTAAGGAGCTTTATGGGGAAGGGAAATTTGAAGATAAAACTGTGGTTGTCACTAATAAAGTAGATGGTGGCAAATCCTGGCTTCCGGCGGCTTTACTGGCTTTACCACTGGCGACGAAAGCCAATAATGAAGGTGGTTTTTTTGTTGAGAACGGTTCACTGACTGTCCGTGGATTCGTTGAATCAGAAGCCGCTAAGACTGCGCTGCTTGCGGAGGCTACAAAAAATCTCGGCCCGAATATGAAATTGATTGATAAAGTAATTATCAAAGGAAAAATCACCGATGTCCAGGCTGCTGACTTCCAATCCAAACTCAATGAAATGATGGTGGGAAAGATTGTGGAGTTTGAAACTAATCGCGATCAACTGACCGCCAAAGGTCAGGCTACGCTTGACGATATGGTCAAGGTGCTGGCGCAGGTTCCGGGCGTTCCGGTGGAAGTCGGTGGACACACTGATTCATCCGGCAACGCTTCCAGTAATCTCGCGCTTAGTCAAAGACGGGCGGTGGCGTGCCGCAAATATTTAGCGGAGCATGGCGTTGCCGCAGACCGCATGTTGGCGAAGGGCTACGGCTCAACGAAACCAATTGCTGGGAATAATACGCCAGAAGAAAAAGCCAGAAATCGTCGGACAGAATTTCTTGTCCTGAAGGAGGCAAAATAATTATGGACTGGACAGAAACAATACTACGACTACTACCTTGCCTGTTGATCGCAGGCTTACTCGGCGGATTAATTGGCTGGTTGCTGGGTCGAATTTTCGGCTCAGCCAATGCCACCGAGTTGCTCAATAATTGCCGAACGAATCTCAGTGCACGGGATCAGGAATTAAGTGGTTTACGTGCGGATTTGACAACTTCAACTTCGAGAATTGGCTCCTTACAAACAGAGATGGCAACTTTGGCTACGACGTTGAAAACACGAGATGCCTGGCTTGCCGAGCATGAAGCCAAAATTAATACTTTGGAAGCAGACCTTGATGCCAGAATTTCAGAACTGGATGAACTCAAAGCTGAGGCTGCCCAAAACGAGACCGACTGGAAAGCCGCCCTGGAAAAGTCCAACGCTGACGCGAAGGCGGAAGCTTATTCCTTGCGCACAAAACTATCGGAAGTGGAGGTTGCCGCAACGTCAGCGAAGGCTTCTGAGAGCGAACTCTCAGCCCTGAGAACTGCCTACGCTGAGAAGGAGCAGGAATTTGCCAAAATGAGTTTCCGCTTGAAAAACCTGGAAGCTCTTCCGGTGCAGCTTAAAGAAAAAGATGATCAGCTTGCCAGTCTAACTGCCAGTCATGCTTCGGCACTGGACGGCAAGCAATCTGAAATTCTTCGGCTTGGCGTTGAAGTCGCTGCCATCGGTGGGCTGACTGCCAAAATCAATTCTCAGGGGAACAAAATTCACGAGTTGGAAGAGCAATTGAAAGTGTCTTCTACCAGTTCGGCGGCGCAGACAGCAGAGCTTGGAAAACTTCGGGATCAACTGGTAGCAAGTGGCAATAATATTCATGGTCTCGAAAAAGAATTGGCTCTCGCACACGCTGCCAGAGGCGAGAAAGATGCAGAACTTGCCCGATTGCAAGGACAAGTCGGCGACCTTGAAGTGTTAGCCTCGCAACTCAAGGATCGTGATTCTGAAATTGCACAGCTACGTTTGAGAGTCGCTGAGCTTGAGCCTGTCATTCAGGAAGTCAAAAACCGTGACGTTCGTCTCGCGGCAACTGATGGGGAACTGATGGCGCTTCGCAAACGGTTGGTTGAGCTTGAAAAAGACGCCAGCCTCGGAGCTGAAAAAACGAAGGCACTAGACGCCAATTATCAATCTACGCTTGGCGCTAAAGACAGCGAGCTGGCAGGGCTAACGCTACAACTTGGTGAGCTGGCGATGCTTTCCAGTCACTTAAAAGAACGGGAAAATGAAGTAAATTCCTTCCGTCTGAAGTTGACAGAAATTGAAGCTGCCAAAGCGCAGGAGTTGCAAAGCCGAGATGTCCGAATCAAAGAACTTGATGACAAATTGGACTCTTTGATGAATGCTAAAAATGTCGAAATCGGCAAGCTGAATGCTCGTCTCACTGAGCTGTCTTCGTTGACGATTCAACTCTCTGAGCGGGACGCTGAACTTGTAGCCCTGCGTCAGCGTTTGGTTGAATTGGAAAAAGGTAGTCACGATGGTGCTGAAAAGGCGAAGAGTCAGGAAGCTGATTATCGAGCTACGCTTGGCGAAAAAGTTAGCGAAATCGCTCAACTAAACCTGCGAATCGGAGAACTTGCCGCCCTGTCAGATCAGGTCAAAGACCGAGACGCTGAACTCAGTAGGTTAAACTTACGCCTCGCTGAGTTGTCAACACTTTCCAGCCAAATCAGTGACCGTGATCGGGAGTTGGTCGCGCTTCGTCAGCGTGTGGTCGAACTTGAAAAATCAGGCGCTCAGGTTTCAGTCTCTGAAGCTGAAGTCAATCAGTTGAAAGCCAGGTTGCGTGAAATGGATACTTTGACGAAGAACCTTCAGGAGCGCGACGCGCAGTTATCTGAATGGGATACTCGTTACAACACTTCCATTTCAGAAAGAGATCGTGAACTTGCCAAACTGCGGGCGCGGATCACTGAACTTGAAATGATGGCGCGTGAAGTTAAGTCAAAACCCACGGCAGCAATCACGAAAAGCTCAGAAAGTGTTGAGAAAGATGACCTCAAGCTCATCTTCGGAATCGGCCCGGTTCTGGAGCGATTGCTTAACGAGCAGGGGATTTATTTCTTCCGTGATATTGCGACCTGGAAAGAAAAAGAGGTTCGGCATTACGATCATCTGCTCGAAGATTTTCGCGGTCGCATCGAACGTGATGATTGGGTGAGCGGCGCTAAAGAAGAGTACCTCAAGAAATATGGAGAGGCGCTTCAATAGCTTGAGAGTAATTTCCTAAACTTATCCGGGAGCTGGTTTCAGCTCCCGTTTTTTTGTGCAGTTCGTTATTCATTGTTATACTCACGACCGTATGAGTTCGCAATCTGGTGTTTATCTTCATATTCCTTTCTGCGCTTCGCGGTGTCATTACTGCAATTTTGCGACTGGCGGATATGAAGAAAATTTAGCGCAAAAATATGTAGAAGCAATTTGTCAGGAAATCGGTTCTGCCAAATTTACCGGAGAAATGCGAAACGTAGATACGATTTATTTTGGCGGAGGAACCCCCAGCACTTTGACCATTGCGCAATTTCAATCAATTCTGGATCAATGCAAAAATAGATTTCAGATCGCGCCGGAGGCTGAAATTACCGCCGAGGCGAATCCCGGTTCTTTGACTTTAGAATATCTGACTCAACTTCACCGCCTTGGGGTTAACCGCCTCAGTATTGGCGTTCAATCGTTTCTTGATCGTGAACTTGAAATGATCGGGCGCGGTCATGTCGCAGACGATGCGCGTTCCGCCGTGAAGATGGCGCGAGTCGCCGGATTCAAAAATCTAAGCTTGGATTTAATTGCGGGCTTGCCCGAACAATCCATCGAAACCTGGCGCAACAATCTTCAATCGGCGATGGAGCTTGAACCGGAACATCTTTCGGTTTATTTATTGGAACTGTATCAGGACGCTCCATTATTGCACCGCATCAAGCGCGGCGAGCTTCAGGCGATTGACGACGATTTGACGGTGCAGATGTATTACGAGCTGGTTGATCTGGCTGAGCAAAATGGCTACGAGCAGTATGAACTTTCTAATTGGGCAAAGCCGGGATTTGAGTCTCGCCACAACTTGAAGTACTGGAACGGAGCTTTGTATCACGCCTTTGGGATGTCGGCAGCGGGCTATGATGGAAACCAGCGTTGGTCAAATACGCGCAATCTCAAGGAATATATTGATCGGATTGAAAAATCTGAATCTGTGATCGGAGAAACTACTGCGTTGACGGCGGAAGACCTTAAAAGTGAAGCTATATTTTTACAACTACGTTTGAAAGAGGGCGTTAATTTAGTTGAGTATTCCGATCAATACGGCGTGGATCTTAAATCGAAATATGCGCCGGAAATTGAACGGTTGGTTGATGCCGGGGTGCTGGAATTTTCAGGCGATTCAATGCGAATTTCCCGACGTGGAAAAGTGTTGGCGAACGAAGTTTTTGTAGCATTTATTTAGTGTATGAAATTAATTGATTTACGTAGCGATACTGTCACGAAGCCCACTGACACGATGCGAAGAGCGATGGCTGAAGCTGAAGTCGGAGATGATGTTTACAGCGAAGACCCGACCGTTAATCGCTTGCAGGAATACGCCGCAGAATTGATGGGCAAAGAAGCCGCGCTTTTCGTCCCGACAGGAACGATGGGAAATCAGATTTGTGTCAAGCTGCATACCCAACCCGGCACGGAAGTCGTCCTCGAAGAAAAATGTCATATCTTCAATTATGAACTGGGCGGATCAGCCATCTTTTCAGGCGTTACTTTTCGTACCGTCAAAGGTGAAAATGGCATCCTCAACTGGCATCAGGTACGCGCTGGCATTCATCACGCCGGGCCGTATTATGATTCGCCGACCTCGCTGATAACGCTGGAAAATTCTCATAATATGGCAGGCGGAACTTTACTGCCGTTGTCGAATGCACAGGCAATTTGCGATGGAGCGCATGTGCTGGGCTTGCCCGTTCATCTCGACGGAGCGCGAATTTTCAATGCTGCCGCTGCGATGAATTGTTCAGTGAAAGACATTGCAGAGCCTTTCGATTCGGTGATGTTTTGTCTCTCGAAAGGATTAGGCGCTCCGGTCGGTTCGATGATTGTCGGGATGAAAGATTTTATTCGGGAAGCATTTATCTGGCGCAAACGATTAGGCGGAGGAATGCGACAAGTTGGAATTCTGGCGGCTGCCGGATTAGTCGCTCTGGCTGAATCGCCTGAAAAATTAATCGTAGATCACGCGAATGCCAGGCGTTTAGCGCTTGGCATTGCCGGATTACGCGGCGTCAAAATAGCCCCCGAAACTGTTCAGACCAATATTGTGATTTTTGATATTAGCGAAACAGGGAAGTCTCCGATTGAAGTTACGCGACAATTGAAAGAAGTTGGAATACTTGCCAATGGCATTAATGAACGGCAAATGAGAATGGTTACGCATTACGATGTTGTTGAGTCACAGATTGATGAAACGATTCAGGCATTAACTGAAATTTTATGATAGTAGCGATTGACGGCCCTGCCGGAGCAGGCAAAAGCACCGTCGCCAAAGCCTTAGCGCAACGGCTCGGTTTCACGTACATCAATACGGGAGCGATGTATCGCGCTATCGGCTGGAAAGTGTTGCAGCAAAAAATTGCCCTTGAAGATTTTGACTCAATTGCTATCGTTGCCAACAATTCATTGATTGAATTAATCGGTGATACGGTTTGGTTGGATAAGAACGAAATTACTGAATTAATTCGTTCAGAAGAAGTCAGTACTGCGGCATCCGTCGTTTCAGCAATTCCTGCCGTTCGCCGTGCCTTAGTTGCACAGCAGCAACGACTGGGACGTGCGACCGATGTTGTCATGGAAGGACGAGATATTGGCACTAAAGTTTTTCCAGAAGCAGAAGTGAAAATCTATTTGGATGCTTCGCCGGAAACCCGCGCCGAGAGAAGACATCGGGAAGATGAAGAGAAAGGAATAATTTCTTCTTATCAAAAAACTTTGCTGGATATTATCGAACGCGACACACGAGATAGTTCACGATTAGATTCACCGTTGACGCAAGCGGTAGACTCTCTTTACTTCGATTCCTCTTCTTATTCTCCCTCAGAAGTTATCGAGCAACTTATTAATTTAGTTAATTCAACAAAATAAAAATGTTTACTGGAATCATTGAAGAGCTGGGAACGATTAAGCTTTTCACTAAAATAAATCAGGGAGCAAAGATAGAAATTCTCGCGCCTTCAATTTTAGTTGATGCAAAAATCGGAGATAGTATTGCTGTTAATGGCGTTTGTCTGACTGTGGTTACTAAATCAAACAATTCCTTTACCGCCGATTTGTCCGATGAGACGTTGAAACTGACAAGTCTGAAGCAGATCAAAGCGGGAAGTAAGGTTAATTTAGAACGCCCAATGCAGCTGCAAGCACGATTTGGCGGGCATATTGTCCAGGGGCACGTTGACGCAATCGCTAAATATCTTGGTGCTACACAAGTGGGAGACGGATACAATGTGCTGATTGGGTTTCCTGCTGAGTTAGCAAAATATATTGTTCATAAAGGTTCAATCACAGTTGATGGTATCAGTCTGACGGTAGCTTCATTGACTGGAAATTTTTTTGAAATTGCGATTATCCCGCATACCTGGAAACATACCAATCTATCTACTTTGAAAGCCGGGGATGAGATGAATCTGGAAGTAGATGTTATCGCCAAATATGTAGAAAAAATGCTTTCACCCTATATCAATCCACGGTCCGGTATCAGCCTGGAAGAGCTTGAAAATTTAGGTTATTAAATTCTCTATGAAGAATATTGAGTCAGCCATTGAATTTAGAAATGTATCACTCAGTTTTGGTGAAAGAGTAATTTTGCGTAAGGTAAGTTTTACGGTAGGTCACGGTGAATGTAAGATTGTGATGGGAGGATCAGGAACGGGAAAGTCCACGATCTTAAAATTAGTTTTGGGACTTATCAAACCTGATGATGGACAGATATTTATTAATGGTGAAGAAGTTACAGATTATACCGAAGAACAATTGATGAGAGTCCGGCAAAAAATCGGAATGGTTTTTCAGGAAGGTGCTTTATTTGACAGCTTGCCGGTTTACGAAAACGTTGCCTATCGACTGCGTGAGCAGAAGGCAACTGATGAAGAAATAGATTCGACTGTGAAGCGCATGTTACAGTTCGTTGACCTTGAAAATGCTATTGACCAGATGCCGAATGAACTATCGGGCGGTATGCGCAGACGGGTAGGGATTGCCCGTGCACTGGCTGGCAGTCCCGGTATTATTCTCTTCGATGAAGCAACGGCGGGGCTTGACCCGATCACTGCCCGAACGATTTGTGATTTAGTTTTAAAGCTCCGTGATCTCGAAAATGTTGGTTCAATTTTTGTCACGCACCGCATTCAGGATATTGATGTTCTCTCGAATGAATTTGTTACTCGTGAGCCGGACGGGGAAATCGTATTTCATAAAGAAGATGGAACCTTGTGTCTGGTGAATACTAAATTTTTGATGCTGAAAGATGGAGATATTATCTTTAGTGGAGCGGATGAAGAAATGTACGCTTCATCCGACCCTTATATCCTCAAGTTTTTACGTCGAGGATAAATTTCAGAGTAAATAATATGCCGCCAAAAACTCAAAATTCGTTGTCAGGCCTGAGAGTAGGAATATTAGTTTTAATAGCGCTAACAATCTTAGTTGCTACAATTTTTGTAGTTGCGGGAGACATCCCGTTTTTCCACAAAAAAACATATATCCACGCCTATATGCCAACCGTAGAAGGATTGCGTAAAGGCGCGGAAGTCAGACTGTCAGGTGTGAAAATCGGGAACGTCAAAGAGATCAATTTTAACTCTAAAATTCCTGATAACAAGGAAGCGAAAGATAATATCGAATTAGTCATGGAAATTACTGGAAAGCTGAATGGTGTAGCGGCGATTGAAAGAATTCGCTCAGATTCTATGGCTGTTTTAAAAGGAGCAGGCGTGCTGGGAGATAATATTATTGATATTACCCCCGGTACTACAAAAGGTCAGGCAATACTTAATAATGGAACTGTTCAAAGTTATGCGAATAAGAGCGTCGGAGACATCATTAACGCGTCTCAGACGGCGATGTCCAATTTGAATACTATTACGGATAATGTCAAAGACGTGACGGCGAATATTAAGGCTGGGGAAGGAAGTGTCGGCAGGTTTTTGAAAGATGATGCCATTTACTCGAATCTGAATAAAGCGGTTTTGCAGGCTGAAACATTGATTTCTTCGATTAAAAAAGGGAATGGCACCGCTGGAAAATTGATCAGTGATCCGGCGGTTTATGATCGGGCGAATGAGCTAATCGTTCAGTTTAAGGGAGTCTCCGAACAACTTAAAGATCAATTAGCGGAAATCAAATCCGGTAAAGGGACGGTTGGTAAATTACTTAACGATGACGAAATTTATAATCGTGCGAATAACTTAATGACAAAGTTTGATAGCGCCACGCAAAAATTAGAAGGCATCATTGCTAAAGTAGAAAAGGGCGAAGGAACGGTTGGTAAATTATTGAATGAAGATAAGCTCTATCAGGAAGTCAGAGAATCTATTGCTTCATTCAAAAACATTGCAACGAATCTGGAAAAAGGTGAAGGGACGGCTGGAAAGCTGCTGAAGGATGAAACACTGTACAAGAATCTAAATGATACTTCGGCAGAGATGACGAAGTTGCTTTATGATATTCGGCAAAACCCTAAGAAATATTTAGATATTAAGGTAAAAGTTTTCTAACGAGACTGACAAGCTTAATCTTAAAATACTCTTATGGCAAATAAATATGTTACTTTTATTTCCGATGAGCATCTTTTCTCCTGTATAGAAAAACTTCATTAGTCGTATTTAAAAGCTAAAAATAATATTACGAAAAGAAATTTTTACAGTAATAAAGTTGATACTGTAAAACTCACTTTCGATGCAAAATTCAGCGATATTGATGAAGAAAGCCTGATTCAAGCTGAGATTTTGCGGCAAATTGACAAATCAATAAATAATTCGATTGGTACATTCCATGAACAAACTTTAGGTGGAATCGCAGGATATGAGCTTGGTAATTTGAGCGGCTTCGACATCAAAGCAAAAAATCAAAGCAGAAAATGACACATTGTTTGCTGACATCAAAAATAAACCTAATACGATGAATAGTAAGCTCGGCTGAATCCCTTTTTCAGAGGCTTGCTCATTATTGCGGATACTTATGAGATGGAACAATATTTTCTGTAGAAACTCATATTTCGTAAATGTGCCATCGCCCTTATTTCGTGCAGGCTTGTGCATTTTTCGCAAAGGTTTTAATCTATGCCATTCCATCTCGCCATTCACGCCTTCCTGCTTCTGACGATCATTTTCTCCGGTTGTAAATCTGCCGCTACGCAGACGAGTTTCACTCCAAATCCCAGCCTTGCCGTAGTCGCTCGGAATCCTAAGCTGAATGTCTTCGATGATTTTTTGAAGACGGAAATTCCGGTGGCAGATGGCTTTGATTTTCCGATTGGGGATGAAAATGCCAAAGGTTCTTACACGGACAAAGCGACGGGGAAGACGCACAGTGATTGGTATATCGCGACGAAATTTGGTGAGCAGTACGCGCTGGGAATTCATCCGGCGGAAGATTGGAACGGCAAGGGCGGCGGCAATACTGATTACGGTCAGGACGTTTTTGCCGTAGCGAACGGGCGCGTGAAGTTCGCACAAAATTACGGTCAACCGTGGGGTAACGTCGTCGTTATCGAACATATTTTTTATGAGAATCACGAGAAGCAAAAAATTCTTTCGCTCTACGCGCACCTCAGCGAACTCAAAGTCAAAGCCGGACAGTCAGTGAAACGACGGCAGGTCATCGCTGCGATTGGGCAGGACCCTGACAAAACTTTTGCGGCGCATTTGCATTTGGAATTGCGGTGGGATGAGTCGCTCACGCCGTCCTATTGGCCTTCATCGAACGGCAAAGATTTGGCGTGGATCAAAGAGCATTACGCGCATCCTTCTAATTTCATTAACAGTCATCGAAAATTATTTATCCCGCAAAATGAGGCTACGCTGGTGGTCGTAGATCAGGCGAGTTACAAAATGCGCTTGTATAAAAATGGCAACATGCAGGGTGAATATGACGTGAGTTTCGGACAGGAAAAAGGACAGAAAAAATTGCAGGGTGACAACAAAACTCCGAAAGGGATGTATTTCATCATCCAGAAACATCGTGGGAAATTTGATGGCGAATACGGCGAATACTATGGTGGGCATTGGATCAAAATGAATTATCCAAATCGCTATGACGCCGCAAGAGGGCGTAGCGAAGGGATCATCAGCACCTCTCAGGAAGCGTCCATCAATTCGCGTTGGATCAATAAACAGGAGACGTTGCAGAATACCAAACTCGGCGGCGGCATCGGCTTTCACGGCTGGATCAAAGAATGGAGCAATGACGGCCCGCGCCATTTATCGTGGGGCTGCGTCGTGATGCACATTTTTGATATTAGCAAGATTTTTGATGAGATGAACGAAGGGGCGATGGTGGTGATTTTGTAGAATTATAGTATCCCCAGACTTGGCTTTGCGGCTCTGCCGCCCCGATGTGCGAAAAGGCTGAGCCTTTTCGAGCGGCTTGAATCTGTTTTGGGCTATGCCCGTTAATAAAAGCGGGCGTAGCCCAAAACAGAGAAAGCAACTTCTCGGTTGGGCGGAGCCGCAACCGCACATCAAGCGGCACAGCCGCAAATTCAGCACTGCAAAAACTAATAATGGTAGATTATTTTCTTTGAAGTCGCCGGTGTGCGAAAATTCAGAATTCGATTACGGTTAGATTTAGAAAAGGGAGCTACGACTTTATGTTTCGTTTTATTTTGGTAATTTTATTGGCTTGTTTTGCCTCAATCGCAACCGCCCAAACCATAACTAACAAAACTACAAACCTGCAAAAAATTGACGGCTATATTCCACTCTATTGGGACGCCACCAACGGAAAAATGTGGATGGAGATTTCTCGTTTCAATGAAGAATTTCTCATTCAGACTTCGCTCCCGGCGGGTGTCGGCTCCAATTCCATCGGGCTTGATCGCGGACAGCCGGGCGATGGTCGCGTAGTCTTTTTTGAGCGCAACGGCAGCAAGGTTTTTTTGACGCAGCCGAACTATCGTTACCGTGCGCTTGGTAACGATGCGGCGGAGCGCAAAGCCGTGAAAGATTCATTCGCGCAATCCGTGCTGTGGGGCTTCAAAGTCGAAGCAACCGAAGGCGACAAGGTTTTGGTGGACGCGACAAATTTCTTTTTGCGTGATGCGCACGGCGTAGTTGACACTATGAAGCGCACGCGGCAAGGCAGTTTTCGAATGGATGAATCGCGCTCCGCGTTTTATTTGCCGCGCACCAAATTGTTTCCGAAAAATACGGAAGTCGAAGTCACGCTCACGTTTGCATCCGATGATCCCGGACGCCTTGTAGCTGAAGTTGCGCCTACTGCCCAAGCTGTTACCGTCCGCGAACATTTTTCGCTCGTCGAATTGCCTGATAATAATTACACGCCGCGTCCGCTTGATCCGCGCGTAGGGTTTTTCGGTATTTCTTTTTTTGATTATTCTTCACCGTTTACGGAACCCATTGAAAAACGCTGGATTTCGCGCCATCGCTTGCAGAAAAAAGACGCGAGCGGTGAACCCGTCAAGCCCATAATTTATTATGTAGACAACGGCGCCCCTGAACCTGTGCGCAGTGCTTTAGTCGAAGGCGCTGCGTGGTGGAATCAGGCTTACGAGGCAGCCGGATTCAAAAATGCGTTTCAGGTCAAAGTGCTACCCGCCGATGCCGACCCCATGGATATTCGCTACAACATGATTAATTGGGTGCATCGTTCGACGCGTGGCTGGGCGTATGGCTCGACCGTTGAAGACCCGCGCACCGGCGAAATTATCAAGGGCGTAGTCACGCTTGATTCCATGCGCATTCGTCAGGACGTTTTGCTCGGCGATGGCAAAGTGCCGCAATACAAAAATAGTCGCGCTTGTGATTTTGCAGCGACGTTGCCAGATGTTGAATATCTTGCGGCGGATCCCGAATCCGTTGGCGAAATGGCTTTGGCGCGGATTCGCCAATTGTCCGCGCACGAAGTCGGGCATACGCTCGGACTCGCGCACAATTTCGCGGCTTCGAGTTATGGCAGAGCCTCGGTGATGGATTATCCGGGACCGATGATTGAGATCAAAAATGGCAAGCTGGATTTGTCGAATGCGTACGCCGTCGGTATCGGTGTGTATGACAAATTTGCAGTGAGTTTTGCGTATGGAGAATACCCGAATCAAAAAGCCATTGATGATTTTGTGACCAAAGGCGTCAGCGACGGAATGCTGTTTATTTCGGATTCAGACACTCGTCCGGCGGGCGCAGCGCATCCGTTGTCGAGCCTGTGGGACAACGGCTCCGATCCGGTCACGCAACTCAAACATGAAATGGAAGTGCGCAAAATCGGGATGGCAAATTTTGGCGCAACGACTGTGCCTAATGGTACGCCGTACTCGCAACTCGAAGCGAAATTATTGCCGCTCTATTTGCATCACCGCTATCAACTCACCGCCGCGATAAAATCTATCGGCGGTTTGTATTACACCTACGCTGTGAAAACTGCGGGTGGTGCTTCGCCGAAAAATATTCAGGCGATTGTGCCTGCTACAAAACAGCGCGAAGCGTTGCAACTCGCGCTTGACACCATTACGCCGGAAGTGTTAGCGATTCCTGAAAATATTTTGCAGTTGATTCCACCGCGCGCGTTCGGCTACGGCGGAGGCCCGACCGAATATTTCAATAAGCGCACGGGGCTGACGTTCGATCCGATAGCTGCGGCGAGTCTTGCGGCTGATTTTACGATGACTGGGTTACTCAATCCTGAACGGGCTGCGCGGTTGAATGAATACCATGCACGATCTGTCGAGAACCCTGATTTTGCCGAAATCGTGCGCGGATTATTAAATCAAGTCTGGAAAAAAAGTGTACCGAAAAATGGCTACGAAGCCGAAATTCAACGCGCCGTGCAAACAGTGTGCGTCACAAAATTAAAAGAGACGGCTGAGGATGATGACGCCGCACAACAAGTTCGCGCCGTAGCGAATGAAGCCTTGCGCGCTTTACTGACTGACCTGAAAAAAATTGGGATGATTGAAGGCAATGATTTTGTGCATCGCAAATTTTTAGCCGAAGAAATCGAACGATTTTTGACGCGACCTGATGTGCCGCGCAAACGCACTACGCGATTGCCAACTCCGCCGGGCGATCCGATTGGGGGTAATGAATAATTTATGTTACCGACAATTTTTATTTCACATGGTTCACCGATGATTGCGTTGGAGCATTCACCAGCGGCAGAATTCCTGGCGCAACTTGGAAAATCTTTGCCGCGTCCGAGTGCGATTCTAAGCATTTCGGCGCATTGGGCGACGGCGCGCCCGGCGGTCAGCCTCGCGGCAACCCCTGAAATTATTTACGATTTTGGCGGATTTCCGCAGGCGTTGTATGAAATGAAATATCCGGCTTTGGGAGCGCCTGAATTATCGCTTCGCCTCAAAGAGCTTTTATCGGCGGCTCACATCGAATGTGATGCCGTACCGAATCGTGGTTTTGATCATGGCACGTGGATTCCGTTGCGCTTAATGTATCCCGAAGCCGATATTCCTGTCGCGCAACTTTCGGTGCAGCCACACAACGAGGCCAAATCGCATTATTCAATCGGGCAGGCGCTACAATCTTTACGCGAAGAAGGCGTCCTGATTATGGCTTCGGGAACTGCTGTACATAATTTGTATCAGCTTCGCCCCGGCGCAGAAACTCCGCTGTGGGCGGCGAAATTTGAGCAGTGGTTGACGGATGAAGTGGAGAGTGGGCAAGCCGAAAAATTATTGGAATACGCAAACTTGCCG